>JAPOLY010000053.1 GCA_029976805.1 bacterium
CCCTCCAGAATGGCTGCGGGGGCGACCATCAGCGTCATCGCCCACAGGATCCCCTGGCAGATCAGCAGGGTACGGATCGGGTGGCGGATCAACTCCCGCATTGCACCTGACATATCCGGTCTTCCTTACTGCAATTCGGGGGCCTTGGAGGTGTCTACTGTCTGCCGATTCAAGGTCGGCTGACGGGTCCGGGGAGAGGAAATCCCATCTCCATTCCAATCCACGAGAATCGTAAGCCGGTTCTCGCCTCCGGGCCCACTTCGGATTATCCTCCGGGGAGGTGCAGAGGCAACCGCACTCGATCGTGCCGCTCGGATTGTGTGCTCAATTGATCAAACAGGAGGTCACCATGACCCTATCACTGCTTTCCGCAAATCGTTTCCAGCGTTCTCTGACAGGGATTTCACTGGTGGTCTGCGCCACTCTCTTCGCCACCCTCTTCGTCAGTGGGTGTGCAGGGCTCGTTCCCCCTGAAGAATCGATTCCCGTGGTTGAACAGCACCAGCCCGATGACATTCCTGCTCCCTTCGGATTCGACCTCGATCCCAACTCCTGGTCCTACCTGAAATTTCAGGATGCTCCCCTGCCGATGCGCTCTGTAGAGGTGATTTACTGGGGTGATCGTCCGATAAACGAGATTTCTGCCTGGTATCAGGAGCAAATGCCCAACCATGGCTGGGAGTTCAAATCCGACAGTATCGATGCAGGAGAAACCCAGTTGCGTTATTCTAAGAACGACGAGTACGCAGAAGTCCTCGTCAGACGCATGCCCGATGGAGATGGCAAGCACTACGTTACCAGGCTCATCGTCAGGATCGGTGTCGAATCCTGACGCTCCCGTAAACGGAGTTGAGGGGAAGTCACCACCATGGCAACGACAGGACCAGGTCGCCCGGATAACAAGAAAGCTCCCACCACTGATGGTGAGGGAGCCGATTTGGAAAAAACGCTCGAGGACGCCACCGCCGGTGTCGTCGAAACGGCGAAGAGTAATTCCAATCTAATCATCATCGTCGTCTTGGGAATTGTTGCGTTACTCGCACTCCCCTCTGTTCTCGACAAGGTCGAGGAACAGAAACTTCAAAAACTGAACAACGAAATCGACTCCTGCCTGAACCAGGAGACGGAAGCAGTCGTTCAGTCCTACCCTTCTCTTCTTGATCAGCTCTCGGGCACACCCGTCGAAGCCTACGCCTTCACCCGTGTCGCCACATGGTTGTGGGAACAGGAAGATGAGGCCCTGCGCGATTCCAGCGTGACCGTTCTGGAGCAGGCGAAAGGCAAGTTTCCCAATGATGCCCTGATCGAGAGACGCATCATGGAATATTCGACCGCCATCGCCTCTGGCAAGACTTTTGTCCTGCCCGAGATTCCGGAGGTTGAACCGGAAGTCGTCGAAGAAACGGTCGTTGAAACGACCGTCACCGAACCGGAAGTCACCCCCGCCGCCCCGACACTCACAGAGGATCTTCCCGATTCAGTCAAAACCAATGAGGCCGATTCTGATGGAGCTGCTGCAGAGCCCGCTCCTGTAGAAGGTGAAAAATCCGGAGAGACCGGTGGCTCCGGTCGCTGAGGGCCCTCCTCCTTCCGATCCCACCGGTTCGGGGCTCGATCATTCGGGGTCCAATGAAGCGGGCCCCGATCAGGATACTCCCCCCCGAGAGCTCGCTGTCACCGGGGACGAGGCCGGGGAGCGCCTTGACAGTTGGCTGGCGAAGAAACACCCCGATCATTCCCGATCAGTCCTGAGACGCTGCGTCGAAAAGGGTCGAGTAACCATCGATGGTCAGCCGGTGAAAAAAGCCTCTCGAAAGCTGAATGCGAACGAAAAGGTCTGCTTCACCCCCCCTCCACCGCCCCAGGTCACTCCCCTTCCAGAGAATGTTCCCCTTGAAGTGCTCTATCAGGATGAACACATCCTGGTGATCTCCAAAGAAGCCGGCATGATCGTTCATCCGGCACCGGGGGCTCCCCCTGAAGGCACTTTGGTGAATGCCCTGCTCGGTCATTCCAGTGGCATCGGCGAGGTCGGAGAAGAAGATCGACCCGGCATCGTTCATCGTCTCGACCGTGAAACTTCGGGGGTCATGGTGATTGCCCGAACCAATGCTGCTCACCGGGAACTTTCCCGACAATTCCATGATCGCGAAGTCTCGAAGGAGTATCTGGCTCTCTGTCATGGAGAGCCCGCGGAAACTTCTGGTGAGATCGACCTGCCATTGGCGAGGTCTTTCACAGACACCAAGAAGTGGACGGTTCGCCATGATCAGGATGCCCGCCAAGCCTTTACCGCTTGGAAACTGAGCAAAACCTTTCCAGAACTGCGGTTACCCATCAGTTGGATCCATTGCTTTCCTCGGACAGGAAGAACCCACCAGATTCGTGTCCACCTGAGGGCCATCGGACATCCGATTCTCTGCGATTTCCTATACGGTCGTGAAAAGAAACTCGATCTGTCCCAACTGGGTCGTCAACAGCCAGAAGCGATTCTTGAACGTCACGCTCTCCACGCATGGAAGTTGCACCTGCGACATCCGATCGAAGGAAAATCGATGCAATTCGAGGCTCCCCTACCCCCGGACCTCAACCCCTGGTGGGATGCCGCCTCCGAATCGTCCTCCTGAGCCTTATCAGACCGATTGAACCCCGAAAACCACTCCGCAGTATCTTTGCTGACGTTGCGAAGGTAACGGGGCCCGGATACTCTGAAGATTCGTCGGAAAGGCCTTCATGGCTATGCCCTCTTAAAGGAGCGTGGTCCCGGAGGCCTCCAGAATCCACATGGGAGATATCATGACCGATTACACCGAGAGCTTCGAAAAGGTGCCCTTGTTTGAGGGATTGGCCCCAACCGAAATTCAGAACCTCCTGAAAATCGCGGAGGATATCGAGGCCAAGAAGAGTGACACCGTCGTTCTTCAGGATACTCCAGGGGATGGCTTCTACATCATCAGCGCCGGTGCATTTGAGGTTCTCAAGTCCGGAAACCGGAATGAGGTTCTCGGCCGCCTCGAGCAGCTGAGTTTCTTTGGTGAGATGTCTCTGATCAGCAGCGAAAAACGCTCCGCCACCGTCATGTGTGTCGAGGATGGAAGATTGAAAAAGATTCCATCTGAGCCGTTCCGCAAACTTCTCGATGAAGGAAACATTGTCGCCTACAAGGTGATTCTCAATATGGCCCGAATCCTCGCCAAGAGACTCGCCGCTTCCGACAACCGTCTCGTCAATTAGACGTACGACATAGGGCGACCCAGTCAACATGCCCCGACATGGAAACATCCGCTTGAGCAGTGGCTCCCTCAAAGGACGCACCCTTCGTGTTCCCGAAGGGCTGGTGGTCCGTCCCATGCGTACCCGGGTACGCGAATCCCTTTTCAATCGTCTTCAGGATGAAGTTCCGGCAAGCAGGGTTCTCGATGTCTTTGCCGGTTCGGGTGCTGTGGGTATCGAAGCGGTCTCCAGAGGAGCCCGCCAAACGGTGCATGTGGAAAATACCCGTGAAGTGGTGAGTCTTCTCAGAAGAAATTTACGGGACCTGGGGATCGAAGCCCAATGCAAGATCTACGAAAGGGACGCCTATCAAATGGGTCCCAAACCTCCCGGTGAACCCTTCGATCTGATCCTGATCGACCCGCCCTTTCCCGATTATCACGGTCCCCTGTCCAAACCATGGAAGCTCGCACAAGAGCTGGCTTCGGGAGATTGGCTGAAGCCGGGAGGCTGGCTCGTCATGGAACACCCGTCACGGGAAGAAACAGCGCCGCCCCCGCCGGGAGTTGAAGCCCGAGAGGGACGGCGCTATGGGGATACCAGCCTGATCTTCTGGTTCAAAACTGAAGAGAAAACTCAGGAATCGTAACTGAGGTCCACTTCATGGGCGTTGTTGAGAAATTCCGTCAACAATGCCACGGTCGCCTCAAGGTCCACCGAGTCGATGGTCTCGACCACGCTGTGAACGTAACGGCACGGCACCGAAAGAGTGATCGCAGGTACCGCAGATCCCCCTCTCTGAATGCCTCCAGCATCGGTCCCCCCGGCGGTCAGGATCTCCATCTGGAATGGAATCTCCTTCTCCCGGGCAAAGTTCCTCATCGCCCGCACCATCTTCGGATTCGAAATGCTCGAGCTGTCATGGATCTTGATCGCCACTCCCTTGCCGAGAGCGGAGATCTGTTCGTGATCGGTCGCTCCGGGGATATCGCAGGCCAGAGTCACATCGATAGCTACGCCACAATCGGGCTCAATCCGGTGAGAAGCGGTCATCGCTCCGCGCAATCCCACTTCTTCCTGAGTGGTGGCCACCGCGTACACGGAGACATTTTCGTTACTGAAGCGTTTGACCGATTCGATGAGTGTGTAGATGGAAACGCGGTTGTCGAGACTCTTGCCAGTACAGCGACTTCCATGAGTCTCAAAGTTTTGCTTGAGTGTGACCGGATCACCAATTTCGATCTTCTCCCGTGCTTCATCGGCGGTCAGGCTGACGTCCACGAAGAGCTGCGGAACCGTCGGCATCTTTTGACGATCTTCAGGAGTCATGATGTGAATCGGCTTACAGCCAATCATCCCGGTGATTTGCTCTCCGTGACTGGTGTTCACCAATACGCGCTTGGCGATCAGGGTCTTCGGGTCGAAACCTCCCAATGGAGACAAGCGCAAAAAGCCGTTGTCATCGATGTGCTTGACGACGAAACCGATCTCATCGAGATGCCCCGCCAGCATCACTTTGGGACTGCCCGGCTTGCCTTCCTTGATCGCAATACAGTTGCCGATACCGTCGACTTCGATGCGATCGACGAAAGGTTCGATCTCGCGGCGGAAGATGGCTCGGATGTTGTCTTCAAAACCGGGGGCACCGTGGGCCTCGCACAGTTCTTTCAGAAGTTCCATGGGATCCTACTTTCAGGCTGACAGAATCTGCTCCTGCGGCAAACCACTGTTCGGTTCAAGCCGCACGATCCCTCATGGTCGCCTCGGCACCCCGCTCCGGTCAAGGAAAAGACCCTGGCGGTTCTCCATCTCCCCCCTTCAGCCGACTCAAATTGAGTGAACCGGCCCGTTCGAGGGTTTTTGTTTCGAGGTCATATCGCCACCTTTCCGCCACCAGATGGTGCTGCTTGGAAAAGGGGTGGGGCCGTGGGTGCCGAAGGATCTGGAAAGTGAACGCGGTTAATTCTCCATCGGCTTCCAGTTCGACGATGTCGCATCGTCCCCGATGGTGCAACTTGAGAGAGGTTCCACGAAGGTTTTGCTCGGACTCGAAAAGCTTCAGCAGTTCACGGCGGGCCTGCTGGCGAAGTTGACGCTGACGAAAAAATCGTTTCAGTGCAGCAAACCAGGTCAAGAATTGTCCCTGCGTTTTTCACCAATTCGACGAAGGTCTTCCCGCTCCTGATCGGTGAGAGAATCGATCCCTGAACGGCTGACTTTGGTCAGCAATTCATCGAGACGCATTTCCTCATCAAGGTCCCGTTCTGCTGGAGCACTTGGCTGGGGATAATAATCGGATGGAGCCCTGCCGGTCGCCGACGTCATGCGCCGTACGGTGGTATTCCCGGAACCGCCCCGTGGTAACAGGTTGCCTGCGATGACACCAATGACGATGAGGGCAAATACGGTTCCACCCAGATGTGCGGCATGGCCAATATTTCCGCCTCCACCGCTGGCCTGATCAACCAACCCCTTGATATCAAAGAGTGCAAATCCACCGACGAGCAACCACGCTGGCACCGGCAGGATTCCCCAAAGGTAGATCACGGCCTTCGGGTAATAGATGGCAAACGCAGTGGTCATGGCACAGACCGCTCCAGACGCACCCAGTGCAGGAACATCCCGGAAACCGAAGAATGCCATGCTGCAGTGGAGAATCGACGAGAAGAGCGCAGCTCCAAGATAGAAACTGAGGTATCTGCGCTTTCCCCAGCGGGCTTCCAAAGGCCCCGAGAATGAAAAAAGCACCAACATGTTGATCAAAAAGTGCCACAAATCCATATGGGAAAACGCAGCCGTCAACAAGGTCCACAAATACAACTCTTTGACGTGAGCCATACTCGTCATGAAGTGGTAGGCCATGATCTCACGGGGCAGAAGATACCAGCCCAGAAACACGATGACGTTGATCCCCAATACCAGTTGCAACCCAGAGAGGCGACTCAGGGGTCCACTGCCCGATCCACTGTCACGCATGTAATCACGATCAAAGATGCCCACTCAAACCTGCCCTCAGTTAACGATCACTTCCTGATAAACATCCTCATGGAACCCGACCAGCATCTTCTTGCCCACCACCAGAGTCGGTGCACGCAGATTGCCGCTGGGACCCATGATGCCCTTGGTCAATTCTTCATCCGATGGACGATCCTTCTTCATGTCGTGCTCCACGATTTTTTTACCGCGGGCGACGATCACCTGGTTCGCCTTTGAAGCCAATTCCAAAGCCTCATCCACTCCCAGGCGAACTTTCTTGGCATCGACCTGTTCTTTGACCTTCACTTCGTCACCCAGGAACTCCTGGGCTTTCTTGCAAGACGTTCAACCATTGCGGTGATACCACCAGTCAATTTTTTTCATCTGTGCTCTCCCGATTTGAGGGACTCCATGACTTTTCCAACCAAGGCCTCATTATGCCCGCAGATACGGAATTTCCCACCGGGCCTCAGGCACTTCCCCTGGAAACTGAACGGATCAGAGACCTCAATCGACGTACCCCCTCGACGATGCGCGGTCCCGGCCTTCCGAGATACGCTTCCGGAATTCCGAGGACCTGGCCCTGACAGACCGCCGTGACCGATTCCCAACCCTTGCGGGTGATCACTTTGTCCGGCTTGTACTGATGGGCATCCACTCCACACCAGGAGATCACCACCGCCTGCGGATCTTTGGAGGTCACTTCTTCCGGGGAGACTTCCCGACTGTGCCCTTCCGACTCTGCCCACGGATTGAACCCGCCGGCCAGTTCCAGCATCTGATTGACCCAGGAATGACGCGCCGGAACGTAAACCGGTTTCGGCCACCATTCCACCAGCACCGGGACCGGATCGATCTCGCTCTCTCCCGGCTCGAGCCCTTTTTCCATCCAACCAATCAGGGCTTCTCCCCGTGATGGAACTTCCAACAGAGAAGCGATCTGACGAATGTCGCGATAGATATCATCGATACAGCGTGGATCCGGGGCGATGTGATCGAGACCGAGCTGAAGGATTCCATCGACCACCTTCTCATGACCCGGCACCGTCAAAGATGCCAGAGTCAGATCCGGTTTCAGTTCGGCCAGGCGGTCCAGATCGATGCTGAGGTCCGGCCCCAGACGTGTCAGCCCCTCCAATGCGGCGACAGGATGATCTGAATGATCATCGACACCGACCAGTTGATGGGACAGGCCGAGGGCGCAGACAATTTCAGTATTGGAGCAGGTCAGGGAAGCAACTCTCATGGCTACAGGATAACCGCTGAGAGTTCCAAGATCAGGATTTTGCGGAAACCGGCTGTGTACGGGGAAGAAGAAAACCCAACAGACCACAGTGGGCGTCCAGAACCGCCCGACCCTGCAATGAATCCACCCGGCGACCATCCAAATCGGCAATATAAAGCAGAGCACGAATGGAGCCCTCAGATTTCAGGGGCATGACGCAAAGGCTGCTGACACCATTGCGATAAAGGCATTCGAGAGTCTGAGTTCGAGGGTCGTCTACAATTCTGGGGGCTACAAGACCCTTTCCACTGTTCCAGATCTCCTCCACCAATGGCAGTGCAATCCGCTCCTGATGGCCCTTCAGGGGTTGGCCTTTCCCATCCACTCCACAAGCAACATGAATGGCGTCCCCTTTACGGATCAGAATCCAGCCCTGCTTTCCTTCGAATGCGCGCACCAAAGCAGCCAAAGATTTGGGAATCATGACCCGGGGCATCGGCATTGCTGCTGCTTCAGACAAGAGGCGGCTGACACGAACCAACTCGGTCGACTGAAAGTCATCTGCAAGGCTCCGGGATTTTTCTGGAACGGGTGAATCATGGATCTCTTCACCCGCTTCACAGGAATCCTCGCTGCCCACATCCACAGAACTCACCTCAGGGACCTGATGCCCACCCTCCAGTGGTGCCACCACTTTTTGACTCTCGAGATAAATCGGCCTCAGAGGACCGGGCAGTGATTCTGAAAATGCCTGATGCAATCGATCACATCGGTGGTAACTCTGACGAGCCTCGTCCAACTGGCGCAACTCAATTTGAAGTTCTGCGAGATTTGTCAGCACGCGAATTCTCAAATCGAGTGCTGCACGGTCGCGCGCTTTTTTCTCAAGCTCTTTCAATCGCGAAATCAGATCTTCTGATCTGGTGCCTTTCAGATGATCGCTGCAGATCTCCAAATAGTTTATTTCAAGAGCCAGTGGAAGGTTGGACTCTACCCCTTCCACACGCTGGATGTGCTCAATCATTTGCTCAGCCTTGGCTGTATCTGAGCGATCGATATGAAGTGCACACAATTCGATCATGCACTCCATCAGCCAACTGCCTTTGCCACTTCTTGAATAAACACCAAAAGCTCTGAAGAGATCACTCTCCGCACCCTCGAGGTCTCCCATTAATCGTCGAATTTTCCCACGCAGAAAATGATTCCGATTACGCAGGAAACGCATCTTCAATTGCCCACTCATCTCGGCAGAGGCCTCTGCCAATTGATATGCAGACTCAAGATCACCACACCGCAACAGGGCTACAGCATGCTGGTGCAGACACATCGCATGCCCAGCCTTGTCACCGGTTTCTTCAGACGACTTCATGACCTGGTCAATCAGATCGAGTGCTTCGTCGATATGACCTGCGGCCAGTTTCGCTCCACTCAGGGCATTCATCGTGCGTCGAATACCCGCCGAATCTTCGAGTCCCTCATGAATTTCCAGAGCCCGTTTTTGAAAATCGATGGCCTGGTCGTACTCGCCCCTGCAATGGGAAGCATGACCGATCGTGGTCAGAAAATGTGCCTTCTCAGCACTCGAATCTTCTTCACCCATCAGTGCGAGACCTTCAGCACTGATACTCAGTGCCTTCTCATGGTCACCGGTACAATGCTGAATCCACGCCAGAGATCCAAGTACTCGCAACTGTTCACGATGATTGTCCTCGGGATCGAGTCGTACCACCATGTCCGCGGATTCCCGCAGCCACCGTAATGCCGCAGGGTAATCGCCCACGATCTCTTCTATCTTTCCCAATTTTCTCAATGCACGAATGCGATAGAGATCTGTTTCGCTGCAACGCAACTCACGTTCGACAGAGTGTGATTCCATCCGCTGGAATGATTCTCTGGCTAAATCCAGTAGTCCCAAGGCAATGGCGGTATCACCGATCTTTTCTCGGATCGCCAAATACTCATGGGGTTGGTCATCTATTGACTGCAACCTTTGTAATCCCTGTTGAAAGTGCTCCAGAGCTTTTTCGTGTGCATGGATCTTCTGCAAAGCCTCCCCCGCAGCGAGGAGATGTTTCATCGCTTTCCCGGGATCGTCAGAGCGCTGGTAATGAAATGCCAGTTCTTCATGGACGGGAGACAGATCCTCTTCATGAAATGCAGAGAGGCTGTCTGCCAGCAAGCCATGAAGACGTCTCTCTTCAGCGGGAGGCAAATCACGGAGAATGATTTCCTGCAGTTTGGGCTGGGGAATCGAGTAAGTCGGTCTCCCGGTCTCCAGACTTCTGGAAACCATTCCCCTGGAGTCCAACTCCCTCAGGTCGTCACGTAGCGATTCGCCCAAACCCTCCACAGAATCCAGTAATTTCACAGGTGCGGGGCGGCCATAGAGTGCCAGTAGTCTCAACAGGCTTCGTGTTCCTCCGTTAAGAACCCGAATGCGGCGGTGCAATACCTGGTGAATCCCCACCGGCAATTCCACTCTTGAGAGTTCTCCACCACCACGAATGCTCCAGCCTTCGGAATCACGATGAATGATCCCCTCTTCCTGTAACACTTTGAGCATTTCCACGATAAACAGGGGATTCCCTGCTGTGCGCTCCTCAAGGCGATCGAGGAAGGTCGAGGGCACCGCATCAATCTGCAAAACATGCTGAATCAGCTCTGCAATTTGAGGGCGACCAAATCGCTTGAGACTCAGTTCATCCAGTGACCCCGCCTCGGAATTATCTTCAAGAAATTCCATCAGTGATTTGGATCGATGATCGTCATCTCGCATCGTCAAAACGATCAGTAAACGACTTCCTGAATCTTCGTGACGAACTCTTTCGACAAGCCTTTGTAAAAGGGCGACAGTCGGATCATCAGCCCAATGCAGATTGTTCAATACCAGAACGCATGGTCTATCGCGTGAACACTCTTCCATGAATCGTGCGAGTTGGTCGATGAATTGGAAACCGATGGGATCTGTGGATTGCGAGGGATCTGCTGTCGACCCTGGCAACTTTTGACAGATTCGTTGAAGCAGTGAGGCATGTTCCTGATACGCTTCGGAATCGAGTCCTGTAGAGAGTGCCATCTGCTCGAGAATGGTTCGGAAAGGTTGATACGCTTCCTGACATGCCTCAATACAATGCCCCGTAAAAACGGGGATTTCTCTCAGCTTCAAGTGGTGGGAGAATTCATCCAACAGTCGGCTCTTGCCGATACCGATCTCACCAGAGACCAGAAGTATCGGTTGGCTGCGATCAATGGTCGGAATCTCCGATCCCTCCCGAAGAGCAAGCCCCGTAGCCTTTTCAACTCCGTCTCTCAGGTGCTCCAGTTCGAATCTCCGACCGATCAGACGGTTTGAATAGAGATATGAGATCTGTGTCTCTTCAGTTTCCACCTGCCAGTGACGACCTGCTCCAGCACTGACTGCCTGGATGATCTCACGGGCACTGCCAAATCTTGCCTGGGGGTCCTTCTCCAACAGGCGAACGATAATCTCGATGAGCCACTCTGATTCGCCTGAAAGATCTTTTCGAATCTCGTCACGCCAACGACCATCATTTCGTCCCACCGCTTTTCCATCCGGCGAGACAAATGGCAACCGCCCGGTCATCAACTGAAAGAGGGAAACTCCAAAAGAATAGAGATCCGCACGACGGTCCGGAGTTCCGCCATCGATGATCTCAGGCGCGACGTAATGCAGTGTTCCCTTGATGGCGAAATCGAAGGTACCACTGACTTTTTCTGCGAGACCAAAATCGATCAGTTTGGCAATGGGGGGACCCAGACAACGATCGGTCGATCCATTGGCGGCTTTATCCTGAATGACCTTCGAGGATTGATCTGTTCCCATCTGCCGTGTTCGGGTGACCAGTATGTTGTCGGGTTTGATGTCAAAGTGGACATAACCCTGGGAATGGATGTATTCGAGGGCTCGACAAATTTGAACGACGACATCGAGGAATTCGGATTCCTCAAATGACGTGGATGCGGCAAGGAAATCATCTCCACGGATGAATTCACTGACGATGAACCAGTCATGGCTCTGTTGAACTCTTCCAAAGTCGTAGACTTTTGCAAGATTGGGATGGCGCAACCGGGTCAGGGCCTCGTATTCGACCTTTGACCATTCTTCGGAGTCTTCGAGACGATCGGAACGCAAAACCTTGAGTGCGACCTTGCGTTTCACACGCGTCAGGTCTTCACACAAAAATACCGTTCCCATCGCACCGGCTCCGAGTTGACGGAGGATACGATAGCGCCCGTTGATGCATTCTCCGGCTTGCACAGAAGCCATCGCACTTCCCCGGGAACGGGGCTCTATTGCGCTTTTGAGGTGCGTCTACCGTTCCCAGATAAGGATACGACGAGGTACGAATTTCGGCCGCTACGGTCAGCAGATCCTTCATCTGGAGGGGTTATTGGGGAATTCAGGCACTTCGGTAAAAAAGCCCATCCACCAACGAAGTCCTATCAGCGGACCTGACGGAAAGGGTCTTCCTGTTGGATCTGCACCTGGAGAGTGTCGATTTGCAAAAGATACTGCTGGGCGCTGTCGAGAATTTGCACAGAAGCATTCGGATCTTTGCGCAGGTTATTTTGTATGCGCTTCAGATCAGCCTCTGCCTTTCCGAGGACTTTCTTGGCAGCACTCTGCCAATAATTCTTGATGGAATTGTCCTCGGTAGCCCTGGATCGCTTCATGTAATCCTTGGCACGGTCATCAATCCAGAACTTTGAACGATTGAGAATAGTGACCGCCTCAGCATCGGTCATCGGGGGTACGTGTTTGTCGAGCCCCCGATAAACATCCGCCTGCTGGCTATTCATTTCAGACGTCCCCCCGAAGGGCATTCCCAAAAATGAAAGAATCACCAAAGTCACCACCGGAAGTCCCACCAGAGCAACGAGACCCACGATGAGATCACCCATGTCGATATCGTCATCCTCTTCCGGGCGAACGACCTTTTGCGGTTGCCTGGAAGGTGCTGCGGCTCTGGGGGTCTGGTTCCCGGATCGTGGTGCTCTGCGTTGGGACAAGGCTACTCCTCGTCATCGGTAAACATCGGTGCCACTTTGGCCAAGTCACCGATGATCGTCTGAATGCGGGTGAAGTCGGAATTGTACCCGGAATACTCTGGCGGCAGTGTGCCGTCCTCATTACGAACTTCCGCCAGCATCTCGCGCAACTTTTGCTGCGTCGCACTGGAGAAATCCATCGCCTTCTGCCACTTTCGGGAGAACTCTTTGGATTCCCAGTCATTCCTGTTTTGAACCACTTCTCTCGCGAGAGAGTTGGAGCGCTGAATGTCCTTCTGGATCACCCGGTACTCTTTATCGTTAGTCGATTCCTCGATCACCCTCACCGGTTCGGTCGGACGGTTGATGTAGCTGAAAGCAAACATCGAAACGGTCCCCACCAGAAGAACCAAGGTCACCACCACAACGGCGGGGTGTGCCCCCTTCTTCGGTTGCGGGCGATAGGGCTGTCTCTCATCGGGGTCGCGGTCGTTGCCGCCCCCGGTGCGCCCACTCTGGGGTCGCCGACGGGCTCTGTTCATTGGGATTGCTCCTCCTTGGGTATCCCGGGCTCCTCATGGACCTTGCAGCGGGACAGGCTGAAGGTCCTTCCCCGTGAACCCCGGGTAAACGGTGATGGTAGCCACTCACCGCTCAGGGGTCAACGAGGCCGCTCCTTGGAGAAAACAGTGCAAACCACCCCTCTCCCCCAGTCTTGAGGCTGAGAGAAGACGTTCCCGGCAGGATCAGGCGGACATCACCAGCCTTGAGAATCTCCTGCCCTCCCTCAATCCCGTTGGCCAGCGAAGCCTCTCCAGAGAGGCAGGTGAAGATGGAGCACCCCTCTGCCGGAAGTGGTACAGGCCCGTTCCACTCGCCATGGAGTTCGGTGATCTGATAAGCGACAGGGTTTACTCGCTGGTGCCAGACATTTCGGGAGAGTTCTTTCTCTTCACAATAATGAGGCGACTCGGTAGCCGAGGTTTTGACAGCCATATCAAGGTGCAACTCCCGAGGTTGACCATCGAGTCCGAGTGTCTCTCCATCATGAATACGAAAGGTGACATCACTCGGTTGCTGAATCTCTGCGAGAAGAACTCCGCCTCCGATGGAGTGAACGGTGCCGGGGGGAATATGAAGAAGATCCCCCTTTTGCACGGGGTACCGCTGAAGTGATCCAGATATGTCTTCTCCAGCAGTGACCGCATCTGCGAGCCGTGTCATATTCCAACCACTGGAAAATCCTGCACGAACGGTGGCCCCGGATTCGGCCTCCAGAATCATCCAGGTTTCTTCCTTGCCGTTCTCCCCCAAACCCAATTTCCGGGCGAGCGAGTCATCGGGATGCACCTGAACTGAAAGATCTTCACAGGCATCAATCCATTTGAAGAGCAGCGGAAAATCACCGGCTGGCAGCTCCTGTGCAAGACTCTTGCCAAGAATCGCTTCGGGGTTCCTGAAAAGACACTCCCGAAGAGTCAGTCCCGAATAATCACCCCCGACGATCTTCGAATGGCAACGTTCTGCACCGACTGTCGAAACCAGCCAGAGTTCACCAAACTTGTCTGATGGCAGATTCTGCTCCGGGAAAAATGATTTGAGACGGGTCCCACCCCATGGCTTCTCGACTGTCACAGAGGACAGTTTCAGCATCGGCTCGACCCGGTTACTCAAACGTTCTCCAGTGATTCCGCTTCGGAGAGCATCTCCCGGGCTTCATCCAGAGAACGTGTGGTCGCACGATCACCCCTGAGCATGGAAGCGATTTCTTTAACGCGTTCCTCTTCCGTCAACTCGTGAAGAGAGGTACGGGTAACGCCCGATTCCACCGACTTCAAAACCCGATGCTGCCGACTGCCATGGCAAGCCACCTGGGGAAGATGGGTGACACACATCACCTGATGGCTTTCGCCGATTTCGCGAAGCTTGCGACCGATGGCAAAACCCATGCGCCCACCGACATTGCTGTCGATTTCGTCAAACACGAGAGTGCCTGTACCGGAGACGGAAGCGAGGGTCTTTTGCAACGCAAGCATCACCCTTGAAAGCTCACCACCGCTTGCCACTTGTGAAAGGGGTTGAACAGGCTCACCGGGGTTGGCACTGAAACAGATCTGAAAACGATCAAGACCCGATTCATTCATGCCCTTCCAACTGTCTTTTTCGGACAAGGGCTCGAGCAACCCTGTCAGCCTCGCCTTTTCCAGGCCAAGATCCTGTAATTCAAGGGCGCAATCACCGGTCAATCGTTCGATCACCTTGAGCCGAGCTTGAGACAACTCTTGTGCACCACTCTGGAGGCTCTCGATGCACCTTTCGAGACCTTCTCGCAATTGGGGCAACTCTTCCGAATCCCCTGAGATCTTCGACAACTCTTCCCGGCACTCATCGAGATACCGGATCAGATTTTCTTCGGTGCGATGAAACTTCTCTTCAAGAGTGACGATGGCATCCAAACGACGCCGCTTGCGATCGAGAGCCACCGGATCCATATCGAGATCGGACTCCAACGCGGAAACTTCACGCATCGCTTCTTCGAGTAGAGTTCGTGAATGGAGACTGGCTTCCCTCAGATTGGCAATCCCGGGATGCAAAGCCTCGAATCCCTGCAACTCCCGTTCGGTGATACCAAGAGTGTCGAGAACTCCGCCGTCGTTTTCGAGAATGCTCGCCCTGGCTTTGGAAATTGTCGCCAGGACCTGATCCCGTTCTTCCAGAAGGTCCAGCTCTTGCTCCAGAGAAGCACGTTGTCCACTCTCCAGCTGCGCCTCTTCCAGCTCCTGAATGACGTGTTCCAGAAAAAGAGCCCGGTCTCTGCGCTCCCGATGATTTTCTTCCAGGGAGTGAATGCGCTCTTCCAACTCCCGGGCTTCATGCCATGCAACCGCATGTGCCTGTTGCATCGGCACCAGACCACCGAAGCGATCGAGTAAGTCGAGCTGAATGTCTGATTTGAGCAGGGTCAATGCCTGCCCCTGACCGACGACTTCGATCAACAACGGAGCGATACTTCTCAGCACCTTGGCAGTAGATTCACGGCCATCGATTCGGCAGCGACTGCGACCTTCCCGGGATATCTCCCGTTCGATGATCAATTCACCGTCCTCGATGGAGATGCCCAGAAGCTCGCCCACTTTTTCGGCGAGGGGCTCATTCAACGAAAAGATTCCACGTACGACAGCCCGATCCGCTCCACGCCGAATCATGTCGCTTCGGGTTCTTTCGCCACGCAACATTTGCATTGAAGCGAGCAACATCGACTTGCCCACCCCGGTCTCGCCAGTAAGGACATGAAGTCCCTGACCCGGATCAAATTCGATCCGTTCGATCAATCCCAGATCTTCCACTGAAAGATGAACCAGCACGGCTAACAGTCCCCCTATCCGACTCGACAGCCGGGTGACACTTTTCCATCCGGCCCCAGAAGACGAACCACTTCTCCATCTTGGACCGCAAGCAACATCCCTTTCGATTCGACTCCACGAATCGTGGCGGGTTGCAGATTCCAGACAACGACGATCGTCTTCCCCAAAAGTTCATCTGCGGTGTAGTGAGAGCGAACACCGGCAACAATTTGACGTTGCTCATCTCCGCCGTCAATTTTCAGCAGCCACAGTCGATCTGCCTTCGGATGGGGCTCAACTTCGAGAACCTTTGCAGTCCTCAACTCGACTTTGGTGAAATCATCGAAGGTAATCGGAGTCTCTGCTTCCGCAGCTTCTCCCGCTTCATTTTCCTGGTTCTCGGCCATCGTTCTCTCCCCCAATTATGGTCTGGTCACAGTTTGCGAAGGCACATCTAATACCTCAGAAATGAAGTATGCAATGCAGCACTGATCCCCAGGATGACAAAAAAAGACCCCGCTCCAACGAGCGGGGTCCATTTCTTCTGGATTCAATGGGGGAACACCTGTGTGTCCTAGATTTTCTCATTCAGCAGATTTGAGATCATCTCTTTCAGGGCCTCGGCATCTCCGGGCTTGAAGCCCTCTGACATCTCGGCGATACGCTGCTCCGACTTGCCACTCCCAGGAGATGGTTGCTCGCCCATTTCGTGAATCTTGTCGAGAAGCCGGGCTTCTTCCGTTGGCCCCTCCACAGAGTCTTTCGGGCGTGAGACTTCCCCCGAATTGCCGCTCTCCTCAGGACCATTCGATTCTCCCGCTGCTCCGGCGACGTCAGGCCCATCCGGGCCCTCAGGGCCATTTGGCCCACTGGGTTCGGCCGTACGATCCGGGCCTTCCACTTCGTCGAACTCCCCTGTACTGCCGACACCTTCAATTTGATCGGTGCTCATCCATCCCTGCTTTCCCTCCGAGACTGTGAGAATAACGACTGGCAGGGTGTCTCGAGGCCCTGCTGGCGACGCTTCCCATAAGGAATGATCCCTGGATTGAATCCTGGTGAGAGATTCATGCGTACCTTCGTCATCGGCTGTGGCTGAAGTCTACTTGAGAACTTTTTGAAAAAAATCCCCGTAGACCTCCAAAAAGAATCCGGTGGAGCGACTGGCCCACGCCGAGAAACTTCCATAAACCTTTAAAAATAATGGATTTATATAAAAAAGAAGCCTCCCCCGGACCGTCCGGGGGAGGCCAAAATTACAGCCTGAAATTCTCATGTGGGACCCGCTTCTCACACGAAATCTCGTCAATGAGGCTGTAACCGTATTCTCAACAGGTCTAAAAGACGGGAACTCCCAATCTGGAGAGCTCGCGGACCCGGATTTCAAGAGAACTGCCCGATTCGGCCTTTTTGACCGCACCGTTACCCTTTTTCCGGTTCTGCTTCTTCTTCGACTCCTTTGACTTGGAATCCTTCTTCACAGATTTCTTCTTCTCGGCAGATTTCTTCTCCGCTGCTTTTTTCTGGGCTTCCTGTTTCTTATTGGCCGCCTGCTTCTTATTGGCTGCCTTCTTCTTATTGGCAGACTTCTTCTTATTGGCCGACTTCTTTTTCGACTCTTCCTGCGACTCCTTCTCAGCGGCCCGCTTCTTGCCGGACTTGCCCGTTTCCTTCATCTCCACTTCGACCTCGAGCATCATCTTCTCGAGCATCTCTTTCAGCTCTTCCTCCATACCTGGAGGAAGATCGGCGCCTTCGATGTCGGTGTGAATCTGGATATCCACATCACCTTTGAGATCCAGATCTTCAGGAAGAGAGTCCGAAATCATTTCAACGATCATCTGGGTGCTACCCAGAGCGTTTTCATAAGCGGATTCAGAAGCCTCAACTCTGGCATCGAGAAGTTCTTTCCACATATCGCCTGAATCACCTGATTCCTTGCGGATCATGATGACTTTGGTTCCCGATTTTTCTTCAACCCCGAAGCCGCCATGGTCATGGCCGTGATACTCCGATTCCTTTTCACCCTTGCAGCAACCGTCGTCACCACAACACTCTGAGTCGCGCTCTTTCATGTAGGGGCATTCTTTTTCTGCGCCACACTCTTCAGAGCCACAGCAGTCGGAATCTTCTTCACACTGATTTTTCAGGTAAGGGCATTCCCTTTCTTCGCCGCACTCTTCAGAGCCGCAGCAGTCGGAATCTTCCTCACACTGACTCTTCAGGTAAGGGCATTCCTTTTCTTCGCCGCACTCTTCCGAGCCGCAGCATCGGGAATGACCGGCACCGGTTTCACCGAAGATGGCGAAATCCCCATCCGCTCCATGGAACATCCTTTCGCCGCGCCCCATGCCCGGCTCGATGACAACGATTCCTCCCTGAGGTCCCCACGGCTGCATCCCGGGCATGGCTCCGGTTCGACCCATGATCACACCCCTGGGGAAAGCCCCCCCACGCATCGCTCCCATACCCTGACGGGCAGCGAGTCCACGCGGCATAACGGGTGTCATTCCCTGATTCCAGCGCGGAGCAAGATTCCGCATGCGGGGGTTCATGCCCCGCATGGGCCTGCGTCCGGACATCTCCCTGCGGTTCATTCCCCCATCACGCCCCTGACGTTGACGGAATTGCTCTCCCCTTCTGCCGAAGCGGGATTCATCACGGAACTCCATCGAAATCATGGGCAAATCACCCTCAAAATGGCGTTCGTCAAAATGCCATTCAGCGTGATCGTGTCTGTCGTGATCGTGTCTGTCGTGATCGTGTCCGTGCTCATGATGGTCATGTCCGTCAGCTCCCATGCGTCTCGATTCGGAGATAAACAGCCCTCCCATCCTGGGCACTTCTTCGACCCTGATGGCAGCTCCACCGGGACCCGCACGCATGCCGCCCCTCTCTCCCAGCATCGACTGCAGCTGGGCGATCTGCTCTTTCAGTTGTGCGATCTCGCCCTGAAG
>JAPOLY010000012.1 GCA_029976805.1 bacterium
CTTCCGGATACACTCCCATCCACAAGGAGACCCAAATTCTGTGGCAAAAACAGTTTCAGGAAAGCCTGCACCGATGACCCGTCTGTATCTGATTTCCTCCATCGTAACCGGAGCCATCCTGTTGCAGTTCCTGACCAGCCGTCCGCCAGAAGTGGAGTGGGTCCAGCCGGAGGTTTCTGCAGAGACCAGTCTTAATCAGCCCGTTTCCAACTCCGAATCCTCGGCAGTCAATTCCCGAAGACCCGAATCCCACAAGGTTGATCCGCTGATTCTTGCGCGAAATGCCCTGAAAGATTTCGCAATGTTAGTTGCCGAAGAAAAAGTACAGCCAGAGTCTCTGACCCGCCTTCATCTGAAGGATGGATCCACCTTTGACGTCAACGACACTGATCTGCAAAAGGGGGAAATCAATGTATCCCTCCCTGGAGGGCAGTCCCTTCAGATATCACCGGACCAAGTCAGCCATTTTGAAATGATTGAAAACCGCCAGAAGCAATCTGACGACGTGACATTTCAGATTCTCACAAGAATTAAATCCGGCGATCCAGTCTCCGATGGCGAACTGACGCAATGGTTGGAGTCGGGAGAGGCAGAATCTTTTGTCGAACAATTCCCCCACTCCAGCAACCGCAGATTGGCGCGTCACCTGAACCCCATTGTCGCGACCTCATCCGATCTGGCATCCCAGCAGCAAGGTCCCATCAATACGGATGAGCTGGACGAATGGATGGCAGACGTCCGCACCTTGATGACTCGTAAAGTCACGGGAGCCAAAAGAACAGAACTGCTTCTCGAAATGGACCAACGACTTTCACAATTGAACAGGGAACTCTCCCTGTCCCCTCAAAACCGGGACAAGGTCACCCAGTTCGCCAATCGACTTCGCATTCTGAAGTTGGACCTGATCAAAAGCACAGGCTTCTAGGAGGATTCGTGAGTCAAATCAACATCGGAATCTTTGGCCTGGGTCGTTTTGGAAATGCACTGGTTGGCACACTGAATTCCCTGAAGTGCGAAAATACAATCCACATTCGTGTCCTGGACAAGGATCCGAAAAAAGTAGAAGCCGTAAAAGATCTCTGTGACGACGCCCTGATCCTCGATCTGGATCTCGACGACGAAGGTCAGTTGCAGCAGCACTTCGAAGGACTCAATGTTGCCGTGATTGCTATTGGAGAAAACACCCTGCCAGTCATCGAACTGGCCAGTGTCGCTCAAGAGATTCGGGCCACCAATCCTGATTTCCGCATCTTGTGCCGGGCACATGACGAGAAAACTGAAAAGATTCTCGCCAAACTGGGTATCGAATCGGCAGACGTTTTTTCACCTGAAAAAACTGCTGCAGAATTCATCGGTCGCAAAGCCGTTCGCCCCGGTGCAGTCCAGTTTCCACCTTTGTCTCCTGAGCAGGGCTTGATTTGCATGGGTACACCCGAAAAATGGCAGGGTAAACCTCTGGGTGAACTCAACATTCCCAAGGATTACAACTCCAACCTGATTTGCCTCGTCAAATTCGGAGACACTGAGGACCGGGTCCTGACTCCATCGGCAGAATCGATTCTGGAAAAGGGTGACAAACTTTATCTGTTGGGTGAGCTGAAAGATCTCGCCAAACTTCAGAAACTCCAGTAATCAGCCCAGCATAACTTTCGCTTCCGGTCTCTCTGCACGACTTTGGCCATGCGGCAATGAGGCCAGGATGACGATGACGGCCAAGGGCCCGATACGGCCAAGTATCATTCCTGCCATCAGGAACCAAAGGCCTTGCTCGCTGATCAAGGATGTCGAGTCGAGGCTCAATCCCACAGTTCCCAACGCACTGGTGGCTTCAAAAAGGAGCTGTTGCTGACTCAGTTGCCCGGAATCAAGTGCTTCGCTTTCGGTGAGGTGAAGAATTCCCGAAAGAAGAATCCATGCAGAGACATACACCACCGTCAAAACCATGGCACTTCGAACCAGTGTATTTGAAAGTGCCCTTTTTAGGAGCTGGACCTGTTTCCTGCCGCGGATCTGTTGAACCAGAGCGATCATGAGAATTGCGATTGTTGAAGTCTTGAGTCCTCCTCCTGTGGATCCCGGGGATGCCCCGATGATCATCAGGATGATCAAAACAAAGATGGAAAAATCAGTCAAAGCATCCATAGGACCAATTGAAAAACCTGCCGTGCGCGCGGTGATGCTCCAAAACAGACTTTCGTACCCCAGCCCCCCAAGAATGAGCAATGCTGTACCGCCTATCCAGAGCAGGGAAGACATGCCCACTGAGAGGTAGACATGGGTCCCGATTCGCTTCGAGCGGGACTGGATCCTTCGGTAAAGTTCCTTGAAAACAGGGAATCCCAAACCGCCGATGATAATCAGAAACGCCAAAATCATCGTCGAGTAAAAATCCATCGAAGCCAATGAATCAGCCTGAAGAGAAAATCCGGCGTTACAAAAAGCGCTGATGGAATGAAACAGGTCATCAAATGACAGTGACCAGTGGCCTGTTTCATTCCAACGGGTCAGGGTCAAGAGTAGAAATCCGCAAATTTCAAAGACCAGCGTCGTCAGGAATATGGTCCCAACCATGAACTTCAACGAGGCAGGATCGATGCCGTCCATCGCTTCGCGGACTGCTCTTCCTTGACGCAATCCCAAACCATCACCCAAAAAAGACATGAACAGCAGGAACAGGGATATGGCTCCAAGCCCACCCATCTGAATCAGAATCAGAAGAATCCACTGACCTTCGCTAGAAAAGGTGGAACTGACATCGATAACGGTCAAACCGGTGACGGTGACAGCACTGACCGCCGTAAAGAGGGCATGAAGAGGCTCGATGGTGTCGCCGGTCGCCAACACCCTGGGAGATTGCAAAGCATAGGCCCCCAGCAGAATAGGGATCAACAACAGCAGCAGAAGCAGGGCTCCTCCCCCCCTCTTGATCCTGCCCAAAAGGAACCATAACAACTCGAGAAATCCGTGCAGCCCTGCCAAACCGATAGCCACCACTTTGAGGGCGGACTGATCCATCCACCAACTGATTGCAAAGGTAAAAAAGATCACCAGCGGGAAGAGGCCATACTTTCCTAGCCTGTTCTGAATCTTGTCGAAGACCAAACCGGCGGCCAGAAAGACACACTGACTCACCGTCAACCAACCGGTGATTGATGGAAGGGCTTCTCCGGCAGGTTTTGAGAGCCAACTCTGAAAAAAGAGGGCACTCAGAAGCAACAAACCACCCTGCATCGATACATTTTTAAGCAGAATTTGCATGGCCAGAGTGTGCCATAAGAGTTCTGAAGTCTCCAGTGCGCTGGACCTGCTGACTGGAATCTGCTAAAACCTCATGCTCGGCCTCTTGGGTGAAAAGCCCGATCTGAGTCGAACCGTTTCCCCACGATTTTGGGCCCTGTAGCTCAGTGGATAGAGCACCGGCCTCCGGAGCCGGGTGTCGCACGTTCGAATCGTGCCAGGGTCATTGATTTACGCCGGGAGCCGAGGCTCCCGGCGATTTTTATGAGGTCGTATGTCGCAAGATCCCGCTGATTCAGATTCAACGATCCCAGCGATTCCTGCCGATTCGTGGATCATCGGTGACGTTCATGGGTGCCATGATACGCTCATGGAGTTACTGAGAAAGATCGACGACCGGCAACCCAAGGCCCATCTGACGTTTATCGGCGATCTCGTGGGCAAGGGCCCTGACAGCCTGGGAGTGATGCGCTTCATGTTGGAAAATACCCAACGCGTGTCTGTGACACTGGGCAACCACGACCTTCACCTGCTGGCTTGTCGAAAAGGGAAATCCACTCCACGCCCCAGCGATCGTACAGAAGCTCTTCTCGACTTACCGCAAGGTCACCCCTGGGAAGAATGGCTCAGCCAGCAGCCCTTTGCTCTCGATCTCCAACCTGAACAACCGAAGCCAGACACGTGGAGACTGATCCATGCCGGGGTCCATCCTGCATGGTCAGAATCAGAGACGAGAGAAAGACTGGAGCAACTCCACGCCCACAGCCGGTCCACCTCATGGGATTGGTACAAGAAAGACGAATCCAGAGTCTGGGAGACCGCCAGCGTCCTGACGCGAATCCGCTGTATGAACCTCGAGACTTCGATTCCTCATGGTGAATATACAGGCCCACCTGAGGACGCCCCTGAAGATCTCGCTCCCTGGTACTCCATGATCAAGCCAGAAAACCATCCGCGGACCTATCTCTTTGGTCACTGGGCTCGCTTGGGGTGGCACCGCCACACAAACGCGCTGTGCCTTGACAGTGGTTGTGTCTACGGTGGTGAACTGACCGCATTCCAACCGATCAGTGGAGAATCCATCCATCAGGAAAACTGCGAAACTCCGACTACCTGATCAAACGTCGTCCTCGATCAGTTCATCGATGATGTAGGTTCCGCTGCGCTGATCCCTGTGGACCTTGATCAGATTGTTTTTCTCAGCGTCCAAAAGCAGATTCGAGAAGTGGGAATAACCGTGATACTCCTCGCTGAAGGTTGGCTGCTTGCGCTTCATCGTCTGCTTGACCATTGAACCCCAGATGATTTCGTAATTTTCTCTCTGAAGTGCGGCAATGGATCCAAGAAGCAGACGAAACGCTGCGATCTGATCTTTGGTGAGCTTTCTGGCGGGCGCCTTGGTGGTGGAACGTGCGCGCTTCTTTTTGGTTCGGACAAGATCCTCGTAGAAAATGAACTCGTCACAATTGTCGATCAACAAATTGCTGGACGACTTTTTGACACCGATGCCAATGATCTTTTTGTTGTTTTCTCGAAGCTGGGAAACCAGCGGTGAGAAATCGCTGTCACCTGAAACGAGAACAAAAGTGTCGACATGGTCCTTGGTGTAGGACAACTCCAGAGCGTCGACAACCATTTTGATATCCGCGCTGTTCTTGCCCGACATTTTCCTCATGGGGATGTCGATCAACTCTACTGCACACTCGTGAAAGGGAACTTTGTACTGACTCCAGGAGGTAAAGTCTGCGTAGGCTTTCTTGACGGTGATTTTTCCTTTTTCGACCAAGCGATCGAGGATCTTGTTGATATCCAACTTCTTGATATTGGCTTCTTTGACACCGATCGCAATATTGTCGAGATCGATGAAAACGGCGATCTGGTGCTCCTGATCGACCTTATTTTGCATCTCTGTACCTTTCTCGCCGAAGTTCTCCGGCAGTGATTCAGGATCCCGAAATCAGATAGAGTGCCCCGGAACGTCTGAGCGCAAAGTGCGAAACTGATTCACAAGGGTGAATAGACAGGGGCTTTGGGAGGGATCCCACACCTTGTATCGCTCACCATAAGACAAGCGGAGGTGCCTGAATCTTCATCAGACACCTCCGCCATTAAAATTTCAACCCTGATCGTCGAATCGACCCCCGATAATGCTACTGGGGGCAGGGAAATCCGGGAATCGGTGCCGGATCGAGACCCTGTTGCGGGAAAGGCCCACTGGGTGGGCTGTCTCCCATGAACAGATAACTGAGGATCTTGATCGGATCTCCGAGGTCCAGATTGTCGTCCGCATTGGAATCCAGGGACTCCAGACAGGTGAAACTGGCGCCCGTGAACAGGTGCTCCAGAGACAGAATGGCATCGGTCAGTTGAACCACGCCGTTACGGTCGATGTCACCACGAATGAACGGCTGTTGCGGTACCAGAAAGGGGTTCGTCCCCAAAAGCACTTCTTCACCATTCGTGACACCGTCACCATCGAAGTCCTGATCAGGTGCCACGACCAATGCAGTCTGAAGCCCCGTCAGGTCCCCCATGCCTCCGGGAGAAGAAACCGACGTGGTGGCGAGAATGTCACCGGTCGGCGAAAATCTGACCACGGATTCGCCCAAACGGCAAAGAACTGAGACACTGCCGTCAGAGTGCGCCGAAATTCCCAGAGGTCTTTCAGCAACATTGAGAATCTGATCGATTCCTGCATCGGAGACGACCACCACTTCATGACTCGTTTGGCAAGTAAACCAACCGCGTCCGTCGATGTCCGTCGTCACTCCGATCGGAAAAACACCTGCAACATCGGACCAGACCGTTTGACCGGCACTGTCCAGGCGGCGAAGCCCCTGTTTTTCAGCCAGCCAGACTCCTCCGTCGTGAGTGGCAGAAATCCCCGTCGGAAAAAAGCCGACAGGTGTTGTTTGCAGGAGAGTGCCGTCCGCAGAAAGCTTGGCGACTTCATTTGAGAAAGAACAACTCACCCATATGAACCCATCTCCATCGACGGTGATTCCGTAAGGAACCCCGCTCACCGGGAAGGTTTCAAGGGGAGATCCCATTCCCGCCCAACGGATGACATCGTCACTGCCCGGACGAGTGGCCCAGACTGCTCCACTGGAATCCACCGCCAGAGCGGCAAGACCGCCGACCTGGAGACCGGAACCCAGTTCACCGTTGGCTCTGTAGTAGTAAAGCATGTCGTCATTGGCGACATGAACCCAGGCTCCGCCACTGGGAGCTCGGCAAATCAACTCCGCACGGTCAGAGAGACCCATGATCAACTGACTCTGATTCTCATTCAGAGCCTGCAGTGTATTTCCACTGCCCAGCCAAACGGATTGGCCGTGGACGGTCACGGTCGTCAAAAGTACAAAAAGAAGTGAGATGGCAGTTTTCATAAAACTCGCTTCCCGCTTTCATTCCAGAGTTCAAAACTATTCACAACTGCGGCAATCAGATTGTAAACAAACCTGTTTCCAATCATCAAGAAGAGTGGGCGCAGTCCAGACTGTCGGGCTCCAGATCAGCTCCCCCTACAGGAAAGGGGAAACCAGGGGCCACACCGTCAGAAAAAAGGTACTCGAGAACATTCACCGCATCGGCAATGTCCAACAAGCCGTCGTCGTTGACGTCTCCCGCATCCTGACAAGAAAGGTCTCCACCCACAAAGAGGTACTCAAGCAGCGTCACCGGGTCACTCACATCGATGGTGCGGTCCATATTGGAGTCGCCCCTAATGAATGATCCGGGAATTGAGTAGACCGAGACCGATTCAACGCCCTGCTCGGATACGAACAATCGACCCGATTTCAGGATCATGTCCACGGGAAGCGACAAGCCGGAACCAAAGTCGCTGATCTCGCCGGTAAGAGAGTCCACTTTTCGAATCCAGCCAGCCAAAAGATCGCTCACCAGAAAAACACCACCACCCAAAGATTGAAGAGCGGCCTGGGTGAGGTCACCTCCACCCATGGGCAGGGTTTGAATCAGGCTCTTTTGATCGAGGTCGATATGGAAAACTTCAGAGCTGCCGCCATACACGGAGACAACCGCACTACCGTCACCCAGATCCTCTATGTCACTGGGCCCAGGGAAATCTGCGGTGTCGACATCAAAGTCGAGCGATCCGACCACAGATCCGCTGGCCAGATCGATCCAGACGACTCTCGGAGCTGCTGTGAAGTCGTTGCCCGGATATCCCAGAGGAACAATCAACTCTCCATTACGAACCATGAAGCGAGTGATCGACCCGGCAACCTCGATTCGCTGGGCGATGACTTCGCCAACAGGGTCAAAAACAAGGATGTTTTCATCGGATCCGTCGAAGTTACCGCCATTGGATCCGACCAAGACGTTTCCTGAAGAATCGACATTCAATCCGGAGAGGAATCCCACAGCATTTCCGGTCGAATCGGTCATGGGGAATGAGTCCACTACTCCGCTCGGCAGATCGATTCTGTACAAGTTTGAGTCATTACTGCAGGTCACGTAGAGACCCTGGCCCAAAAGCTGCATTTCGGTGGGATAGTAACCCACTTCAAAAGTTCGGATCACTTCCAGGGTGTGCAGGTCCAGTTCTGCGACGACAAAGTTTGCATAGTCCGGCACCGCTTCACCAAAGGGGGTCACATCGCCGGCAATGGCGCAGTAGCCAAAACTGCTTTTCGGATCAGAAACCAATCCATAGGGATGGGAATCCACCAGAGAACCAGGAACCGCCACCGAAACAACGGCTTCAGCAGGTTGCGCCATAACTCTATCGGTCTGCATGACAGCAGAGAACAGCACTGCGAATACCAACGCGCATAGTGCGCGGTGTTCCGGGCGACTTTTGGAATTATGAAGAAGATTGGAATTGCTGACGAAGCGACGAATTTGGCCAAGAGGCCAAGAAACAGAAACAGACATAGTCACCACCTTGCTCGAGGTTCCGTCAAGAAGGTCTTCTGGCTCCCGAATCAACCTCCCCTTGCGCCTTCCCACAACTTTCGTCGCAGTGGCTGGTGGGTCTGAAAACCTCACCTGCAAGGATTGTCATCGGTTACAGCGGCGGCACCGCGGTGGAATTTCACCACACTTCCGATCCGGACCCCCCGGATCAATTCTTGACTGCTGGAGAATATCTCAGGGCATCCCGGAGTCAAGGCGGCAACTTGAATTCGGGCTCATATCCCGGAAACTGTTCTCATGGCCAAAAAGCGCACCTCAAAACGATCCGGCGGCAATACCCTGACCGTCAGTACCCTCGCCCGGAAGCTGAAGGAGCAGCTTCCCGCGGTGGCCGTCATCGTCGGAAAAGAAGACCTTTTACGTCGGGAAGCCCGCGATCTGATTCTTTCCAGTCTTGAGGGAGGAAAGCCTCCGGCGGACGTGATTCAAACGATTTCCGCCCAATCGCGCCCCGACGAGAGCCGCCTTCAGGAAATCTTCGACGACCTGCAGACTCCCAGTCTCTTTGGTGGAATTCCCATCGTGGTCCTCGAGGGTGCAGACCGCTGGTTGAAATCGTCGGCAGATTCATGGATCGATTTCATTGGAGCTGCCCAACCGAATTCCTTGCTGATCCTCATCGCTGAACAACTGGACGGCCGTTCCAAAGTATCGAAAAAACTCAAAGAAACCGGTTGGTGGATCACCGCGGACAGACCCTTCCACAGACCCCCCCCCTGGAGACCGGAGGCTCGCCCCTGGGATAATGAGTTGAACCAATGGCTCGTGCATCGCTTCAGTCAGGCCAAGCTCAACATCGACGCGAAATCAGCCCAAATGATGATCGACCGAATGGGTCCTGTCATGGCTCCCCTGGCCCAAACCATCGAAAAAGTCAGCCTGATCTGCTCCGCTGAGGGACACTCCACGGTCACCGAGGATCTGCTCCTCGACCACCTTCCCTCGGGTGGCGATGGATCAGCCTTTGACCTTGTCGACCGCTGGTTTGAAAAGAAGCGGCCAGAAGCACTTCAACTCTTGAAACAAATGCTGGAGACAGGCTGGCTCGACGAGAAAGACCAACGGGTCAAGAATCCTCAGGCCTTGATGCTGCAGTGTTCCGCACTGGCACTCAAAAGAGCCCGGGAACTTCGGGACGTCCGTCGAATAGTCGAAAAGGGCGGCGGTGAAAAAGAGATCCTCGCGGAAACTACTCTGGCCAGACCCTTTCTGCCAAAGATCAGACTTCAGTACAAACATTGCGATGCCGCTCGAGTCGACCACATCATCGCAACACTGATTGAACTCGATTGGCAGATGAAATCGGGGGCCGGTGCCAAACCGGAGGAGATGCTCGAAAGAGCCATCCTGTCCGTCTGAGCTACTCGGGAATCAATCGCACACTTCTGCTGCGCGCAATAATCTGCTCAAACGATTCTTCGACCTGTTGCCCCCTGGACGTTCGCTTGATTCGCATTCTGACCACCACCGCATCCACAAACTCCGGTTTCGGAACCGTTGAGAAGGCAAGATCGACAGAGACTCCCGGCCAGCGGGAAAGAATGTCTGTAACGACGTCTCCATTGCGAATGTCCTCAAGATCGGCACCATCCCGAAGTGCCCCTTCAACAGCGGCAAAGATGGATTCGGAAATCTCGATACTTTTGAGACGATCGACGGCACGACTGTGGGCCGCAGTCCCCGCGGTAAACAGGGAGACCGCAGCAGCGATTCCCACGGAGAGGATTCCGAGGGCAACGATCACTTCAAGGAGTGAAAATCCTGCCTCACGACTGGACGGTTGGGAGTCTCTTTGCAAATTCATCGCGGGCCTCGCGCATCCCGATAGCCTGGAATCCGGACCGTTCTGTGAAACTCGGTACCACTAACAACCCGGGTTCCCTTTAAATGCTCCTGAGCCTTTGTACCCCGAACTCCACGAATACAATCGATCAAACGATTCCCTGAGATACTGCCGACCTGAATCCATTCCGAATCCAGGCGAACAAACAAATCTCCATCTCTGGAATATTCCGCCACGCTGTCAAGAGGGAGATCTTCATCCGATTCGCCAATGTCTGTCACGATCCGCGCCAGAGCTCGCGACCTTGCAGGATTCAGAACCAACTGGATCTCGACTGTATCAGGGAAGACGTCGTCTTCATGAACATCCCGACTGGCAGTAGACCATTCGAAATCTTCCGAATCGTCGAAGGCCAAAATTGCACGCGTCGAATCCCAGCGATCCAGCGGTGGCTGGCTGATCCCATCCACCCAGCGCCGGCGGTCCCCTCCCCAGAAGGAGAAACCAAGGTAGAGGACTCCGTCTGCAATCGGTCTACAGCGCATCGGTGTACCATCGACATCGGGAGCCAGATTGATGTCTTCAAAAAGGGAAGACTCTCCGCCTATGGGTGTCTTGAAGCCCCTCCAGAGCACCTCTGAGCCATTTTCGGGCCCCATTTGATAGGCGACCTCAGCCAACCCTCCGGGTGCACGGAGGATCCCCAGCTGGGCCTCCCGCGAGTCATTGCGATAATCCACTTCGGCAAGACCCCCGGTATAGGCCCCTGCGATTCGCGTCACCGGATTGCGGGTTTCATCGGACAGGGTCCTGACCAAACGCAACCGGGGCCGATTGAAAGAATCCCTGTCACACAGAAGAAGCACGTCTACGAGGCCGTCACCGGGTCCCGGGTCAGACTGCGTAAAAGCGGATCTCAGGTCATCCCCGATCAAATCCATGATCGCCCCGGCCCGCTCATAGGCTTCCCTGCGTGATTCACCAATCTGCCATGTGGACATGCCGTCTCGGAGAAACATCACGAGACTCGACCCCAGGAGCATGAAAACCCCCAGGGCTACCAGGATCTCAATCAGGGTCAGTCCGGATTCGCGGGAATTCATTAGAAGGGAATCTCCTCATGATGCAGGACGCGCCATTCCTTGCGATGCTCCACTGACAATTGCTTGAGAACCGGAAGGTGTTTCCATTCATCATTCCAGCCACCGCCGGGCAAGGGACCATACGCTCCGTCGCGGTGACGGAAGTAGATCCTCAACTCCATTTGGTCCGCCAAAAGATCGATGATGTTCTCGTCGTCCGGATCGTCGAACTGATAGATCCCCCCGGGTTCATTGGTCGGTTCTGAATCCCATGAAGGTATCCCTTCAAATCGGGCGAGGACCCTCACGGTTCCACCGGTCCTGCGATTCCGGCTCTCTTCCACACCCCAGCTCAATCGATCCCAAACCGTCCCCGGCATCGTCCAGGCTCTCTCCAGATACTGGAGGTCCTTCGATTCCACACGGGGTTGGTAATGATCGTGATGGCGTGCCATGAATTCGACGACGGGCACATCACGAACAAAGTTGCCGATCGGAGTTCCAAAACGACCTCGGAAGATTCCTCGTCCACTGCGATCATCCCGGAAGAGCCGGAAGCCGTTTTCCACTTTGCCCGCATGGGCAACAACCTCATCGGTAGTCGCCGGATTGCCGTCATCAACGAGAAAATATCCTTCTCCCGAAGGGAAGTTGCGCAGGTTCCCAACCATGGGAATCTCGACCTCGGTGTTGTTCCCCGCCAATCTCCCCACTGCAATGGCAGGGATCGGAACCAGGGAATTGACTGCCAGACTGTTCGCTTCCCGTTCCGTATGAAGCATTCCGCGAGTCAGTATATCCACTTCCCGAGTGGGCAAGAGCCGCATGCGAATCGTGTTGGTTACCGTCACCGGCTCATTGTTGGACATGTAGGACCACTGGTAGACATAACCGTTGACCGGAGTCCCCAATTGTCCTCTGAGTACATCCCGAAGCTGATTTCCATTCGCACTTCCGAAATAGATAATCTCGCGGGATGTCCCTGAAAGTATTTCCAGAAATCCACCGTTACGGGGAAGGCCGGTGGTGGTATTGACCTGCACCACCGGTACCACCTCACTGCGAAGATCTCGCAAAGGATCTGTGAAAAGAGTCAGCCCTGCATCGATCGCCTCTTCATCCAGATAGGGATCTCTGGCCAGGTTTTCCTCCAACAAAACTTCCACGGTGGGTTCGATATCTCCTGCCTCAAAGGAGTAGTGCATCGCTTCTCCGTCAACCGACAGGATTCCTTCCCTGTGACCCAGACCGAAGGCACGTGGGTCAGAAGGACTGAAACTGCGACTGACTCCCCCTTCAGGGCTCAAGGAGTTGACCAGTCTCGGTTTTCCGACCAGAAGCAACTTGTCGAGAGCTCCGCCACTGCGTTCCGAATCGCCGTCACGGTAAAAGTTGCGAATAATCTCTGCCCTCACTCCGGAAGGCATATTGGGAGAAGAGGTCAAACCAAACGAGCCGGAGACAAGCCCCGTCGACCCCATCGGAAAAACGTAGGTATCGACGTCGGTCGAATCCAGACGAGAGAATCGGACCTCGTCGAGAGTCGCAGCAGAAACTCCATTACCGGAAGCCCCACCCGCCATTTGCATCCCTTGACCAAACTGAATGGTTCCCTGGGAGGTGGAGGGCAATCTCCCCGTTGGGAAGCGACCAATTCTGGGATCCTGATCAGGTCGATAGATTCCTTCCGGCGGACGCTGGAAGGTCACGTAGATTCCTGAGTCCGTCTCCCGAACCTTGTCGATACGCATCTTCAGGGCTTCAACCTGTCGATTCCGTGGATCTCCTGCCCCATCTCCCAGAACCACCTCGTCGAAATCGGAAGCTTCCGCACCGACCGCCCGAACCACCTGCACAATCTCTGCTCCTGCAGGGACAAACTGGATCGAATCAAGATCGGGACGTAACCGGTTGCGGCGGAATGCGTCCGCAATATTCACATATCGATTGCCCGAGAACCCCCTGAAAACTTCGTGGGCATCCGGATCGACGATGAAGTAGCGACCTTCTGCAATCCGGTCGTAAAGAATCCATTCGGCGTTGCCCAGGTGACCCGCTCGGCCATTGATCACCGTGGTCCCCGGCAAGACTGCACTCCCCGGAGGACGAGTAATCTGTATCGCACCGGAAGGAGCGTAGATCTCGTTGAGACCCCCCCCCTCCGCTTCGATGGAGACACCGCGAACAGCCAAGCGAACGTCACCGGGTGTTGCGGTAGTCCCGTCGATGGCCACCGTATCCAACAAGCCCCTGCCCATGGCAGTGAAGCGATAAAGCCCCTGAACAGGTCCGGGAGTAATCGAGGAATACTTCGCAAATTCACTTTGGGTGTGAACCATCAACCCCTCGGAGTTTCGCTCGATTTTACGGATTTGAATGTAGCCCTGGGGTGGGAAACCCAACTCGAAGGGATGCGTCGTCTGGGTTTGTACCAGCAGGCTGTTGGAATTGGACGTAAAGGGTTCCAGTTCCATGGTGCTCGTCAAACCCGGTACAGCGAAGAGCGCAGTGGTATCTGCGAAAGCATAACTGGAAGGCCCAAGAGTCACCTGGCCTGCAGGGGTAATACTTTCAATCCGTTGAGTAGGCTGCAAATCAAACGCCAGAGTCGCTCCACCGGGACCAATAATGGTTCGGTTGGAAGAATCCTCAAGACCCAGATTGGGATCCGAGTTGGCGAGAGAAAGGGAGTACCCCAACAGCCGAACCGGAGTTCCTGTCGGGTGATTCTGACGAATCGTCCCCCTCAATCCTCTGACCGGAAGAGGGATGCCGGAATTCTGTGCCGCATAAGACGTGAACAGCAGATTCCCGTCAGCCTTGATGTAGTCGATCGCCTCTGAGCCGATCTGCAGTGTCCCGGAAGGCGGAAAACGCTGGATGATCTCGGGGTCCTCCAGCGAAGGCCGCAACGCTGTCGCATTGAGGGGGGCCGCGAGACGCGTCATCCAGGAGTGTCTTCCCACCGGCTTGCGATCGATCAACAATACCAGTCCACCGGGACGAGTGGACCTCCAGCCGGCAGAGAGGTGGTACCAGGTATCATCTGCAAAAGAGTTCGCGGTGATGGGATGGCGGAGCTCTGCACAGGGAGCAAAATCAGAATCCCAGGCCAGAGCCGACCCGGTCTCGTCAAAGACCTGTAACACCAACTCCTGGGCATCACTGTCGAAGAAGAGGCGCACACGATCACGCCACGGATCCTGCTGTGCACCCGGCATGTCAAAGATGGTGTGATTCTGTCCCCGTGAACCCCAGCGTGGTCGGTACCAGAACTCGACCATCGCAGGGACGGTGGAAAGGGCATCCGTCACTGCCTGTTGCAACTCCACCTGTCCACCGGAACCCGGTGGAAGATCACCCTGTGGAAGAGTCGTTTCGATAAACGTTCCCCGAGACCAGGGGCCGTCTTCCAGTTCCCGTCCCTCAACCGTGTCCGCAAAACTCTCTACTTCAAAGAGACCCAACTGACCGAATCCCCAGTTGAGACGGAGTCCGGGAACCGTCAATGTTTCACCGCGAAGGGTGCCCTCGTCCATGGATGGCGCTGTAAATTGACGCCCATTCATGGATACCGGACCGGTCACCATCAGGTTGGAAGCCATCCCCGGCAGGAAAGTACTGTTGAAACGGGAAAAGCGACCACCGCCGGTGTTTCGGGTCGAGTAGAGCGCAGTCCAGTCGAACTGGGTTTCCATACGAAGGAACAGGGATTCAGGCGGAGCGACCTCGACGATTTCCCGGAGGCGTACTGTCGCCTCAGGAAAACCAGCTCCACTTCGTGAGATACCCGTTGATTCAATCGTGTAGACGTCGTGGGTTCGATAACAGAAACCGGTCGTTGAAACCGACAGGCGGGGATGATTCGGATTCAGGGCATTGATCAAAATCGCATTACTGTCCGTACCATCCAGATCCCCGGAGAGCTGTGCATTTTCCACGATGGTGCGGAACTCTTCAAAACCCTCAATCGGCATCGCCTCCAGAAGGCGAGAGGTCAATTTGCGGGCCTCTTCCACTGAAACGGAATTGAACTCTCGACCAAAACGTTGGGTACTGACCCCCGTCAAAACAGCCTGAATCACTCTGGCAGGAGCCGTATTGATGTTGATGGGATGGCGCATGGATGCACTGACCATTGCTTCCCGTTCAGCCCACTCATATTTCAGGGGTTCCTTGAGAATGACCCCACCTTGAAAAATGCTTCCCCTGCCACCACCACGAAATCCACCTCTGGGCGTGGGGAACGCTCCAGCAGCGAGTCCGTACTCAACCTTGTTGGGATCATTGGCGCTGCGGATTCGAACGACCGTTCCAGGATTGAAAAAGTCATAACGGGGAAGGCGCATCTGCGGCACCCCCAGCAACGCACTGTTGGAGATCTCCCCTTCCACCATTTGTTCCTGAGACCATGATCTGGGCATCGTGGAATTGGTCGTGATGTACTCACGGATATTCTCAAACTCCCTTGCTGAGATCGTCTCCATGTCAGGAATATCAAAGATCTCCTGATAGGCGGTCACTGCGCCAGGGAAATACTTTTGACTCTGGGTGCGAATCCTTTTCAGCTGCGGAGCGATAAAGGTTTGATAAACCCCTTTGAATGCATTACCCCGGGCCCGATCCAAACCACCGAAGTCCTCCACAATCTTGGATGCTTCAATGACCCCCGCTTTTCCTCGGACCGATTCAACAAGGTCGATCACGTCTCGGGGAATTCCATTATCGAGAAACAGTTTCCTGGCATCCCTGTATTCGCCCTCGTCGACCTCTTCCGGTTCCCGAGAGAGAATCGAAGGATCCAGACCCGCGCGAACCAGCATCTCCGGAGTCAAACCCCACTCTGCCATGTTGTCGATACTCAGCCCCACCACAGCCAAAGTCTGGAGGAAGTAGGGAACCACCGACCAGTCCGCAATTTGGCGGATACCCAGAGGCGTTCTGAAGCTGGCGATTTCCCCATCCGACAAGTTGGCCAATCGATGAAGAAAGGTTTTGTAGCCCCGAAGATCAAAGACGGGCCAACCTTTTTGATGCTCCCAGGTTCCAGAGAGATACTGGCCACGAAAAACACCGGTCAGGCCTTCTTTAGTTTTACCCGTGTAGGACACAGCCTCAGTGGTGAAGAAAATAGGATTGAGAATGACCACCACACCATCGATGGTATCGGGGTCGTCGTCTGCAGGAAACATGCTCGTATCATCAAGAGGAAGCGTATCCAACTCCTGATCAAAGGTGATGTTTTCAGAGAGATGACTGCCCGCCAACAGATTGCCCACCAGATTAGGCATCGCCGTGTTGATATTGACCTTGCCCTGCTCATCGGTGACACGGGCATCCAGAATGCGGTCTCCTTCACCACGCATTGTCAACGTTGTCGACTCTGATTGGTCGAGCGGCTCAGTCGTCATCGATTCAGGGAAGACAACCTGAAGGTCTTCCAGGTCGTCAACCAGGTCCCCCGCATTTTCACCGGGAGTCCAGAAATCACGTTCACGACTGTGGTAGGTGTCAAAAAGGTGGCTGACTGCATGATCCCTCGCACTTCGTGCGGCGAGACGGGCCTTGTGATCCGCGAGAGTCTTGGCTGCACCAGACTCCTGGAGTCGCATGGAAGCGAGAAAAGGGGTGCCAATCGCTGCGAGTGCAGCCAGAACCAACACCACCATCAACAGCGCCATTCCCGATTGCTGTTTATTCAAACGCAATTCCTCAACCACGGATCGCCCCCGTCAAATCAACGACAATATTGTGTAATCTCAGAACGGTGTGCTCATCAACATCACCGATGCCAAAATGGATCCCTGGAGAAAGTGGAAGAAGATAGACATCCTCTACTTCATCACCATTCTCCGAATCCGCCTGCCAATCCTCGAGATGACTCATGAGATCACCAATTGGACTGCCGAAGGCATCTTCAACACGATCCTGCTGATCCTGTCGCTCCTGTTTTTTACGGTTCATTTGATCTCGGAATGATTCTCCTGCGACGGAAGTACCATCCACCTGCTCCAGTTGGGCCAGGTCGCCCACCTCCGCAATATGGATAACCACCGGCAAGTCGTGCTCCAGAGAATCCAGTGACCCGTTCCCCGAAAGGTAAATCATTTGTGGAGCACCCAGGAGCTCAACATTGTCGGGTAATTCCACAACTTCCGGGTCAGTGGCAGAGCGGAGCACAATCTGATCCAAGCCACCCATGAAAAACCGGGCCGGGTGACTGATGTAGAGATCGCTGTCCACTCGCGCAATCACGTCGGGCAAAGGAGGCCAATCTTCGGGCACGATCCATTCAAAACCTTCCGGGTACCAATCCACTGCCACTCCGTCGACTTCAATGGTGATTCCTACACCATCAAACGCGGCTCTGACATGGGACCAACGGTCGGCGATAATCCGACGCGATTCTGTCTGGGCGCGAAAAAATGGAGCGTCAATATCCCCTCTTGGATCTCCGATCTCCAGGTAGACGCTACCGTCTCCCAGCAATCCAACTTCAAATGCCCCCGGCAAACTCATGATCGCCATCCGCATTTCACGACGGGGGTCACTGAACCCCCCCGAAGGTTCGATGCCGTCCTCGATATTCCAGGGGGGCTGCCAGAACTGAACCCAGGCATCGACGGAGAAGCCGCGGTGAACGTCATAGCGAGGTTGCCACTCCGCTTGCAAAGCAGCACCGTCATTCACACAGAGGATGCCACTTCCCACGCTGCCGGAAGCCGCCTCAACATGCCCTGTCACTTCCGCTTTTTGTCGGAAAGCCCCTGCGACCGGCAAACCTTGCGGCAAGGGTGCATTCGCCGGCTCACCGGAGAGGCTTTCAAAATCCCATGCAGCCACGGTGCTGAAACCGAAAGCAGTCACAGTTCTGTTATCAGGGTCCACCATGACACGACTGGGCATTCCGGTGGATACTGACCAGTTTCTGGCGGCCCTTACTGCCGTCGAAACCTGGCTGGCAGCGATCTCCAGCGACTGCCCCTCACCAAATGATCGAAAGACAGAAACCGACATCCCCAAAACCATCGTCAGGATGGAAAGAACCACCAAGAGTTCAATCAGCGTGAATCCGAAATCAGAGGGTGCCTCAGTCGATCTCACCATTGAGAAACGTCGTCTCCTTCAGAATTTTCATGAATGCCATCCGGTCCTGCGGACCAGATCTGGAAGCGGATCGGCTCATAATAGGTGGCGGTTTTGGCAGATTGTCCCGCGGAAACCATCACAGGCTTACCGTCCCCGGTTACCGAAAATTCTCGGCCGTAATCATGATTGTGAATGTAGACATAGGGATTCCCCCAGGGATCGACATACTCCCTCAATTGATTGTCACCGAAGACCCAACTGATCTCGTCTACCAAACTCTTGTCGAGAGAATCGTTGTCGAGGTTCTCGAGATACTCTTCAGTGAAGTCGAAGTAGGTACGGCCCTTGGCCCTGCTGGCCAAATGCGCCACCATACTTTCATTCCCCGTATCCAGTCCATTACCGGAGACTTCGTAGGCGACCTCCATGGAAGTCGGAGGGTAATCGCCATGATCCAACTGGAAAGATTCCACACCCAGAATCAATCTCTGAATCTCCGACTCTGCCGCTGAGATGTTCCCCTTTTTAATGGAATAGCCCATCATCTGACTGCCCATGCCTGCAAGAACACCAATGATGGCGATCACCACGAGCAACTCGATCAGAGTGAATCCTTTTTGCTGGGAACCCATCAAAATTCTCTTTCCTGGTTTTGGCGAGGCTTGTCGCGAAACACCTCGAAATTCTCGACCTGAAGAACGTAACGACTCTCCAGAGGAGCCTGTCCGGAAACCCCCGCCCGCAAGCCGCGCTTACGGGAAATCCTGTAGGGAATATCTTTTGCGATTCGGATTCCATCGAACCAGATTTCAGCATTCCCTTTCGACGAGGAGTCTTTGGATACAAAATTGATCTCCAGGGTATGGCCTTGAGGAGCAGCCTCCCAAATGGTCGGGATCAAATCATGTTCCTCGGCCATCTCTTCAGAATCGGTCCGAATCATCACCGGATCACTGTCTCCCAGAATCACGAAACCCAGGACACCGTCCGGCTCTCGGAAAAACCCGATACCACCACCAGATTGATCTTCAATTCTCAAACCGACACGAACACCTTCTCCAGCTTCAAGAAGTCGCAAAGAAGTGGCAACGGCCGCCAACCGGGGTGTCAAAAGATCTCTCTTCATGGTCGTCAGACGATCCGGCTGGAACTTCTGGGTTCCCTCAATCACCGCCATCCCATCCATTAGGCTCACGTTGACCCCGAAAGACTCTTCTTCATCCCAGTTGTTACGCAGAGCGGTATCTGATTCCCTCCGGAAATCATCCACCCAATACTCCTGCCCCAACAATCGGTCGACCTGTCGCAGGGATCTCATCGCCCACGATAGAGCAGTGGGCATCTCCAATGCCGACAACTCGCGCTCCTCCTTCGAAAAGAGTGCGATACACTTCTCCAGTGCAGACCTGCTCTCCTGGAAATTTTTCAGGGAATAAAGAAGGCTGGCATAAGCATTCCAGGAATCGGGGTTTTCTGGATCCTCTTCCGTGACATTTGCAAGCAACTCACGGGCTCTTTCGCTATCGCCACCGGGTCCGGATTGTGCCATCGCCAGTCGAATACGCAGCTCAGGAGTATCCAGACCACTGGCAAAGGCATATTCAAGCCAACGACGGGCCGCAGAGTTTTCACCCCGTTGCAGAAAAATATCACCCAGCATCAAACAACACTCTGAAAACGCTGCAGGGCTCAGGATATCGGACTGCATCAGGTTTTGAATCGAGGGAATGGCATCCCATTCAGGCTCGATTCTCCTGCGAGCAGAGATGGCCATCACACTGGATTGCCAGGTGGACTCCACCCGACCTCTGGCTTCTTCATAGAGACGCAAGGCGGAAGAAAAATCCCCCTGGCTTTCAATGACGTACGCCTCAACCAGGCGCCAATCCACGGAAACAGCTTCTGAATCCGCTGCAGAAGAAAGGAGATCCAGTGCTTTTTGGAAATCTCCACGACGGGCGAATGAAAGCGCATAGGTGGTCGCAGCAACGGCGTCCACCTCTCCTGCAGAGAAGGCTTTTCGGAAATCACTCTCTGCGCCTTCCAGATCGCCGTTCAACAAACGCACCGAACCACGATAGAGATACGCCTTTCCATCCGCTTCACCGAATGCCAGCAGATCTTCCATCAGGGCTTCGACTTTGGTGTCACTCTCAGGGACTCTGGCAGCATGATCTTCTGCAGCCCAGCGAATCTCCCTCAGCAAGACCTCCGTATCACTTCCTCCTCCGCCTTCACGAAGCATTTCGGCTGTCTTGCGTGATTCTTCTGTTCGACCCAATGCGTCATAGAGAACCACAAGTCGGCGCATTGCCTGAAGAGTCTTGGGATCTTCACGATCCCCCTCTGCCTGTTCTTCCAGCAAGATGACAGCAGCTTGAATGTCGCCGATACGAATCAGCGTGCGAATCGCCCCGTCCCGAAGATCGAGACTTCCCAGATCCACTCCTGAACGAACGCCCAGTAACAGGATCTCACTTTCTTTCAAAAGATTGCGATCCTGTTGATCAGCGTCAGTCGTCAAAAATTCACGTCCGATATAAAGCGGGAGCAACTTTTCGTATGCCGAAGGCAACGAAGGATCGATCTGAACCGCAGATTCAAAGTGCCCAATTGCCCGATCACGAAGATTGATTTCCGGCTCCAGGCACCAATTCGCCAGTGAAACCTGATCTGCATAAAGACTGCGATCGATGGCTTTCAGGCGCTTTTCGTAAACAGCCTCCGGTGGATTGCTGTAAAGGATCCTCGAGATATCTGCCCTTTGAACCGTCGTGCTTCCGCCAGAAGTCTCAAATTTGATGAAGTCATCACGTTCGACAAGGATTTTCCCAACGAAACGATTTCCGTTGGTCAATTCCAGAACGTCTTGAGGACGGACCTCAAGATCGTCATTGGAAACCTGAAACGCATGAACGCCATGCAGCAAAACACAATGGACGAGAAGAACGCTGACCATGAAGAGAGATTGACGAATCGTCATCATTCTTCCTCCGATCCGATGTCCTCAGGGGTTTCATTCTCAAAGGTAAGCCAAGCTGAGGCGTCATTGGAAAAGAGTGGCGGCAAGGGAACCCTGCGGTTCAGAGAGCCCAGAGGCGGAGTTACCAGAGACCCAACAGGGACACTCTTCCACTCACTGATCGCCTGAAAAGGGTTTCGATTGGCAAGACCCGGATCGGATTCGTACCACTCTACTCGCACGACGCCACCCACTGCCCCACCAGAACTGGATTCCGGATCCATGAGCTCCACTCCAGAGAGTGGATTGGAAAGAATCAGCGTCTGAGTCATCCCCAAAAGACTGAGGAGTAAAAAGGCTGCACCGATGACGAAAAATATCTTTTCAATATTCCAGCGCATGATCAGCCCCTCCTGTTCAATCGGCTGCCTCGGCGAGTGTCCTGGGATTCCTCCTGGGGCTCAGCAACATCGACACCCACAACGGTCATGGTCACTTCCACCTGATTGCCATTGGCATCCGAGGAACTCATTCTTTCCGGCTCAAGAGAGAGAAAGACGTTATCCGATTGAAAACGGACGAAGAGCTCAGAAAGTTGAGTGGGCGAACATCTCAATTTGAAGGTCACCGGATAGCGAACCAGTGCCAGCTCTGAATCAGCGAAGTCTTCCTGTATACGTTCTCCCGGTGTGATCTCCTCAACGCTTTGCAGTTGAACCTGCAAAACAACGGAAAGGAATCGATCCATAACCTCCAACAGACGGTATCGATCCGCCCACTGGTCCACGGTCAAGTCTGACTTCTCCTGGAAATTCGGAACCGCGGAGGGCGACATGATCCCCAACCGATTGGCTCGCTCTCGAAAATCATTCCATACAGAGTCCTTGGATCTTTTGAATTCGGTCACGATGGAATCAGGATTCTCCGGGATCGAATGAACCGGCCGGGCCGAGATAGACACCTTGGAGAAGAGATCCTTGGCCCGATCTTCCAATGCTGAACGACTTTTTCTTTCAACGTCGACAACACCATTCAACCCCTGAAGCTTCTGGGCCAACACCACGGATTTATCTTCGTGGATTTGCAAGGCATTTTCATGATCTCCGCGGATGCCCTTGGCAACGTTGGAAAGAACCATGAATAAAACAAGAGTCACCAAAGCCTTGATCAGTGTGGGCTTGTTCTTGTACCAAATCTCTTGCATATCAGTTCCTCCCAAAGGGGGATCGGGGACGACTGTTGCGATTCCGTTTGCGGGAACCGGCTTCAGGCATCGAATCGTCCGGAGAAACAGTCATCTGGAAGGGATAGGAACCGCTCTTCAGGTCCTGCAGGTCAGCCTTAACGCGTTTGACCCCGACAATTCCCTCCAATAACCCCCGAAGCTCATCGATAGCGTCTACTCCCCTGCGCCCGGAATTATCAGAGCGACCCTGTAGTTCAATTTCTATTCCCAACTCTCCGGTTCCTGACTGGCGACGCATGAGAATCAGGTCTACGGAAACCTCCTGAGGCAAACTGACCCGTAAACCATCAAGGATCGAGGCGTAAAAACGGCTGGTCTCTACCTCGTCAAGGATTCGCCCCTCGCGCTTTCGTAAAACATCATTTTCTTTCCGGGCGTCTTCTTCCTGGCGAGTCCAAAGACCAATCTTTGTATCCCATTCCTTGAGAACAGCTTTCGCTTCCTCCGAGCGGCCACCGGCGATGGTCGCATCAAGAAACTGAACACCCAAAGTCAGGACAAAACAGGCGATGGCCCCGTAAAGAAATACTGTTTTCTCTCGGAACGTTTTGCGCTCACGCTCCACTGCAGGCAAAAGGTCGACGACGCGATCTTCAGAATCCAGAACGGCACCACCGATTCCGGCCATACAATTCCAACTGCTATCCGGTAATCCTTCGAGGGCTACCAATTCAGTTTTGAGTTCCAGTGAAGCAGCAAGCTCCCCACCAAGGTTGGCCAAATCCGCTCCAGACCCAGAAAGTCGCAAGCGCTGTGCAACAACAGATTCCATCTTCAACTGTGCTTTGCAGAAATTGATGGAAGAACCCAGGGACTGGGAAAGTTGTGATATCCAGCCTCGGTAACATTGCTGAACTATTTCAGCAGAAGAGATCAGGTCACCATCAATAAACGCCAGGGCCATATTCTCTGCCTCTGACTCACTGACAGAGCAACGGTCACGGATGGATTCGACAAATTGGTCACGGCCAAAGCGAACGCTTCGGGCAAAAAGTAGTCGATCACCGGATACCAGGAGAACCTGAGTCTCTGAATCACTGACATCACCGAGCATGACTGTTTCTTCGTCGTTGATTTTCGACGTTGACAGGTGGACATGATAAGGCCCCATGGATGTGGGAACCGCATGGCGAACCCGGCCTCCTGAACTGGCAATCTCATCGATCATGGGCTGCACCAGATGGTCCTTGCCCATGCCCAGCAACAGCAGTGTGTCCTCCGATTCGCTTTCAGGGACCTGCAACTCGATATGCCCACCTGAAAGCTGGTCCCCTGTTCGCTCGGCAACCTCTTCAATTTCGTACTTGAGAATCAACTCAAGACGCCAACTGGGAACAGGAGGCACTCCGTGATAACGAAGAGATGAGGAATCGGAATCCAGCGCCAGAACAAGATTGTCCCTTGCCATCCCCTGCCCCTGCAACTGTTCGCAAAAGTCTGAAAGTGACATTCCGGATTCGTCAGCAAAAGTTTTGTCTGCAACAATCCCGGAGCCTGCTGCGGAGACTTCTACGGCCCTCCAGCCCGAGCTGGTCTTTTGCAATACTGTGGATCGACCCTTGTAAGCCATCAGATCCCCTTCGCCTCTACAATTTTAAGCCCCTGCTCTGCCTCTGCGGCGGCTGGAGTACCGGGTGAGGTTTTGATTACATATTGGTAGTAGAACCGAGCCAACTCACCACGGCTTGCTTCCGTCGCTTCACTGGCCAAAGACAAAATGGTTTGAACCTTGTTCAGCTGAGACTTCTCTTCTTCTCGATCGCTTTGTCCGCGAATTTCCTGGAGAATTCTTGAAGCCTGAGATTCGACAGCCAACCCCGTGAATCGCTCTTGGGCGTCCTTACAAATTTCCACAAGGAACCCCTCGGCTGGAGAACCTGGAAAACGACGAATGTCTTCCTGAACTGCTGCCAACTGAGACTGAATCGCATCCACTTCCTGAGAAATCTTCTCGGAGAAGACTGCCATTCGAGATTCCAGATCTTCACGCCAACCCAATTGGTCGCGTGCACTCGCCAAGGCAACGCTTGCCTCACCGAAGCGCCTTGCATCAATCAATTGACCCAACTGAAGAATCACCCGATCCAGGTTCTCCTGTTCCTTGGCACTGCTCGCAGAGATGGCCAAATCGACCACTCCACCCGCTTCGACCAAACCATGGTCGACGGTCACGATCAGATCACCGGTCGAATCCGTGAATCCGGTCCAGCGGGCAGGCTTGTTCATCGACAGAACCACCTGTTGACGGCCCTCGCCGAGAGCGAACTCGTCACCCATAAAATCGATCTGACCGTCCTGGAGACCTGTGGCGACTGCAATACCACTGGAGAAACCGGACACCCCCAAGCCGAGCCTCTTGCTTTTAATTCGGAAGGTACATACTGCTGGCACTGCCCTCTGCAGTGTCCATGACATGTCGACGCGCTGGGCCTGGGCTCTCACAAACTGCTGAATGACTGCAGATTCACCCGCCTCCGCCAATTCGAATCCCATGCGGAAAGAATCATCTTCTCCGACGACATAGGGTTCTTTTCGCAGTGGAAGGATCTGGCCCCATTTCCATTGTCCACTGACCGTTCCCAGTGCCATTCTCAAATCCGAGATCATTTCAAGGCGCCCCTTGGTCACCTGACCAACACCACGGTCATCCAACAACAGGCTGACCTGTTGTTGATCGGATTGACTGGCGAGGACAACCGTATCTGATTTCTCCATATCGACGATTTTGGCAATCCACTGATCAACCGATATCGCCCCCCTGTTACTTCGGTCCGAAAGGCCGACCACCGATATGGTGGCGTTAGCAAAGCCATCGTCGATCGCGGCAGGTGATTCGAGAGCGATCCTGCTCCAACCAGATCGCGGCCTGACGACAGCAAAATCCTCAGATATGACGGGACTGTTGGGATCGGAGGTTTCAGCCCAGCGGACCGAAAGACCAAATCGATCGTAACCCACGCTTTTCATCGATGCGGTCACGAGGATGCCCTGGCCCGCCTTTACGCTGAATGGTTCATTCCAGGACAGACGCATCGATCCATCTGCGGAGGGTTCACCTGTTGCTTCCAGCCACGACTCTCCCTGCGAGGCACTGTCCCCGGATTCCAGAACCATCTCTACAGAAGCGGGAATGGGAACCAGAGAAGACACACTCGCTTCAGATTCAAAAGCGCCTGCCCCTGAGAAGAGGTCGCCGGCAACTTCCATGGCATTGGGGTCTTCCGCAAGATTGCTCAACAGATCAAAACTGGAGTAGAAGAGAGCTCCGAGAATACCTATGAAAACCAGAGTCTGTAGTGCGATGGAGCCTCCGGAATCGACATTTTCAACCTTGCTGCGCTGGATGACGATATCACCTCCCGCAGATGGCTTGGCTCCAGTCCGTTTGGAAGAATTAGAGGAAGAACGGCTCCCCCCGGATCCACTCTGAACAGGTGAAACCTGAAAAGCCGTAGAACCTATTCGAAACTGAACACCGGCCTTCAACTGCAACTGTTTGACCTTGTTACCATCGACGATGATTCCGTTACTCGAATCCAGATCGGCAATAAACCAGCGATCCCCCTTGGCAACCACGGCAGCATGCTTGCTGGAGACACTGCTCTCAGCCAGAACGATGGCGCAGCCCGGATTGCGACCTATCAGCAGTTTGTCTGCCAACAAGACTCGCTGACTTTCCCCGTCAGCCTGGTATCTCAACTCCAGAGATTCCTGGGAGCTCATGAATCCTCCCCCTTCGATTCTTCCCGCAAGATTCGGTATTTTTCAATTTTCTGGTCCAGAGTCGGTCGTGAGACCCCCAGCAATCTGGCGGTCTGACTCTTGTTCCACTCGTTTTGCTCGAGTGTTGCAGAGATCACCTGGCGCTCGAGACTCTCTGTGGCCTCCGCCACCAACTCCCTCAAAGTCCCCCTCAAAGGCTCCCGTTGCTCTCCGGGCTTCTGAGACAAAACCGACGTGGAAATAATCTCCGGAAGAATGACATCCGCAGACAGTGCAACCAGACGGTCCACTTCATTCTCCAACTGTCGGACGTTGCCGGGCCAGGGGCTGTGATAGAGGGCGTAGAGGGTTCTCGGATCGATCACCGGTCTTTCTCTTCCCAATCGGGAACACGCCCGATCGACAAAGAAATCCACCAACAACGGAACATCTTCCCGTCTCTCCCTAAGAGGCGGCAATTTCACAGTCAAAACATTCAATCGATAAAAAAGGTCTTCCCGGAAATGTCCAACACGAACCTGTTCTTCAATGTTCTGATTGGTTGCAGAAACGATCCGCACATCCACCTTGACGACATCCCGCGATCCCACAGGACGGATTTCTCCATCCTCGAGAACTCTCAATAACTTTGCCTGAAGGTCCGGGCTCATATCTCCGATCTCATCCAGGAAAAGAGTTCCGCCATCCGCCAACTCAAAAAGACCCTTCTTGTCACGATGGGCTCCGGTGAATGAACCTTTGACGTGGCCGAAGAATTCACTTTCGAGAAGATTGGCCGGAATTGCGGCGCAGTTTTGCGAAACGAAGGGCAAAGCAGAACGCCCCGAGCCCTGATGGATCGCCTGAGCCACCAATTCTTTACCGGTCCCGCTTTCCCCCAGTACAAGAACCGGCATATCGGTGTGAATCACCCGATCCAACAACTCGAAAACCGCCATCATCGCCGGAGAACGGGTCACAATGCGATCATAGGAATGACGGAAATCGGGGCGTGCGCCCTTTTTCATCAACTCCCTCGCTTGTTCTGGCTCAACGTCTCTTGCGAGAAGCAATTCCTGCAACTCCCGATTCAACTCCTCCACCTGCTGTCGCGCAGCCTGGTGAGAAGCCTGCCTGTTTCTCAATTCTTCAAACAGACGGGCGTTTTCAATAAAGATCGAAGCCTGGTCGGCAAGAAAGCTGACAAACCGAAGGGTACCCGGATGAAAAGAGTTCTTTTCAAAACGATTGTCGATGTAGATGGCCCCATGAACCTTGCCCCTGATTCTCAGAGGGACACAAAGCACCGACTCCAGCTTCAGGTTTGAGATGGAGGCGGATGAAAGGAAGCGTTCATCTTTGCGGGCATCCCCTGTCAGGACCGGTTCCCCAGACTCCAAGACCCTGCGCGTAATCGACTGACTGACTTGTATGTGGGATTTGCGAATCACATCGCGGTCGATATTTCTCGAAGCCGCAACCACGAGCTCGTCTTCGTCGACAGTAATCAAAAAGCCGCGTTCAGCTCCCGATATCTCGATGACATTCTGAAGAATCACTTCGTAAAGTTCTTCTGTTACAAGGATGGAACACAAATCCCTGGAAAGCTCGAGGAGGCGCATGAAAATGGCTCGCTCGTCATTCATTCGGCCTTCATCGACGACAGGGTCCTCCAGCTCTGGCTCGAGGAAAAACTCGGTATTCAGAGCAAGGGTGTCCTCATGAGGACCTGCTGTAGATTCTTCTTCCGGGATACGATCAAAATAGATACGGGTTTTACCGATCTCGATCTTGTCACCGGGCAACAAGGGCTGTCTGCGTATCAGGATTCCATTGACCATCGTTCCATTGCGGCTGCGGAGATCTTCCAACTGCCATCGCCCCTGAATACACTCAAGGCGACAATGTTGACGAGACGCGCTGATATCAGAGATTTCAACGTCATTGTCCTTGGACCTGCCAATGGAGAGGCGTGTTCCTTTCAGAGAGATCTGCCGATCTCCTGAAGGATCCTGTACATACAACGTACTGATGGAGGATTCGGGGCCAGAAGAAGGTCTCTTCTTGCCGCGATCAGGGATTTCCAACGGTTTTCCTCACACTCAACACTGGCTTAGGGATAGGCCCATCGTCCCTGATCCGGTCTCCCTGTAAAGAACATTTTACAGGGGGGTGCCATAATCAGACCCAACAGTCTGGATATACGAATCCTGATCTCAATCAGTTCCCGCCAAGTTGGCCTTCTACCCATTGCAGGACCCGGTCTTGCCATTTCCGGGCAACAGCTGCAGACCCCTTTTTGCGATTGCAGATCATGGCGAAAGTCACGGGCTCAGAAGAATCTTGAGGAAACAGAAGGCCCGCCAGGCTGGATACCCCTGTCAAAGTTCCGGTTTTTGCGAAAACACGCCCCTTGAGCCCACTTTGCCCCAGACGCTTCCGAAGGGTTCCATCCACCCCTCCAACGGCAAGTTGCTCGGTGAAATCTGCCCCCCAATCCTGAGAAATGGCACGATCCACCACATTGAGGAGAAATCGACTCGTCAGGCGGTTCTGACGAGACAGCCCAGATCCATCCTGAAAGACCAGTGGATCGGACTTCATGAAATTCCGCAGCGCCCAATCCCTCAAGGTTGCCTTGGCTACAATGAAACTGCCCTCACCCCCCAACTCCTTGCCCAACACTCTGAAGATGGAGTCTGCATAGAGGTTTTGACTGTTTTTGAGAAGAACCGCACTTCTGGATTTGAGCGAATGGGAAATCGTCGCCAAAACCTGACCCGATTGACCCAAGTCGATCGACTCACCAGCAACACTGACTCCTTCCGTCGAAAGGAGATTTGTAAATGCTGATACAAAGTTTCCCGCAGGGTCGGGGACTGTCACATGAAACTTCTGTTTCTGTGATCCCTGATAAAATGCCCCCGAGATAACGACATTCCATTCGTCAAATTTTCGATCGATACGGATCAGATGCTTTTTGGAATCCTTGACCAATTTGAGGCGATTTGAAATCTTGGCCAACGGCTGCAGGGGCCTCACGGAAAATTCGACCTCACCTTCCGAAACCGGCCCCAAAAAAAGATCGAGGCAATTGTCGTTAAGATTCAAAGCTCCGGAAGCGGCGTAGTACCATTGCTGAGCCGACTGCCGAGGCCAGTCTGGATGAAAGCCTGGGCCAGAAAAGTAACGGATATCAGCGAGCACCTTACCCTTGATCGCGGTAACACCAATACGCTTGAGCTGCTGGCACCAGGGACGCAACTCCCACAGGACATCCTCTTCGTCTTCACGCCCCACCACAGCGGGGTCCCCACGGCCGACGACAATGAGATTACCGTCGAGCACCCCATTGGAGATGGGACCATCGATCAACAGATCTGTCTTCAGCTCAAAATCAGGACCCAACAGTTCCCAGGCAGCGGCCGAGACGACCAGCTTCATCGTTGAAGCGGGAATACGCAGCGTGTCTTCACGGTGCGAAATCTGACCCACGCCAGGCACCCTGAATGAAAACGAAATTTCCGATTCTGGGATTTTCAAATCTTTCGCGATCTGAAGAAACTTGTCCCGATATCGATTGCGGTTTTCAGAAGAAAAATCTCCTGCGACAGCGTCTGGTGCAGACAGAAGGAAGGCTAACAGGCAGACAAAACTGATGACCAGGGCCCTTTTTCCAGCAGTAAATCGATCAGAAACAGGAACCTTCAGCAAAGGCAGCATGTGATCTCCCTGGGGCCAGTGGGTAAAATCCAGTTGATGGATCTTGCTAAGACAAGGTTGCTCATGCAATACGACTTTCTACGATAATCATCAGGAGAAAGCGATGAACCCACGTCGACAAGGGCGAAACAAATCTGCTCCACGCCGATCCAAAGCAGCAGAATCAATTCATCGACGAATACAGGGACTTGTCCGCTCATTGCTCTCTCGCGACGGCAGCGAGGCGATTTCCGGTCTTCCCGAATCTCTGGACCTTCATCTTCAGATCCCCATACACCTCCACGAAGATCGAATAGCCCATTCCAGGAAATTTTCCGAAGATCTCATGAAGCAGGTCGACGCACTGAGAACCGAAGGAGAAATAGAACTTCACGGTCACCGATCAGGGCATGCCCTTTGTTACTGGTGCCAGCAAACAGACTGTGAGCACTCACTGCCGGAAAACGGACACACTGTTCTGACGGGGTGGTCCCCGACAGGGTTGCCTGTCTGGAAAAACATCACCAACTTCCTCCTTGCAGAAGCCCCGGAGCTTCTCGATTACCTACACGGAGACACCCTCAAACCGTTTGCTGTTCTGGTGGATGAATCTGATCTTCTGGCAGAGGTCCTTCCCCAATATTTGGAAGGAACCCAGTTTTCGCACCCGCTGGCCGCACTGGTCGTCGGAGGCTTTCCACTCCAGTTACCGAACTACGAGATCGATCACTTGTCATTGACCGCCTTGGTACAAGAGACAAGAACTGCGAGAGGGATACCGCGCTACCGTTGGAACTTCATCTCCACCCCACCCAAACCATTTCATTTGGCAAGTTTGCTGGGGCAAGAGGACACTTCACATTTGGCAAGATGGATCTCGGCTCTCCGTGCCCTCCTGGTCGGCCTTCAGGAGGAAATAGAAGCCAGAGCGCGCGAAGGCAAGAGGATGCCGATGAAGGAATGTCGCCAGCGTGTCTTCCAAACCCTTCGTGAGGCTCAATCGATCTTGGGTGCTTACAACAGGCGCAAAGATCGAAAAACTCTTCATGCCCTCGAGCGCGGGGAGGATCCACAAAGGCCCACCTCAGCGGCGATTTCGGATGTACTCGCCAGTAAACGGCAAGACCTCTTCCTCGATCGGCGTGAGTCAACGGTCATCGTTCGCGGTCCCAACAGTCGGGTTCATGTCTTTACCCAAAATGGAATTCACGTCACCAGTGCTCGCTACTCCCCTGATTCCATCGCCAACCGCATTCAAAGAAAACGCTGGGTCCCAATGGAAGATTCAGATTTCCTGCGATTCCATACTGAAATCAAAAATCGCGTGGGGGATTCCGGCGATCAAAGATCCGCTGAAGGATCATAAAAGAAGCCGGTTCGACTAGACTGCCCAACTTCGCCAAAAATTCATGAAGTTGTTTCCGAGTACTGCAGAACCCAAACCCGAATTTTCGGACTCCAAGACCTCGTTCAGCACATCCATGTCGCGATAATCGCGAAAACCCTCCATCGTTCTTGAGATCCCATCCAGATCGGTTCCCAATGCCAAACGATCTTTACCGAGAATTCCCGCGATATGACACACATGATCCACGAAGGTTTCCGCTCTGGACTCACCACCGAGGAATGGAGGGAACACGTTGACGCCCACCAGAGAGTTGACCGTTGCCAAAGCATTGAGGGTTTGGTCATGGAGATTTCTAACGTGATCGTGAACCATTCGTGAGTTTGAGTGGGTCGCAACGATGGTTGCGCCCAGTTCACAAAGATCCAAAACCCCCTGTGGATTCAAGTGTGAGATATCGATGGCCCACCCCAGAGAAGTGGCTTCCTTCACCATCTCTTTACCCAGTTGAGTCAAACCTTCACCTGTATCTTCGTGACAACCTTGCCCAAGCTCATTGGCAGCATTCCATACGAGCCCCAATATCCTGACGCCCCGCTCGTGCAAGATTTCCAGACGTTGGACCTCTCCCTCCAGAGCGATTCCATTTTCGATGGTCGTCAACATTCCCACGACCCCATCAGCCAAATCAGAAACCTGTTCAGGATGGGTCACAATTTGAAACGGCTCGCTGGAATCCTGATGAAGACGATCTCTGGCTTCAAGTAATGAAAGGCAGTGCTCCCAGGGAGACTCATGTCCATCCACCGTAAAAACCGCCGTTCCCAGCAGATCGATCTTTCCCATCTGACAACGCTCGCTGTCGACCTGGAAATCGGTTCGTTGAGGAGTTAACCCGCCACCTCTCTCCGCCAAAAGGGAGAGAGTATCCACATGCAGATCGGCCCTGAAATCCTGACTCATTGAAATGCTCTTCCTTCATTCAACCGCCATTGGCCTTGTGAAAAGACATCAACCAAGCCGGACTGGCTCCCCTTTCTCACACTCTCAGGATCGTTATCCAACACCTGAAAGTCAGCACGACTACCCGGGTTCAGAGTTCCGTAATCCTCTGGTAGAAAATTGGCCCTGGCGGCCCCTGCCGTCTTGGAATGAAACGCTTCCGAAAAACGAACCCGCTGGGCAGGCCCTTCCGCCTCACCGCTTCCATTTCGATCCACCCTCTCACAGGCGGCGTACAGATCAGCCCACGGATCCAGATCTTCAATCGGTGCATCCGTCCCGGTGATCACCGGCACACCCTGATCAAGGAGAAAACGAAACGGAATCGAATAATCAGCTCTTTTCCCCCAGCGCCCCCGAACAATTTTTCGATCTTCAAAGAGATGACAGGGCTGCAGTGAAGCGACAGCACCACTTTGAATCAGGGAAGAAACATCACCGGGGTCCAACAATTGCAGGTGCTCTATCCGATCGAAGACATCCCGTCTGCCTGTTCTGGCCATTCGGGCACAATGAATCGCACGGATCGCCTCGCAGACAGCAGCATCACCAATGGCATGGATCGCTAATCCCCAGCCTTTAGAACCGGCAGCTTCTGCGGTTGAGAGAAGAGAATCTCCAAAGCGACGGGCGATGCCCAGATTTTCGGGGTCGTCGGTATACCCCGACTTCAACCATGCCGTTCTCGACCCCAAAGTTCCATCCGCAAAGATCTTCACCCAGCGAATTGCAAAATCATCTTCACGATCTCCATAAGGAAGGGCTTCGTCAGGATCCATGGAGAGAAACTCTTCTTCCGCCAATCCGTGGCGAATATAAACCCCTTCTTTCCCGGGTGGGTTGGCATGAAATGCCCGTATCGACTCACCGCGATCAAAGGTTGTCGCTGCGGTGATGCCATGGCGCAACAATCGTTGGCAAGCTGCGGGAACCTCTTTTGTTGGAGATTCCTTGACGCAATTCCAGGCTGCCTCAGCTTCTTCCTCGACCAACACTCCCGAGTGTCCCGGATCCTTGCCAAGTTGAGCAAGAATGCAGGGAGAGACGAGCACTCTGTGGAAATCGGCATTCCAAAGCAGGACAGCCTTGTCTGGGAAGTGACGATTCAGAAATGCTGCCGGTGTCGGCAGCATTTCAGTAGGCAGAGGATCTCTCCAGCCATGTCCTACCAATGCACCCTCTTCACGGACTGCGGTCTTCAAATCACTGATACAACGGTCCAGAGATTTCTCGGCCAACGAGATTTGCCGGGAGTGCTGCTCGGTGTACAGAAGATGTAAATGACTGTCGACGAATCCAGGCAAAAGCCAGCGGCCATCGAGATCGACAACTTGATCGACAGAAGGGCTTTCAGAGCCGGACGGAATCCACTGCACCACTTTCCCGGATTCGATGAGCAAATCTTCCAGTCCAGCACCGGAACTGGGGTAGCGTCTCGCAGATTTGAGAAGAAGACGGGTCATAATCCACTTTCTCACGAAAAAAGGGGCAACCCTCTCAGGATTGCCCCTTCCAAGATCCAAATCAATAGCGCATTAGCGACGGCGGTCTCCACCGCGGTCTCCACCGCGTCCACGGTCACCACCTCTTCCACGGCCTCGATCTCCACCACGTCCACGGTCACCACCGCGATCACCACCGCGACCACGGTCTCCGTCTCCCTGAGCGACAGCTGTGGGCTCAATTTTGCCCTCGTCAATCAGGACTGCTTTGTGGGAAAGACGCAGACGGCCCTGAGGATCACTCTCAAGGACTTTCACGCGCAACTCGTCGCCACGACTGACGACAGAGTTGACATCGTCCACATAATCACCAGAAAGCTCAGAAACATGAACAAGACCTTCTTGGCCAGGAAGCACTTCCACGAAGCAACCGAAATCCTTGATGGAAACGACCTTGCCGTTGTAAACGCGGCCCACTTCGACATCCTGGGTCAACATCTCGACGTGCTCTCTGGCTGCAGCAGCACTCTCGTTGTCCTTACCCCAGATCGTGATCTTACCGGTATCCTCGATCTCGATGGTTGCGCCTGTTTCTTCCTGAATACCCTTGATGACTTTTCCGGAAGGACCAATCACGATACCAATCTTTTCCGGATCGATCTTGATTCGCATGATTTTCGGAGCAAGCGGAGAGACTTCCTCGCGGGGACGGTCCAGCTTCTTGAGCATTTCACGAAGAATGTGGATTCGACCTTCTTTGGCCTGCTCAAGAGCACGCCCCATCAACTCACGGCTCAAACCGGAGATCTTGACGTCCATCTGCAGCGCGGTAATCCCTTTTTGGGTTCCAGTCACCTTGAAGTCCATGTCTCCATGGGCATCTTCGCTACCCAGAATGTCGGACAGAACGAAGTGGTTATCACCGTCTTCAATAAGGCCCATGGCGATACCGGCTACCGGACGCTTCAAGGGAACCCCGGCGTCCATCAGAGCCAGAACTCCGCCACAGACACTGGCCATGGAGGACGAACCGTTGGACTCGGTGATGTCACTGACCACGCGAAGGGTGTAAGGGAAATCATCGTGATCGGGCAGCACAGAACGAATGGAGCGCTCAGCGAGGGCACCGTGTCCGATCTCCCGGCGCTTCGGTCCGCGATTCGGCCAAGACTCACCCACACAATAGGCTGGGAAGTTGTAATGAAGCATGAATCTTTCACGCTTCTCGTCGATCAGGCCGTCGATCCGCTGCTCGTCAAAGGATGTTCCAAGAGTTGCAGTGACGATGGCCTGGGTCTCACCACGGGTAAACACAGCAGAGCCATGAGTACGCGGAAGGAAACTGAGTTCGGTATCAATCTGGCGGATATCGGTCAATCCTCTGCCATCGGCACGGCTTGACTCCTGGATGATCAGATCGCGTTCGACCTTTTTCTTGACCCCGCCAAGGAACGATTTCACTTCTTTGGGATCGGGACAGGTTCCGGCCTCGATCTGATCGGCAGGGCAAAGCTCTTCGATGATCTCATTGCAAATGACATCCATAGCGCGCTTTTTCTCATGCTTGCCGGTAACCCGAATCGCCTCTCGAAGACGGTCGTAGGCCATGCCATGAACCTTGTTTCGAAGTTCCTCATCGACTTCAGGAGCGACGAACTCAATCTTTGGCTTGCCTGCCAGTCCGGTCAACTCCTCGATCATTTCGATGATGACCTGGCACTCTTTGTGAGCCAACTCGAGAGCATCGATCATGACCGACTCGTCGACTTCCAGGGCACCAGCCTCGACCATGACGATCGCTTCTTTGGTGGCTGCAACCACGAGGTCCACGTCACTCTCTTCGCGTGTGGCATGATCGGGATTCACCACAAACTCACCATTGACCCGTCCAATACGGACGGAACCGATGGGCCCCTCAAACGGCAGCTCTGAAATGCTCAGAGATGCTGAAGCCGAAATCATGGCGAGAATATCCGGGTCATTTTCACGATCAGCAGACAATACGGCACAGGCCACGGAAACATCCTTGATGAACCCATCGGGGAACAACGGACGAACCGGACGGTCGATCAGCCTTGCGGTCAGGATTTCCTTGGTGGTTGGACGGCCTTCACGCTTGAAGAATCCTCCAGGGATCTTTCCGGCCGCATAATTATTCTCGCGGTAGTCCACGGTCAGAGGGAAGAAATCACCGCCAAAACGGGGCTCTCCCCAAGTCACTGCACAGAAGACTGCACAGTCTCCCCAGCGAACAATGGTCGCTCCGGCTGCCTGCTTGGCAATCAGCCCGGTCTCGATGCTGAGGGTCTTACCCCCAACTTCTCTTGAAACTACATGAGTCATGTATCCTCCTGGCAGCCCATGCTGCCGACGCACCCTTGCGTCTTGTTTGATTCTTGTCTTCGAAACTTGTTATTGATTCAGAGGGAAATGAGGGCCCGATTCACGCTCACCCAGCTCCATGGCAGAAAGCCATTGGCAGGTGGAGTCACTGAACATGGCTTGGCAAAAATGCTCCATGACACAGCACTCGGTGAGACTCTCGATGAAGAATCGCGATCCGCAATCTGAAAGTACAGAAGCGGTCCTCTAGCGGCGCAATCCCAGCGACTCGATCAGGCGAAGATATTCAGCCCTGTCATTTTGCTGGAGATACTTCAAAAGGCGCGTCCTTTTGCCGACCAGAACCAGGAGGCCACGACGGCTCGCAAAATCCTTTTTCATCGTGCGGAGGTGGTCCGTGATGTTTCTGATTCTCTCGGTAAGAATGGCGATCTGGATCTGAGCGGAACCCCTGTCATTTTCAGAGGTCTTGTACTCCTGGATCAGTTCAGCCTTGCGCTCTGCTGTAATGCTCATCGAAAAACGATACCTTTGTCTCTTGTGGTTCTGAACAGTGCGGAAACGCTCCGGCGACGCTGTTCAGCCCCTTCCCAAGGTATGAATGCTACCTAGACTGACCAGAAGGGCAAGAAATTGTGGCCATTCTGGCTGAAATTGACCCTCAACCCGTGTTTTTCCCCGAATCCGCCTCCAGCAATCCGGGTGGATCGGCGGCATCCGGAGTCCCCGCGTCCAGATAGGACTGGAGCAGGATCGCAGCCGCTTTTTCGTCGATGGCCGCTTCTTTGCCCACACTCTGGGCCTGCTGCGTCGTCAACCGCTCGTCCCAAAGCCTTACCGGAACCTCCACCCCCTGCCGAAGCCAACGGGTCAACTCCAGAGATCTCAAAGCCATGGGCCCGAAAGAACCATCCATGTTTCGGGGACAACCCACGATGACTCCTGCAAGACCGTAGTCCTCCTCGACAGATTTCAACCAACGCAGCAGTTCGTCCCTATTGGCAGACACACCCCTGGGCGTGGCCAACACACCCATTGCATCCGCTCTGGCCATGCCAATCCGCTTCTCTCCAGGATCGATACCTACCCACACGTTCATTGTGAACCTTTCACCATTTCCGAATCGAGAATCCGCGAAGCTTCAGGAATCAACCCGGAGGCCAATCCTCGTTCAGAGCAGATCAGGATCAAATCATCCATACACACAACCAATCCCCCGACAAGGCCAAGGATCTCCAGGTTTTCGCCCGTTGAATTGAGAACAACTCTGACCGGATCAAAGGGTCCCTGTGAATCTGATCCAAGAATGCGGATCCCCGAAGGCTCAAAGAAGATCTCGAATCGACCCACCCCCAATGCCACGACCCGCCTGGAAAGCTCCCCATGAATCACAGGTTTCTCTCCATCCAGAGCCAAGGGTTCTGCGAACGGATACCGGGGGACTCTTTCAGGAAGCGACCAACGGATCGAGACCTGCGAAGTCGAAGAATGAAAACCCGGACTGTTTTCACGAATCGAATTCCAATCTCCGAGATCACTCCAACGATGGTCGAGATCACGAAAGTTCAAACAGCTGGCAAAGTCCGCTTCGCCCAGAAGGAAGTGATCGACAGACAACTCTGGAGCATTTTCCACAGATTCAATTCCGCGCTGTTTCATTTGCTCGAGAAAAAATCGGGCGCCAAAGCCAAAAATACCGCAATGGCGAAAACTCTTCCTGTTCTCCCCGGTCGATTCGGATTCCGATTGGATCTGTTGAATCTTCTCGGGCGTCGGCTTTTCCACAAACTCGACTGAGCCCGTAGAAGTATCGAGAGAAATAAAACCGAAATCAGGAGAAGGATCGGCAACAGTACCATGAATCCAGAAAGAATCGGGCTGGGCGTGGAGATCACGAACCGTTTCCAGAAGTCCCTGCCTGAATGGATCCCGATCAAGGATGTGCTGGTCAGCAGGCAGTACGAGAACCAATGCTTCGGAGTCCTGCTGATACAATACCTCCACCCCTCGCATGATGGCTGGCAGTGTATTTCTTCCCATGGGCTCAGTGATCCATTGGCAAATCCCCGGATCGGAGAGATATCCCTCTGCAGCAACCAAATGAATCCGCTCAGGTGGAGCGAAGAGCAGAGCAGATTCGATCGTCTCTTCCAAAGGTGAGCAATCCGCAACCAGAGGCAACTCAGGTTTGCGAATTCCCGGTCGACTCCAGGGCCACAATCGCCGGCCTGAACCTCCGGCGAGTATCAGCACATGAAGCCTTTCATTCATCCCAATATCCACCCAGCTCCGCCATTAACTCCCTCAATGCTTTGGAGGATGGCGAAATTCGTACGGCCTCGGTCAAATGTTTGCCGGCCTCGACCTTCATTCCCATGTCCAGGTAACAGCGCGCTCGCTTCCGGGCAACCTCGCCACGAGATTGCCGGTCGAGACCCAATTGCTCTGCCCTGCGCAAGTACTCCAGAGAGACTCGAGGGTCTGAAACCTTGTTGGTTTTTTTCAGCAACAGCTTTTTTGCCCGATCAACCGCCTCTGGATAGCATGGGCGGTGATTTTGCCTGCGAGCCTCGGTACGCAGGAGATCCTCATACCACTCCAACGCGCGCGACTTTTGACTGATACCTTCGTGGTACTCGCCAATCAAAAAGCAGGAATCCACAAACTCGTCATCGGTCAGGTGTTTTTTCAGAAACAGTCTGGCACCAGGTCCCAGATCTTCCAACCGTTGAACGGCTTCCCGTTGCCTTTGTTCCAGCAACAGAAAAAGAATACTCCTTGCTCTGGCAGCCGGACGCTCGCTGTCGGTCACATGAGGGGTTTTGTCGAGAAGTTCCTCACGGAAGACGATGTTCCACATCTGATCGTACCTGTGACGACTGTCTGCATCGGATAAGACATCGTGCGCCTCGAGAAGCCTTCGCATCTCTTCAGGGTCTCTGGGGAAAGCAGACTTGTCGGGGTGAACTTCAAGAAGCTTTTTACGAAAGGATTTTTTGATCTGGTCATGGGAGCAATCCATGTCGAGACCCAATACGGAGTAGTAGTCAAGAAACTCAGACATCGTTCCCCGACTCCCGTTCCAGCCAGAAAGTGACAGGGCCGTCATTGGTCAGCGACACCTGCATATCTGCCCCGAATACCCCGGTTTGAATCGTCGGACCGAAAGACTCCTTCAGTTGCTGGACAAAACGATCGTATTGATTTTCTGCTTCTCCGGGAGGCATGGCAGGTTCAAAGGATGGGCGGCGGCCTTTCTGGCAACTGCCGTAAAGCGTGAACTGACTCACGACAAGGATCTCACCAGAGATTTCATGGATATTCAGATTCATATGGCCTTCGGAATCGGGGAATATCCGCAGTCCATTCAACTTCTCCACCATCCAGGGGATGTCGCTCTCTCCGGATTTCTTGCCAAATCCGACGAACACGAGCAGGCCCTTTCCAATAGAGCCGACTGTTTCACCGGAAACCTCTACACTGGCGTCAGAAACACGCTGAATCAGCAACCGCAAAGATGGTCTCCCTCTCAAATGGCTAGCAACCACATATTAGCGATGGGAGAGGAAAATCGGCAGAAATATTGAAGACGAAAACTTACCGCTGCACAAATTCATGGCTGAAGTGGCCGATATCACCCTCTGGCAAATCAACAGGTTGAATCGACAGGCAACGTCCGGAACCGGAATCCACCTCCAGCAGAACGCCACAAAGATGAGCATTGGCCTCGGCCACGGTGAAGGGAGCATGCATGGAGGTCAGCAGCTTATGCAGCACTGGACTCGCTTCCCGACCAATCACCCCATCATAGGGCCCGGTCATCCCGAGATCTGAAATATAGCCCGTTCCCTGCGGCAATACTCTGGCGTCAGCAGTCTGGACATGAGTATGTGAACCGACAACGGCTGTCACACGACCATCAAGGTGCCAACCGGCAGCCTGCTTTTCACTGGTCGCCTCACCATGGAATTCCACGATCCGAATCGTCACAGCATCGTCGAGAGAATCGAGCCATTGATCCACAGAGCGATAGGGACAATCAACCGGGTCCATAAAGACTCGCCCCAGCACAATCGTGTAAGCAATTTTGATACCCGAGGCGATCTCGAAAATATGACTCCCATGACCCACAGATGATTCGGGATAGTTCATGGGACGAATACAATCCGGGTGATCAGCCAAAACGGAAAGGTTATCCTTCCGTTTCCATGCATGATCCCCCAAAGACATCATGTCCACACCCGCGTTTTTCAGCTCGCCGTAAATCTTCTCAGTAATACCGGATCCCGCTGCAGAGTTTTCGGCATTGGTAATAATGGCATCCAGTTGCCAACTGTCGCGCAACTCGGGCAACCAATCCTGCGCCACGCGCCGGCCTGGTCGACCCACAATATCTCCGATCAGTAACAGCCGCAGGACGCCTTCACTATCTGGCATATTCGACAACCCGGGTTTCCCGAATCAGAGTGATCTTGATTTCGCCAGGGTAGGTCAACTGATCCTCAATCTCCTTGGCAATATCGTGAGCGAGTCGTGTGGCTTTTTTATCGTTGATCTTGTGGGCGTTAACAAACACCCGAACTTCACGACCTGCCTGAATCGCCTGGGCATTAGAAACACCTGCGAAGGAATTCACGAGTCCTTCGAGTTTCTCAAGTCGCTCAATGTATCGATCAAGCGACTCACCTCGAGCACCGGGGCGACTTCCAGAAATGGAGTCTGCCACCTGCGTCAGAACTGCATAAATACTTTCTTGCGGGACGTCATTGTGGTGACTTGCGGCAGCATTCACCACTTCGGGTGCCTCATCGTAACGCTTGAGGATCGTTGCACCGATCTCTGGGTGCCCTCCCTCAAACTGATGGTCTACCGCCTTGCCCAAATCGTGGAACAAGCCACATCTCTTTGCCAGGGTCTGATCCAAGCCGAATTCTGCGGCAACCATGCCGCAAATATTCGCCACTTCTACAGAGTGGGAAAGTACGTTTTGACTGTAGGAGGTGCGGTATCGCAAACGCCCCAAAAGGGTTACCAGTTTGGGATGGATCCCTGGAAGGTCGAGATCATAGGAAACCTGAACTCCGGCCTTTTGGATTTCCTCGTTGAGAGATTTTTTTGTCTCGGCAACGATCTCCTCGATCCGGCTGGGATGAATCCTGCCGTCCTGAAGCAACTTGCTCAGAGCTCTGGATCCCATTTCCCGGCGAATCGGATCGAAGCAGGAAAGGGTGATCACTCCCGGACTATCATCCACGATGACGTCAACTCCCGTAGACTTTTCGAAAGCTCGAATGTTACGACCTTCACGGCCGATGATTCTCCCCTTCATGTCATCAGATGCGATCTCAACACTGGTCACCGTGGATTCCTGGCAATAAGTGGAAGAGATTCGCTGAAGAGTTGAAGCGAGGATGCTCTTGCTTTTCGTTTCAGCCTGATCTTTGACACGCTCCACCATCCGCTGGATCATTTGGTCGCCTTCGTGCTCGACCTCCTGCTTCATACTTTCCAACAGATTCTCTCGGGCTTCTTCCCGGGACATGCCAGCAACACGCTCAAGGTTTTCACGTTGCTGTTCAATCAGATCATCCACATCTGATTCCCGGTCCTGAATACGACTCGCTCGCTGGTCAAGATCGCCCTCTTTGGATTCAAGGTTGGACTCTTTCTTTGAAAGAAGATCCATTCTTCGATCCAGCTTGTCTTCCCGTTTACGCAACTCACGATCAGAGTCCTTGATCTCCTTGCGAGCCTCACGGACTTCTTTCTTGACTTCATCGCGTTGTTGGGAAGCCCAGTTCTGGGTCTCCTCACGACTCTCGGCACGAACTCTCTCTGCCTCCGTTCGGGCATCGGAGAGAATTTTTTCCCCCTCCGCCTTCACACGTGCAGCGTGACGCGTACCAAAAATATAAATGATGATGAGGCCTACAAGGCCCACCACAGGACCGATGTAGTTTTCAAATTCACCCAAGATTCCTCCTGCAGAAGGATCTGCAGGGAAACAGCAGCGAATCAGATCTTAACGGGAGAGAATTTCAATCTTTTGAACTTCTAGAAGCCGTGCCCCCAACTCCGGGTCCTGCTCCTTGATCGTTCCAACAATTCCCACTCTTTTATTTACGTATTGATCCAGATTCAAATCTTCGCCGTTGAGGTAAAAGAGGAGTTGATTCCCCTTCATCAATTTGTGTGATGCCTCAACTTTTCTGTGTTTCCCCAGTGGTACAACCCAGCCAACAGCCTGGTATTTCGAATCTCCTGGCGTGTTGCGGTGACCTGTCCTTCTTAAAATTTCCTTTTCCCGTGCCTGCTCTTTTTCACGCTTGGCCCGGGCTATTTCTTGTTGACGTTCAATTTCGATGAGTCTCCGCTGAAGCGGAACAAAATGTTCGTTAATGGTTCGGGCAAGATCCTTGACCACACGGATCTCACCGAGATCCTCACTCGTGGTCTCAAAAACCTGAATCTTGCGGAAGATGTCAGAGAAGTCCCATTTCACAGGGGGCTTTTCTGTTTCCTTCTGGAACTGCTCAAAAAGCTGCTTGAGCCTTTCCGATTCAAAGGTGGGAATCTTGATTGTCCCACTTTGGTCTTCTGTTTCCGGGTTTCCTGCCTGAACAGCTCCCGCATCTTCGGGAGTTTTCACTTCCGATCCGGCAGAGTTATCGTCTCCGGCAACAGCAGGAATTCCGGTAGGGCTCCCAGGCCGGGTCTTCAGGGTGTCATGCAAAGTTGACAGCCTGGCAGGATCAATCTTCTGATCACTTCTTTTGACATAGTCGCCATGAATCCAGCCGCGGGCATTGAGTGGCGCGAAAACCTCCACCCACTCTTTACCAGCAACCTTGGAATCGGCTTTGCGCTGACCTGTCGGTTTCAGGATCTGACCCATGACGGTCAATCCCAATGGAGTGTGGTTGGTACTGGCGGTGCAACGCAAACGAACGCGGTCTCCCGTGACTCGCAAGCGCTCTTCCCCAGACTCTTCCACAAAATCACCATGAATCCAGATCGTCTGATCCGAGGGGACGACAATCTCTACCCAATCACCCCGTCCGCCCATGGCAATGACAGGGGCGTCCATGCTCAAGCGAGCAAAAGCAAAATGATTGGTAGATGCCCCCGCACGAAGATTGACCGATTTGCCGGTCACCTTGGCCAGCCAGGGTTCCATTGTCGGCTGAGACTGCGTGGCGTCGGCACTCTGGGCCAGAAGATCGGCCTGAAATCCCGTCAAAAGAGCCAGCAAGCCGGCGATCAACAAAGAAACTCGCCCTCGGCGACTATTGCTGGAGACTGGGGATTCAGAGACTGGGGATTCAGAGACTGAGGATCCTGTGTCCGTGAAGGAGTCAACGGGGTGAAAGTCGGTGAATCCGGTGATTTGCTGTGGCATTGATCCTCCCCTCCCGACGATTGGGCCCTGATCCCGGTGCGATTGCAGCATGTTGAATGCAATTTCCGGGTGCTGGTTCTGGCTCCCCAGCCTGCGATTTGCGGGCAATAGGGGAGTCCCACGCTTCCAGAAGACTAAGTCTTCAATTCAGGTCTGTCAACGAAGCAGGGACGGATTAAAGACAAATTAGAGGAGTATCGCCCTCAGGAATCCATGCTGGGCGAATTAAGAAGGGCAGTCATCAGAAACGGATAAAAATCAGGTCTCCGATGGAACAGTGATAGGACGAAGCCGTCACCGGACACTTGGCTCGAAATAAACCGAAAGCAGGCCACTTGTCCGATTCCAGAGTTTGCAAATGGGACGCTCCCTTGAGGACTATCAGATCTGCAGACTCCATCGCTTCTGCCACTTCTGGCTCCCATTCGTCCGCAGAAACACCGAGCCTGTTGCCGATGGAGAGAACACTCCCCAAAGCCTCCAAAGGACCGGATTCAGCAAGAAGGTCCCCGACATCATGAAGTGCCAGTGGAGACTTCTTGACGAGATGGGTGATCTGGAGTTGGGCATTCTTTTGACGAAGCTGGTCGATCAAGACCAGATCTGCAGCCACTTCAGGAGCAGTGTCATGAACGAAAACGAGGTTCTTCGAAGTTTTCAGGCGTTTCTCGAAATCTGACCGGTCGTCATGACGAAACTCCGGGTCTGCCATATCGGATTCTCTCAGACCGAGTTTTTGCAGATCCTGTCGAATCGAGTGCGTACTCTGGATTTCGTTGGCAAAGACATTGGATCGAGCGGCCATCAACAACGCACGCCCCAACGGATCTTCGTCCGCGAGGACCCGGGCTTTCAGATCCGGATAGGCCTCCACCATTTCCTGAATCCATTGATCTCTCTGTTTTTTCCAGGGATCCCCCGTCCCCAGAACTTCGTGGACCGCACCAAGCAAATCGCCGATGACCTCCGCGGGAGGAAGATGGGATTCCACATCTGAGAGGTGCCTCATCGCCTCGTCGAGAACCTTGTGCTGCAACCAGGCATCATCACTGACTTTTTCAGCAGTACACAGGGCCCGACGCAATGCGCAGGGATAGCAGCGGGGATCAAACCGACCCATGCAGGCTCACTCTCCCAAACCCGGGAGGTTCTTCACCGGCGGAGAGAGGGTCTCCAATTCCTCAGGAGAGAAATTCATTTGTGTGATATAGACATCCGCAAAACGAATCCCCAATGTCGACCGGAGGCCCAACAACTGGTCATAAGCTTTGCGAGCTTCTTCCTTGGTTGCAAATGGGCCAACATAGACATCGTATCGCTTGATGCCGGACCGCTTTTCACGAACACGGATCCTCGATACGGCATCTGTCAGGCCAGAATCGACGTAAGCCAGAAGTTGATCGATGATCTCTACCTCTGCGGACAATTTTTGCCCGACCATGACCGCCCATAATTTCTGGTCGATCTCGATGGGGACAAAATCTTCTTCTGCTTCAGCGACGACAGCCACCGGTGAATTATCAGGATCACTGGCCGCCAACTCCACAGGCTTACCCTCAGCATTTTGAACATTGCGAATGGCAGGTTCCGGCTTTGGCTCCGGATCCATCGCCGGCCACTGATCGTCGAGAGGCGCTTCGATACCCGTCGCAGCCAGAGGGCGATCAGGAACAGAAGATCTGCCGCCGACAAATGCCAGGCAGAGAAGGACGACAAATCCGATCGCAAACACCACCAGAGTAGACAGTCGAACCTCGAGGGTCGAGTTCCAGCCTTTCTTCGGGGGGGATTGGCGAGTTGAAGGAGAGGAGGAAACCTCATCCGGAATCTCAGGAAGTCGCCTCTGAACAGGTGCGGGGTCCAATTGTACACGGGATCTGGAGTTCCCCCCGCGACCCGACGCTTCCCTGGTCGACGCCGGTGAAGATTCGGCACGCCCCGGAACTTTGGGAATACTCGATTCAGGCTCTGAGGAGACCCGAACCCTGTTTTTTCCCCCTGTACCTTGCCCTTTTTTCGACAAGCTTCCCCCTATTTTCGGTGACAGGCACCGATTGGCTTCCCCTGAGTCTAAAAACACCCGTTCACAATGACAATTTCTGGCCCCGGAAACAAAACAGGGCATTTCTGACCTTGAGAAAGATGTTCAATGTCGAAGAATAGGTGACGGGATGACCCCGGTCAAGAAGCACCCTTGATCCGGCAGGTGAATCAGCGCAGGGAACTTCTTGCCACGACGACAATGATTCTAATCCCCGCAAGTGCTCAACGCAGAATGGAGATACCGTCGATGGATCATTCCCACTTGACCTCTGAGACACGACCGAAAATGGAAATCAGGCTGATCGCCCTGTTTCTGCTGGCTTTCCTGAGTCTCCCTTCATGGACATCGGAAATCGCAGGCCAGGAATCTGAACGTCGTGAAATCCCTGTGGTCTATCAAACTCTACAGGGCAAGTTCCAAAGCACTCTTGCCACCATTACCCCCGAGACGTCCACACTGAAAATGGGTGAATCGACCGCTTCCCTGAAGGATCTGGTACAGATTGAGTTCTCTGGAAAAGTGGCGGAATCCAGTGCCGCTGCAAATCTGGTACTCCGTGAGGGGGGATCATGGAGGGGCCGTTTTGATCTGCGGAGACTGGACGGCGGAGATCAGATTTATTGGAACTCACCCAGCCTGACTCAAGTCCTTGAGCTTCCCCTCGAATCGATCGAGAGATATCTCGCGACCGGAGTAGATGAAGCTGAGATTGGCGAAGGCTCGACAGACAGCGATTTCCTGCTGACAGCAGACGGAGCAAAGCTGACGGGGATTCTCGAATCGCTCGACATGAAGCAGATTACTTTTGACGACGAATCCCTGGGTCTCTTGAAAATCGAGTGGCCCAAAGTCCGTGCCTTTCAGTTGGTCGCCCTCGATGACGAGCCCGAAGAACCTATGGAAAGCAGCCTCTCCATTGACGTCGTGACCCGGGATGGAAGTACGCCAAAAGGCCTTCTGATACAACTCGACACGGAGGAGGCTCGCTTCCGGACGGGCAGCGGACAGGAGATTCGAATTCCCGTCGACCGGATCTTGCGAATCAACTTCGCCAATGACCGGGTGGTCTCCCTGACAGATCGCACACCGATCGAAGTGGTCGAGGGATTGGGAGAAGGTCGCTGGTTCCCCTGGAGTTGGCAAAAGGATTTAAATGTCCTGGGTTCTCCATTGACCATTGGAGCCCGAAGTTTTGACCAAGGCATCGGAGTGCACTCCAACTCCCTGTTGTCCTTCAAAGTCGAGCCTGGGGACCTGACCCTGAATGGGTTCGCAGGTATGGATGCCAGTGCCAAACCCAAGGACGAAGAACCTGAAATCGGCAACGCCCGATTCTCCATTCTTGTCGACGGCAAAGTGGCCTGGGGCCCCTAC
>JAPOLY010000077.1 GCA_029976805.1 bacterium
CCGACCCGATTGGCATAGCAACCGGTGAGTAGAGAGGCACGGGCGGCAGAGCAAACCGGTTGGCTGGTATAGAAATTATTGAACTGCATCCCCTCTTTTGCGAGGCGATCGATGTTGGGTGTTGGAATCTCTGTAGACCCATAGCAGGAGAGATCACCCCAGCCCTGATCATCGGTAAAGATGATGACGATGTTGGGGGGGCGGTCCCGAGAATTTTCGGAATCCTGCATGGCAGCAATCGGGGAAGCAAACGCGAAGCACACCAGAATGGGGATGATGGGAATGATTTTCATGCCGGATGGTAACCTCCGGCAGGGCCATGTCAGCCCAGTATCCCGTAGCCGTAAGTGACCTCTATCGGAGATCCCTGTTCAAAACGCAGTGGACTGAAGAAGTCGGCCACGAAGGCTCCGGCAGGGGCAGACCCCAGAATGGAGGCGACCCCCCTGCAGACAGCGGGTGCCATTTTGAAGCCGTGGCCGCTGAACCCGCTGACAATCCATGCACCCTCCCGACCGGGAACCGGACCGATGATCGGGTGTGAATCGGGTGTAACGGTATACAGGGCACCGACGCCACCCCAGGAAGGTGAGAGCCCGTAGTGGGGCAAGCGTTGGGAGAGCTTGTGGCGACAACCTTGAATGAAATCGTGGGAGACGCCTTCATCGTAGTGATCCGGGTCGTCGACGACGGCATCCGAATCCATGTCGAGAAGTCCGACACGGGTCCAGCCCGCCAGTTCAGGTTTCCAATAGAGACCATGGGTCAGGTCACCGTAGATCAGTCGTCGTTCTTGAGCCCCCGGTGGAGGTTCGAAGAAAGCCTGCTCAGGTCGGATTGCGGTCAACGGGAGATCGACCCCTGCTTCCTGAAGCATTTGCCCCGACCATGGACCCGCACAGATCACGACGTTTCCGGCGTCAATCCGTTGTTGGTCATCCAGTTGGACACCCGTGATACGGGATCCCTCCTCGATCAGTGATACTACCCTGCGACCGATGAGAACTTCTGTTCCCTGCTCTTCTGCGACTGCGAGGATCTGATTGACGGCTTGCACCGGCTGAACATTTCCGGCTTCTGATTCCCAGGCTGCGCATTCGTCATCACGGAAGGTGCCACCCGGTTCCAGTTCTCGGAGCTCTTTGGCATCGATGATTTTTGTCTTCACTCCCAATCGCTGTTGCAATTCGACATTACGCTGCAGATTGGGACGATTTTCTTCGGTGCAGATGAAGGCCATGCCCGGGCGGTGAAAGGAGATGGATCTCCCATGTTCTTCTTCAAAACGGGAGTACCAGTCGAGGCCCTCACGGGCCATGGCGATGGTGATTTCATGAGAGTAGTGTTGGCGGAGGATCGCTCCTGATTTGCCAGTGGATCCGGCACCTGCAAAAGACTTCTCGATGAGAAGTACTCTCTCATTTCCATGGCGAGTCAGGTGATAGGCGAGGGAAGCACCCATGATGCCTCCACCGATGATCACATGGTCCCAACTCTTCATGATCCCAGCCTCCGGGGAATCCTGAATTCGGATTTGGCGGCTTCCTTGGCCAGTTCACGGGTCAAGTAGTCACAGACGGTCTGGAAGCCATCAACACCGACCGCCTTTTGCATGTCTTCACGGTAGACACTGGTGGCATTGATATCGATGAAGATCCTGCGACCGTCCGTTGTGTCCATCCACTCTACACCGCCAATATCCAACTGGGCGGCTCGAAGGATCTCTCGAGCCTGGGCGACGGCGTCCTGTGGAACATCCGGCCATGCTTCGAAGGTCGCATCAGCGACGGCACCCGCTTCGATAGGATTTCGGGGGCAACCTTCGGCAGGACAAAGGTTGAAGGTGTTTTGGGGTTTGACCTTCATCGCCAGCAGGAATTCACCGTCGACAAACTCTACTCGGGAGATGGTCCCGTCAACGGAAGTAATGATTTCCTGGAGGAGCATCAGGTGTCCAGGGGGGAACACTTCGGGGTCATCGATGAGAGCGAGCAGGTGCTCCCTATTTTCAATCCTTCGAATCAATGCGCCACTGCCACCGGTATCGGGTTTGAGAATCAATGGGAAATGGAGCTGATCGATCAGATCACCGATAGCGGCTGGGTTCGAGATGGCATGGGTTTCGGGAGTCAAGACTCCGAGTCCATTCATCAAGAGTTGCTGGGAGACCTTGCTCGTTTCCATACGGAATGAGCGTGATCCATTGACCACCATCGAACCTGTTGCCTCGAGGGTCGCCAGCAAGGCATGGGCATGGGCGATGGCTCCGGCATTGCCGCGCATGTAGGAAGAAGGGGATACCCGGTTCAGGTAGAGTGTGTGTTTGCGAGCTGCGAGAAGGTCGAACCCGTGGGATCGAACATCGATTCCTTCGTGGGCGATGCCAGATCGGGCCAACGCCTCAAAAAGCGGTTTCAGCCAGACGTCATTTTCAAAGATGACTCCCACCGATGGAATGGTCGGTGCATCGTGAACGAAGACCGATTCTCCCTCGCCCGTATCGGACTGAAGAAGGTCTGCGTCGGATCGGGTTCCGTTTTTCCGCATCATTACGCCCCCTGACTACTGAAACCTGAGGAGGGGGACTCCCTCCATATCAAGTTTCCGATATGGGAGCGAATTTGTCGAAATTGGCCCTCGGGCCCAGATCAAACCCCGTGGGGAAGCCAGATATTCTTGATCTGGGACGCCCGATCCAGAACTTCCAGCGGAGAATCGATGCAGGTTCCCATCTTCCAGCAAACCTTCATGTTACCGGTCGAAAGGCGTTCGATTTCCGCCGACAGGTCTCCCTTTCCAAAGGTGCAGATCAGGTCAACGGCATCGTGGGCGGCGAGTACGGGAGCCAGTTCCGCCGGATTTCCGGTGAGCAGGTTCAGGGCACCCGCTGGCAGGTCGGAATATTCCAGAACCCTGCACATTTCTACCGCAGCCAGCGAATGAACACTGGGCACTGCGACCACGTGATTTCCGGCGGCCAAAAGAGGGGCAACCATCGACACAAATGAAATCAGGGGAGTCTTCGGGGTGTTTGGACAGATGGCTGCGGCGGTGCCAAAGGGTTCATGAACTGCCAGAACCAATCCCCGCCATGGAGTGTCATGAACATGGCCATCGTGTTTGTCGGACCATGAGGCCCACTTGGTCCATTCGCCAATCGCCATTTCAAACTCGGCGCGGCATGTTTCTTCCTGGTCTCCGGTCAAATCCATCAGCAGGCGAACAAAGTCTTCTTTTCGGGACTCCATGTTTTCAGCGATAAACCAGAGCACTTGAGCTCGACCGTGACCTGTCATCCCTGCCCATGAACTTTTTCCTGCGGCTTCGACAGCGTTGCGCACGTCCTTGCGATTGGCCAGAGCGGCGAGTCCGACCGTTTCGCCGGAAGGGGAAAGAACCGGATAGGAGTTTCCGCCGTCGGCCCGGACCTGTTTTCCGCCAATCCAGAGTTTTGCGGTCCGATCGAGATCAGGGAAGTCCGATTCCTCAATCGCCTTCACGGGGGAAGGTGTGTCTTGCGGCTCGCCGGGGACCTCTGCTTCATTTCGGAGGTAGGCTTTGAGACCTTCGACGCCACCCTCACGGCCAAAGCCGGATTCTTTCATTCCTCCGAAACCACTGGAGGCATCGAACATGTTGGTACCGTTAACCCACACCGTTCCCGCCTTGATTTTTCGGGCGACATGGAGAGCGGTGTCGAGATCTTGACTCCAGACACTGGCAGCGAGGCCATAGCGGGTGTGATTGGCGATCTTGATCGCCTCTGCGGGAGTCCGGAAGGTGGTGGAAACCAGCACCGGCCCAAAGATTTCTTCTGTGGCGATTTCTGAAGACAGGGGAGCTTCCGGGAAAAAGGTTGGTGGGAACCAGTTTCCTTCAGCAGGGAAGTCGAGATCTGGCTGAATACAGGCGATGCCCTCTGATTGGGCGCGTTCACACATCGCTTCGACCCGCTGGAGATGTTCACCGTCGATGATGGCCCCGATGTCGATGGCCTTGTCGAGGGGATTGCCGACCCGCAGTTTTTTCATGCGAGCTTCAATACGGGCATGAACATCGGCAGCGATGGATTCCTGAACCAACAGACGACTGCCGGCACAGCAAACCTGCCCCTGATTGAACCAGATGGCATCGACGAGTCCCTCGACGGCGCTGTCGATGTCGGCATCTTCAAAAAGAATGTAGGGGCTCTTGCCACCCAGTTCGAGGGTCAAACCCTTGCCGCTTCCGGCAGTGGCCTCACGAATAATACGCCCTACCTCTGTCGAGCCGGTGAAGGCGACCTTGTCTACGTCGGGATTCGCCACGAGAGCCGCTCCCGTTTCACCGGCACCGGTGACGATATTCACGACTCCCGCGGGGAGTCCGGTCTTTTCGCAAAGCTCCGCAAAGAGCAATGCGGAAAGAGAAGTCCATTCTGCCGGTTTGAGAACCACGGTGTTACCGCAGGCCAGTGCCGGAGCGATCTTCCATGCGAGCATCAACAGGGGGAAATTCCACGGAATGATTTGTCCGCAGACTCCCCAGGGTTGGGCATCCGGATGACTTTCCTCAAGAATGTGGGCCCACCCCGCATGGTGATAGAAGTGGCGGGCGACGAGGGGGATGTCGATGTCCCGGGTCTCGCGAATTGGTTTGCCATTATCGAGAGTCTCGACCACCGCAAAGAGGCGGCTCTGTTTCTGGATCCCGCGAGCGAGGGCATACAAATGACGGGCACGACCTTCAGGGCCGAGCTCTTGCCAGGCGACCTGGGCGGATTTGGCGGCTTCCACAGCTTTGGCGACATCGTTGGCGGTTCCCGAAGCCAGTTCCCTGAGAACTTCTCCGCTCGCCGGGTTTCTGGTGGGAAATGTTTGACCCGATTCGGATGGAATCCACTTACCACCGATGAAGTGAGAGGGGGTTTCCCCACTGCGAGCGATCCACTCGAGAGCAGCGCTCTGATCTTCCGGGGCTGGTCCCCAATCGAGATTCTCGAGGATCTGTGCAGGGTTGGAGGTGTCGTTGGACATCGTCATTATCCCATCGGGTGCCGGTGGTGGGCAGAGTACCGGCCGGTTGCATGAAACTCGAGTTGTCGCTCAATGTCTGCCAACAGCGACGAGGCTCCAATACGGAAGCGGTCGGGACGCATCGAATCCAGCCCCAACTCTTCCTTGACCAACATCAGAAAGGTGATCGATTCCTTGGCGGTCCGGATACCTCCTGCGGGTTTGAATCCGGCGAGATGACCACTGCGCTGGTGGTGTTCACGGATCGCCCGCAACATCACCAGTGCAACGGGCAAAGTCGCATTCACCGCTTCTTTGCCGGTGGAGGTCTTGATGAAATCTGCACCCGCTCCGAGGCAGACCCTTGATGCACGGGCGACCTGTCTCAGATCACCCAATTCACCGGTTGCCAAAATCGTCTTGAGACATGCCTGATCCCCGCAGGCTTCCCGGTAACTGCGAACCTCATCGTAGAGATCCTGCCAGCGTCCCTCGAGAACCAGCGGGCGTGAAATGACGATGTCGATCTCCTGTGCTCCTGCGGCGACGGAGGATCGAATCTGCTCCAGTTTCATTTCATGGGGAATCTGGCCCGCAGGAAAACCGGTGGAGACGGCACAGACATTGACGTCGCTTCCCCGGCACTCTTCGACGGCGGTCTCGATCAGATTGTGATAGACACACACCGCCCCGCAGTGCAGGTCCAGCGGAAGTCCGTGAGCTTCGAGAATGTCCCGGCGAACCGGATTGCGGGCTTTGGCGGCGAGTCGTTTGACGGTTCCGGGGGTGTCATCTCCGGAGAGGGTGGTCAGGTCGATGCATTGGACCGCATGGGCCAGCCAACCGATCTGCCACGCCTTTTTGACGGACCTTCTCCCTGAAAGGGATTTGGCCCTGCGTTCGATGGCAGACAGGTTGATGCGGGTAGAGAGGACCCAATCGAGATCGAGTTCACCGCCAGGGTTCAGCAAGACGTACCTCCAGATCACCCAGCATCGTCAATATTCCCGGGAGGGTCAAGAAATCGACCCGAGATTCCCGGAGGTTCCCTCGATCAGCGTTTGCTTTTTTTGCCAGAGATCAGTTCGACCATTGCCTTTCCCATGGCATCTCCCGCTTCAAAGTAACTTCCCGCATGGCCAAACCAGTGGTGTCCATGAGTCTTGTTGGGAGAGTTCTCGGCCTTGTAACGGAATTGCCGGGTGGGAACGTAAACGATGGTTCCCCTGTGTTTGGGGCTTTTGGATGGGGCTTCCTGAGCCGCATGCAGGCGAGTGTTGTCCGCGTTGCCGGTTTGACCAATGATCACAGGCATCCGTGGGACGTCGAACTCCTTGCGCAGGTCATCGACCAGATGCAGGAAATTTTGTGAATAGTTATCCAGTGCGCCATCGACGTACATGTCGTTCCAGCCCTGGAACCAGAAAAATCCCGAGATCACCGGTTTCCTGCCGGCGAGCTGGGGGAAATCCTTCTCCAGATTTTTGAGCGCCTCACGGATTTCTCGGAGCATCTTTTTGTAATAGGGCCCCGTCTCACCCCCTGCAGAGGGCGGTCGGAAATCGACGTGAAGGCTCTTGCCACCCCAGCAGGTTTTGATGAGCAGCACCGGATCCTTGGAAGCCTGACCGAGACGATGGCCGATCTGCAGCTCTGGGCCGAAGTGGTGATTCCCTTCATGAACGGCAAATCCGATGGAGAGCGGCCCCTTTTTGAGTGGTCCACGGGAAGGACGGTAGCGCACGAAGACGTCATCCCGGGAAGTCCATTCTCCGTTTTTGTCGCGCAGGTGGGAGAGGCGTGGTTGCCACTGGGGATCGTCGAGAAGTTTCTCCAGATTGCCACGTCCACCGTTGTAGTGCTCCTCGTGATCGAGGTCGACAACCGCATGACCCTCCATGTTTGATTGTCCGGCGAGAAGGAAGACACGAATCACTTCCGCCTTTTCAGAGCCGGGAGGATTGGCGATCAACGGGGTTGAGAAACCCGGAATCAGGCTGGTAAGGATAAACAGTAGGCTGAAGGACATCGGTATCTCTTTCCAAAGGAGGATTCACGGTTCCCTATTCTGATCGATAGCGCTTGAAGACGATACCCGCAGGAATCCCGGATCCGAACTCCAGATCACGAACCCTGCCCTGTTCATCACGGCGGATTTTCAGTCTCAGCCAGGAGGGTTTTCCCAGCAGTCGGTCATCGGTGGTCAATTGCAGGGGATAGGATTCGTCTCCCCAATCGACCAGTTGCAGTCCCTGATCACTGGCAGCGAGTCGCCAGGTCACTTGCAGCTCGTTGGAGTGGTAGAGGCCTGTGAAATCTTCCGCGTTCCATTCAATGACCCATTCCGGTTCTTTACGGGAAGGGCTTTCTCTTCGACGGTTCTCCCATTCAAATTTGGGTGCTTCCCTGAAGAGCTCTTCTGCGATGACTTCACTGGTCAGGCGCAGCACTCTACCGGGATTGAAGTTGCTTCGATTGGCAAAGCAGAGAAAGACCCAGCCTTCCTCAGGGAGGATCCACATCTGTGAGCGGTAGCCCACCCAGGCTCCACCATGGGACAGCCTGCGAAAGCCTCGATAGGTCGATTCGTCGATGCCGAAACGATAATCGAGCTCCTGACCATCGTTGAGAGTGAAGGGGCTCAGCAGTCGTTGCAGAAGACCCGGTTTCCATTGGTCCCGAATCAGGGCATCGGTCCATTTTCCAAAGTCATGAACGGTGGTGTAGATGCCGCCATCACCGACCTGATCGAGTCCCGTTTCATCCAGGCGGTAGCGGTTGTTTCCTGCCGGTGAATATCCATTGGCCCGCAGCTTGACCACCTCGGTGGACTCATCATGAAAGTGGGTCTGGCTCATTTTCAGAGGCTGGAAGATGTTTTCATCGGCAAATTGACGCAGGGTTTTCCCGGACACCCGCTCGCAAATGATGCTGCACAGGAAATATCCCGAGTTGCAGTAGGAGTAGCGTTCACCGGGAACAAAATCGAGACCCCGTTGGCGGCAGATCATGCGCAGGGCTTCTTCCTTTTCCCAATTGTCAGATTCCTCGATGTCGCACATCACCATCAGCGATGAGTATTCCCTCAGTCCACTGGTGTGATGCAGCAGGTGACGGATGGTGATCTTGTGACCGTGGTCGTGGAGCTCAGGAAGGTAGGTACGGATGTCGGTATCGAGGTCCACGAGGCCTTCGTCTTCCAGAAGCAGCATGCACACGGCGGTGACATGTTTCGAGACAGAGGCGATGCGGAAAACCGTCTGTGGAGTGTTGGCGATGTCGTGGTCGAGGTTTGCCATTCCGAAGCCCTTGGTGAAAACCGGTTCACCATTTTTGAAAGCGGCGATGGCGCAGCCGGGATGATCAGGGGAGACGATCGGGTCGAGAATCTGGTCGATGCGCTCCTCGATGGACAGCCCCTCTTCACTCTTGGCGGATTGACCGGGACAACACGGTGAGATCACCAGTTGGAAGACACACAGGAAAATTGGGATGGCCGATTTCATGAGGCGTCCTCTTCACTTCTTCTGAGTTCGACGATGCTGTCCGGGCGCAGGAGAAAAATCACGATCAACGGAATCAGGGCGGAGACTCCCGAAATCATGAAGAGTTGACTGCGCTCCAGACCATCGATGCGGGAGATTTCATTACCGAGGAAGGTGCCAAAGTTACTGACCGCCATGTAGAGGGTGAACTGGGTCGCTGCGGCAGTCGTCCAGCTGATCTTCATATAGAGACTGAAAAGAGCGACCGTCTGAAATGCAACAAAGCCCTTGAAGACGGGCAGAATCCAAGTCGGATCTCCGGATGCACTGCTGACCAGTGCTGAGAAAGAAATCATGGCGATCCCCATTCCCAGTCCTCCCAGAGCCGCTATTTTCCTGCGACCCAGACGGTCGCAGAGATAGCCTCCGACCAGAGCACCACACAGCTCACCGCCGATTCCCCAGGTTCCCATGGCGGAAGTGTAATCGAGGGACTTCCAGCCAAAGACGTTGATAAAGGTATCGGAGGCCAGCGGAATAAAAATTCCTGCAGAGATGGAGGTGATGATGGAAAGAACCACCGCTGCACTTGTCGTCCATTTGGAAAGAGCTCTGAAAAGTTCCGCGAGCACCTCGATGGGGGATCTCAGGGCCTGAACACGGGTCGATCCGGAACTCCCTTTTGACCAGGGAAGTCTCTTTTCACCTTCCCTTTCCCGAACCGCCAAAACACAGGCGGCAATCACCAGTATTCCGATGGCCATGACCTGCAGAGTGAAGTTCAGGTCAAACTGTTGGATCAGAATCGCTCCACCAGAGGTGCCGGCCGTGATGCCAAACAGCTTGGATCCCCACATGAAGCCGTTGACCCTGCCGCGCTCTGATTCTTCGAGGATGTCGACGGCGAGGGCATCCGTCGCCACGTCCTGCAGTGAAGCGAAGGCATTGTGAAGGAAGAAGATCCCGGCCACGAAGATCAGCGTACTGACCTCATTGCCTGTGGTGGACTCTGCCGCTCCGGGAACCCATGAAAACATTTTGGCTGCCCACGAAGAAACCTCGATGGTTTCCCCCGGTGACAGGCTTCCCAGATCTCCGGCGCGGGCATTGGCAATCAGGGTGATGGCCATTCCGAGCTGGGCAAAGACGATCCAGGGGCGGCGCAGACCCATCGAAGGGAATCGAACCGAATCGATGAGGGGTGCCCAAAGAAACTTGAAGGTCCAGGGCAGCACCGAGAATCCGGAGATGATGGCGGCCTGCTCCCGGGTGTATCCCTGGTCCAGAAAGACGGTGAGCAGGGTGTAGAGAACAAAGCCGTAGGGAAACCCTTGGGCAAAATACAGCAGGCACAGGATCGTCGTGCGAATCCCCCTGTGGGAACTCATGCTCATGGGACCTCCTCAGATCTGGCATTCCACTGGCAGGATAGAGGCCTGAATGGGGCAAGTGCAGGGGGTAGGTCATCGGGACAGGGCAACCTTCCCGGGAAAAGGCCGAAAATTTCTGTCTTTGTTGCCCCGGGAACAGGATTCACCGAAAGAGACGTTGAGCCTGACCCTGAAAGGAGTGAGATCATGCCGACCCGTATACGCCGATTCCTGATCCTGTTCCTTCTGGGAGCCACGGCGACCTCTGCTCTGGCTGGATGTGCGGCCCAAAGCACCTACGTTCAAGCGATCGGCACCTGGAGTTCGGAGCCTGTTGTGCAGGAATCGAGCGAAACAGTCGGGAATCCCCGATCTGTGACGGAGTCGGTATGGAACTCTTGGCGGAACAAAGTGCAGCAATCCTTGAAGCCAGTGATTCACCTGACCGTATACAAGGATGCCAGTTACCTGTTGGAGATTGCCGGTGTGACCTATGAGGGGCAAGCTCACCTGGCCTCACTCTTGGGTGAGGGGATCGTCGTCAAGACCTCCATCGGAAGCGTTGAGACGCAAGGTCGGATTCGAATCATCAAAGGTGAAACGATGGTGATCGAGCCAGAATCTGACGAACTGGGAACCGAGTTGACTCTCCACCGAGTGCCTTGATCGCAGTCCACATTCTTCGTGAACTGAATCTGTCTTCGCGATACCTTAATCATCGTCTCGAAGAATGACGATCACCCTGTGCATGGGGGCGAAATTGAACTGTTGGACTTCTCCGTTATTGGCTGCGCTTTTGTTTTTCTCGCTCTTGTTTGGTTCCTCTGGCTGTGGACCTGCTATCCGTATGGTGACAGAAGAACCACGACCGATCCTGTTTGTAGGTTCAGTGACTTTTGGGAAAATGACCGAGGTTGACGATTCGATTCATGTCCCCATCACCATGGGAGAGGGGCCCTGGCAAAGAAACTCGGGGCAATTCCCAACCCGGGTCATCACGAATGTTCACGATCGAAAAATTGATATGACGATCTGCTTCAGTTCTTCCCAAGGGCATGTAGAGCATGGGCGCCGTCTGGTGCTCTCTGAAGATCTGACCGGTGATTATGAAGTCTTCTACCTCGACCCGAATGGCACACGGCATCCTTTGGGAAACCTCACCTTTTAGGACTCCGCTGAAGCGGCCTCGGGTGTAACCGTTTCCGAAGAGACCGGCACCCAGCGATTTGTTTTTTCATGGCAGGAGATTTCTGAACTTCCCTCTCCTGCACAGGTCCAACTGGCCTGCAATGCTGCGCCGAGTGCGGCGGATTCCGGTTCCTGTGGCAGGGTGACGGGGACCTGCAGGGTGTCGGCGATCATTTGGCGCCAGAGGGGGTTTTTCGATCCGCCGCCGACCAGGCGCAGGGCGTCGACCTCGACTCCGAGGCGTTTCATGCGCGCCACTCCCGAACACAGGTTGGCAGTGATGCCCTCGAGGGCCGCGCG
>JAPOLY010000024.1 GCA_029976805.1 bacterium
GAGGGAACCGCGTGGAAGTTCCTCTGTAACGGCCGAATTCCCATCACGGAGCAATTCTGATTGCCGATACCTCTGGTCATTCTGATTCTGGTCGCCCTGGGGTCCGGCTTTCTGTTTAGAAAGACGGTCTGGGGAAGACACCTGCTGGCCATCGGCAGCAACGAAACCGCTGCCCGTCACTGTGGCATCGATGTCGATCGGGTCAAAACCGGAGCCTATCTGCTCTGCGGATTTCTGGCGGGTCTGGCGGGGCTGCTGTTTGTGCTCGATACGGGCACGGCCCAGCCATCCAACTTCGGCAACTTTTATGAGCTCTATGCCATCGCTGCGGCTGTGTTGGGGGGTTGTTCCCTGCGAGGGGGTGAGGGAACGATTCTCGGTGTCCTGATCGGTGCGACGCTGGTTCAGGTGATCCGCAACTCCATCGTGCTCATTGATCCCATCCCCGACTCCATCGAGTTTGCGGTCATCGGCGGAATCATTCTTCTGGCGGTTATCGCCGATGAGACGATTCGTCGAAGAAGCGCATAACCCGCGAAATAGCGAAACGAAATTTGATTATTCTTCTCTTATCTTCTTTTTAATAAGGATGATTTGTCCGAGATGGTAGTAGGCATGTTCGATGAGCACATCAACAGTCCTCAAATATGAGCCGTACTCCTCTTTTACAAAAATATCCATGAATCTTTTGGATTCCATATTTGCGACTAAGTGAATGAAATCTTCAGAATCCTTGAACAATTTTTCCTTTCGCACCTTCCATTCCTGTTCACTCTTGATTTCCGGCGCATCAAAACTGTACTGGTCGCGAATCGTAAGATCTCCACCTTCAAAAACGTCCATTACCCCCGACAGATAATAGTTGATATGGAAAGTGATGCTCGAAATCGAATTGAAGTTTTCCACTTTCTGATTTGCTTCTGTCCAGATCAAGTCATCAATTTGTTCTTTGAAGTTTGTGCCAGTCACCCATTTTCCACTTAAAAGAATCTCCCTGAGCCGATCTGCCAAGTATTCGTTATGATTCATTTTCAAAATTGAAGACCTCCCAAGGCGTGCATAAAGCACCTTTCAATACAGGTCAGGAATTGTTAGGTAAAGTTCCTCATGGGGGGTGAGTTTATACAAAAACAGCCCGGTGCAAAGCACCGGGCTGCTCTTGATCTTCAATGTGAAGCACTCGATCACTGACAGGCGTTGGCCTGAATGCAATCGAGGGTGTCGTGACTCGGGTCTGAAGCACAGTTGGGGTACGGCGCAGAAGGTGCCGGACCATTGGCGAACAGGTAGCCGAGGACGTTGATCGGATCAGAAACATCCAGCTGACCATCGTCATTCCAGTCGGAAGCATCTTCACAGGCGATCGGTGCGCCGGTGAAAATTCCGTCGAGAAGCTCAATGGCATCACCGACGTTCAGCGTTCCGTCGAGGTTGGCGTCTCCACGAAGGAAGTAGGCCAGGGCGCCGGGGGTTATTCCCTGGCGAACGAAGCAGGCCTCAGACTTCAGCTCCATACCCAGATAGTACGGGGTCAGGAGGTAAAGAGTGGTCTTCGGACGGAAGCCGGTGTACTCGAAGGAAGTCTGCGAGCCGGGGACCATAAAGGTTTCCACGCCCATGATGCCGCCGTTGTCGACTTCAAGGATGTAGTTGGAAACAGCGGTCGTCGGAGTCCAGGAGATCTGGATCTTTCCATCCTGCTCGTAGCAGATCATGTCAGTGATCGGATCCGGAGTCGCTCCGGTTCCACCAAGAGGGCCGGGTGACGGCATGGCCGGTGCACCGGTTCCAGTCTCAAGGAAACCTTTGACGGGCGGATGGCCGATTTCGGCACGGCCTGCAGCACCCACGGCGGGCAGAACGATCATGTCATCGATGGCTTCGCCGGAGTTGACACCGCCTTCAGCCACAGCCTGGGAAGTTCCCAGGTGTCCATTGGGAAGGAACAGTTCCGGGTGATCGAAGGGAGCCATCTCCCAGCGAACTCGCTCATCAGTGAGGGCTTCCATGAAGGCAACCATCGCTTCCTGACGCGGAAGTTTGCCGTCCAGTTTTCCGATCGGATTGATGTACTTGTGAACATCACCGGGGTTCATGTGCGTGAAGTCACCGCCACGGGTGTAGAACTGGACTACCTGCAACAGAGTGGCCTGGCTACCGTTATGCATGAAGGGGCCGGTCAACTCGATGTTTCGGAGTGTCGGAGTCTTGTAGGCTCCAACGTTTTTGTCCATGCCCGAAAGATCTTCATCCGGATGAACGGGGCCGGGGAGAGAGCTGGTCATTCCCGACAGATACTGGGCGGCCCAGGTCTGGTCGCCGATTCCTGCACGACCGATGTCCTGGCCACTCGGGCGAACACCGATGTTGTAGAAACCCTTGTCACCGTAACCGTCGTCGGCATTGGTTTCGACTTTTACAACAGGGCCGATTCCAACAGCAGTGTCGGTATTCAGCTCACCCCAGGTTGCAGCAGACAACAGGGGACCTGAGTGGCACTTGGAGCACTTGGTTCCTCCACTGTAGAAGGCGTCCATGCCGTTCTCTTCTTCAGGAGTCAGGGCATCCTCGTTACCGGCAAGGTACTCGTCAAAACGGGTCTGATCCGAGACGAGAGTGGACTCGTAGCACATCACTGACAATCCCCAAATCAGGGAGAAGTTCTGTTCCATCAGCGTGAACTGATCGGGTCCATCGGGGTTACCGTTGCCAATGTGGGCGCCGTTATTGTCGAAGAGGGCGTCGGAGTTCCAGTACTCGGGGCGGAATGCGGCCTGAATCATTTCCACATAGGAGATGTTCAAACCCTTGCCGTCTCCGGCGGGCACTGCGTAGGGTCCAAGAACGCTGTCCGTCATGGAAACCTGCTGGCGACTGAGGGGCATGACATTGCACATCTTCTTGCCAAGGTCATTCCAGTCGCGACCTGCTCCGGACATCTCAACGGAACTCAGCGGAGGTCCGATGGATTGGGAAGCGAGTGCGGCACGGTCCATGGAGATACCACAGGGAATGATGCTTCCGTCAGCATCCACCTTGCGAATCATGGCGTTGGGGTTGCCGTTACCACTGGGGTCGACCCCATTGAAGTCGGAACGGGCACGGCCATCCCAGAAAGCGTCCACATAGAAGATGGCGTTCACTGCATGAGGAGCGTTTCTGCCCGTGGTTTGACGGGTGTTGATTCCCAACACGTTGTGAACCGGATCGGGAATCGGAGAGCAGTCGTCTTCCTCTTCGGATCCATTGAGTCCAAGGTCCACACCATTGAAGACCTGTTTGGGAATTCCCTGGGAGCCGACGACCTCGGCGGAGTCCCAGATCAGGGAAGAAAGTGCGTCATCGGGATCTGCGAGTTTGCGCAGTGGGAAATCCGAGTGGACGAAGGTGTGGTTCGGGCCAAATCTCTGGAACGATCCGGCGACGCCCGGGTTAGCCTGGTTTTTGTTGCGGGTGTCGGCACCTGCAGAATAGTGGCAGGTGGCACAGGCGGTCAGTCCATCAGAACCGGCCTGCATGTCCCAGAAGAAAGCCTTGCCCAGCTCGACGGCACGATCCATGTCCTGAACAAACTCCAGGAGGTTGGATGGCAGCGGCGTGGTGGAAACATTCAGCGGACCGAAGTCTTGGGCTTCGGCCGTGGCACTGAAAGAGACCATCAGGCAAACAGCAAATGAATAGAAGAGGCGCATTACGAACCTACTTTCAAATGTCAACATCATCTCAACGCTAGTGAGAATACGAGCACACTTGTTATGGTTGCTTAATGACTGAGTTTGTAATGAGAAAAGGCCCTTTCCCGAGAGCACTCCCCAAGATAATCAGTCAATATCCTTAATATTCGACACATCAGTTTGGAGGGAAATCCTCCGTCTGAACCGATTAAAAGGTTTACAGTGGTTTCTCGCAACCTGATTTGTAAGCAGTAACTGTTAACACATAAGGCAGGTGAGTCAGGAAAGACCGAAGCCTCCCCCATCGCCATGAAAGCGATCGGGGAGGCTTTGGCAGTGTCTTCTGATTTTCACAGAATCGTTCAATGCGCCCTTCAGGGGCAGATGTTTGAACTTTCGCAATTGAGCGAGTCGAAAACGGGATCCGACCCACAGACTGGATAGGGGGCAGCAGGGGCGAGCCCAGAACCAAAAATGTAAGACAAGGTGGCAATCGGGTCACTGATGTCATGTTGGCCGTCGTCGTTCCAGTCCGCGGCATCTTTACAGGCGACCGGTGCCCCCAGAAAGACCGCTTCCAGCGAGAAGATGGCATCTGCCAGATCCAGTTGGCCGTCATTGCTGATATCACCCCGCAGGAATTGGGTGACCGATCCGGGTTGAGCTCCCCGGCGGATGTAACAGGCCGAAGACTTCATTTCAGAACCCAATGTGAAGGGGGTCAGCAGGTATCCGGTGACGCCAGGCCTGAATTGGGTATCGGTGAAGGAGGTCTGGCCTGCCGGAAGAACATGGGTCTCGGTTCCCAGGATTCCTCCATGATCGATCTCCAGCGTGATGCTCGTCACAGCCGAGGTCTGGATTTCCCAGGTCAGAAGAACCTCGTTTCCGCTTTCAAAACAAGTCGGGACAAGAACTTCTTCAACAACGGAAGACAGGGTTCCTGTCGTGTTGGTATTGGAAGCGTTTTCCTCAAGGAAACCCTTCACAGGCGGAAGGCCTTGGGCTGCACGTCCGGACGCACCGACTGCGGGCAAGGTCAAAAGGTAGTCATCGGAGTCGTTCAGATTCAGGGGACCCAGTTGTGCTTCGCCATTTTCATTCAGTGCAGCACCATTCGGGATCAACAATTCCGGGTGGTCGAAGGGAGCCATCTCCCAGCGAACACGCTCATCAGTGAGGGCCTTCATGAAGGCGACTACTGCTTCCTGACGCGGCTCTTTACCACGCAGTTTACCGATGGGGTTCACGTACTTGTGCACGAACTGCGGCTCAACATGAGTGAAATCACCACCACGGGTGTAAAACTCTACCACCTGTTTGAGGGTGGCCTGACTGCCGTTGTGCATAAAGGGACCATTGAGTTCAACGTTTCGCAGTGTAGGAGTCTTGAAGGCACCTATGTTTCGATCCGGATCTCCGTTATCGATATCTTCGATCAGGTTGTCGGGCAGAAGGTAGTCATTCCCCGCAGCGAGAGCTCCGGTCCAAGTGTTTTCTCCGAGAGCGGCTCGACCGATATCTTCCGCAACCGGACGAACTCCAATGTTGAAGAAGCCCTTGTCAGCATTACCTTTACCGTCATTCATCGGCTGATTGACAACGGGACCCTCTCCCACCTTGTCGTCGATATTCAACTGGTCCCAGGTGGCCGCAGAGAGAAGGGGACCGCTGTGGCAGTGACCACACTTCAGGCCGCCACTGTAGAAAGCGTCCATGCCGTTCTCGGCTTCCGGAGAGAGGGCGTCCTCATCACCAGTGAGCCATGCGTCAAAGGGAGTCTGATCTGAAACGAGGGTGGCTTCGTAGAGCATCACCGCCAATCCCCAGATCATGGAAAAGTTGATCTCCATCATGGTGAATTGGTCGGGACCCTCGGGGGCGCCGGTCAACGGCTGACCTGCAGCGTCGAGCAACGGATTGCCCTGCACATCAAAGAGCGCTTCTGAATTCCAGTATTCGGGACGGAATGCGCCCTGAATCATTTCCACGTAGGAGATATTGAGACCTTTTCCAGCCATACCGGAATTGGCCAGGTTTCCAAGGACACTGTCGTCGGTAGCGACGGTTTGCAGAGCCAATGGCTGAATGTTGCAGATCTTCTTGCCGAGGTCGGCATAGGCTCTGCCGACACCAGACATTTCGACACCACTCAATGGGGGGCCTACTGCCTGGGAAGCCAGAGAAGCTTTTTCCATGGTGATTCCACAGGGAACCACATTGCCGTCCGCATCCAATTTCAAGATGGCCGCGTCCGGGTCAGTAAGTCCACCGGGATTGACTCCGTTAAAATCGGATCGTGCACGACCATCCCAAAAGTTGTCGACGTAATGAATGGCGTTGACTGCACTGGGTGCGTTGCGTCCCGTGACCTGCCTCAGATTGATTCCATTCAGATTGAAGGTGGGGTCCTGGATGGGCAGTCCGTCAGCATCCACATTGGAGCAATCGTCTGCAGCTCCGGATTCCCCGAGAGCATTGAATGAAATCGCATTGAAATCCTGAAGATGAATGCCGGCAGATCCACCGACCTCGGTGGAATCACGCAGCACTGCTGACTCTGCGTCATCCGGGTCGGATAACTTGCGGAAGGGGAAGTCGTCTGCATTGAATACATGGTTGGGGCCCAAGTTTGAGAAGGTGCCGAGTGCACCGGGATGGGCCTGCCCTACGGCTCGGGTATCGCCTCCCGCAGAAAAGTGGCAGCTGGCACATGCTGTCAGGCCATCCGAACCCACCTGCATATCCCAGAAGAGGGCTTTACCCAGTTCGATGGCTTTGGATTCGTCGAGAATGAACTCACTCAGATTGCCAGGGAGCGGCGTCTGCAGTGAGCCCAGGGGACCAAAGTCCTGAGCTGCCATTGGAGTAGCCAGGAACAGGGACAGAAAAAATACAATGAAAATGCGTTTCATAGGACTCTCCTCAAAATCGCAAAAGGGCCGTCAACTCAAGTGGGAGTGCGATAAGGACGACTCCCGAGTTTGTATTTAGAGGGCTGTGATTCGCTTGGTGAGAACCACTGCCCACAACGAAAACAGTGTCAGTTTCCTCACAACTGTCACTATCCGTTGGTCCTTCTAATAACTGTCAGACAGGGTTGCACGAACTTTCTGATTGGAAGTTGCAAATAGAATCAATTTCGCAAATCAAACGTGATAGATAGACAGGTAAGTCGAAGTTGATCAGTTTTCCAAACACAAACAGTGTTGATCTATTGCACCTGAAGTCTGGATTCATCTTCAACTATCCGAATAAAAAAAGGCTGGCCAATCGGCCAGCCTTCTAAGTTTTTACTGGTGATTTCCAGCTTGAATAAAGTGGAAAAAAACTAGCCTGCGAACTCTTCGCCCTTTTTCCAATTCGCCGGGCAGAGGCCGCCGGAAACAAAGGCCTGAGTCATGCGCAGCATCTCTTCAGGGCTGCGGCTGACGGCGAGGTCATTGACGGAGTGCATGCGAATCGTTCCTTCGGGATCGATCAGTACCATGGCTCTGTAGGCAACCCCAAGATCTTCCCGGAGGATATCGAACGCCTTGCAGAAGGCGTGGGAGGTATCCGCGATGATCGGGTGTGTGATGGGGCTGGAGAAGGTCTCGCCATCCTCAAACCACTTTTTGTGAACGAGGAAGGAATCTGCGCTGGCACCGATGACTTCAACACCTTCTGCCTTGAAGTCGTCGAGAAGATTTTCGAGACCCTGGATTTCAGTGGGACACAATCCCGAGAAGTTGAAGGGGTAGGAGTAGATCATGTGCCACTTGCCTGCGAAATCCGCGTGGCTCAGAGCTTTGTTGTCGCCGTTCCAGTATGCATTGGCATTCCACTCGGGGGTTTTGCTTCCGACCATCGTCATCGCATCATCTCCAGATTTTTTCTGGGTGCTAAGTCGCACCACTTTTGTTTGAAAGTTTAAAATCACACACTGCCATTATCATGAATCGCTGATCCTCCATTTGGAACCCCAATGGGAAAAAGCGACAGAAGTACTGACCCGTGACGGGTTTGGTCTGATCTCTATCGTGAATCCCTGTATGAGGATCCGGTGCTGGCGACTAATGCCCTTCTCAGACTGACGGGGATCAAGCCAAGGAGAGTCAACAGTGAGCGATAGAAGAAACCGGGAATGCAGTAGACATTACCCCGCTCGCAATCTTCGAGGGCTTCGCGGGCGATTCGGTCCGAGTTGAGCCACATGAATCCGGGGATACCTGACATGCGCTCACGGGTGCCATTGACATCGTGAAACTCGGTCAGGGTAAAGCCCGGGCACAGTGCGGTGACATTGACTCCGCTTCCTTTGCATTCGAGAGACAGGCATTCGGTGAAAAGGTTCATGGCAGTTTTCACGGCCCCATAAAGGGTGTGCCCTGCGGTTCCCGGAATAAATCCGGCAAAGGATGAAACTTGAATGATGCGTCCTTTGCCCCGCTCTTTCATGCCCGGCAAAAGACGGTGGGTCAGTTCGCAAACGGAGAGCAGCAACACTTGCAGAAAGTCCTCATGCTCTTTCCAGGTCCGGGAAAGAAATGCCCCCGACAATCCATAACCGGCGTTGTTGATGAGAACCTCGACTTCAACCCCATCCGATTCGAGTCGCTCGACCAAGGGCTCAATTTCCTCGGAGAGAGCGAGATCCACAGTTTCCACCCGACACTGAATTCGATGCTCCCGTTGTAACTCATCTGCAATCGATTCGAGTCGTTCCCTGCGGCGTGCAACGAGAACCAGATCGTAGCCGCGAGTGGCGAGCTCGCGGGCGAAGCTGAGACCGATTCCGGAACTGGCACCGGTGATCAGGGCGACGGGTGTAGACATGGAAACCCCAATTCTGAAACGCGGGTCGGGAATCGAACTCTGGAAACGGGCGATTCCGGCGGAGAGTTCTGGTCTCCCCCCGATCTGTCTGGCAATTTGCTCTCTGGGTACCGTTGTAGGGGAAATCTCCAACGATTCAGAGGACTGTCATGGAAACGGTTTAACCGATGCTGAGTGGAATCTACAGGCACCTTTTCCGGTCAAACCTGCATCCTCTCGATCCGCCCCATGTCTGGCGAATCGCCCGTGGCTCAGGATCGGCGCGCTGGTTTGAGGGGGTTCTGAAGTCCCTGAAGATACGGACTGCCATCGATCTTCGTCGCCCCCGCTCCTCTGATGGTGTCCGAGGAGAGATCGACTTCTCCCGTCTGGGTGTGACTTATCACAATCTTCACTTGAGATCATCCAGGTTGCCAAGGCCGGAAGCGGTAGCCCGTTATCTCGAACTGCTTCGCACCTGCGAACGGCCCCTGTTGCTCTATTGCAAAAGGGGGAAGGACAAGACCGGGTTTGGCTCAGCCCTGTACCGACATGTCTGTCTGGGGGAGAGCCTGGAAGAGTCGTGGCAAGAGCTGCGGCGGATTCCCTATGGTCATCGAAAGCGGGGGCATGAAGGCCCCCATGATTTCAAGGCTTTACTGGATCAGCACCGCACTGCCAATCTGGATCAACGGGGTCTGGATCAATGGGTGAGAGAGGTTTACCCGGCGATCTTTGAAGATCTCACCGGAGAGCCTGCCGTGATCGACAAGTCCTGAGTGCATCCCTTCTCTGTCCTCCATAAAAAAACGAGGGCCGCCGGACGTTGCATCCGGAGGCCCTGCGAGGAGGTGTGTGCATTTTGAACAAGGGTTGGGGGGGATCGCCAGCCCGCCTTCGGCGCCCCCCCTCCCCATGACCTTAGATCCGGTCGGGACAGGGGGTCGGACAGGTATTTTCAAAAAAAACCTGAATAGGCGGATTCTGCGTCTATTGGCCGATTGGAGCCGTTCTGACACAGGGGGAATCAGTGTCTCAATCGCATGAGGCACCAAATCTGAGTTCGAGAGTTTGGCCGTTTCGCTGATCCCGGGATTCCCCGGCCTGCCAGCTGACCACGTACAATCGGTCGAAGATGTGTCCGGGAATCCACGGCTGGCCTGACAGCATCTCCATGCCGGAAATCTCGCCACCCGCTTCCTCGACGAAGAGGGGGACGGTGTTTTGGTGACCACAGATGACGATGGTTTCACCCGCTTCCACTTCACTCACAACTTTTCGCCAGCGGGGGGCGTCTTCTGCAGAAATCGTCTCGATTCCAGTGCCGCTGATTTCAGACAGGGGTTCGAGGGTTTGCCGGGTACGGATGTACTCGGTGCAATACAACCGTTGGATAGGGGCCCCTTTGAGCAGTTGGGCCAGATCTTTCGCTCTTTGGTGCCCCTGCTCGGTCAGATCCGGATTTGCTCCGGTACCTTTCTCTGCGTGGCGCAATACGATCATCGTGCAGGGTTTGGGGTTCATGCTGTTCCTTCTCACCGGTGAAGAAGTTGCCAAATTAAGCGATTTTTCCTTCAAAACTTCGCGAAAAATGGCTTAATTACGCCGCACTCATATGCCCCGATTCCAGCAGGGAAAGAAGGCTGGTTATTCAACCCCGTTTTGGTGGGGAGAATCAAAATGAAAACTTGGATCCTTTACAGGCTGAATGGAAATCAGATCAGTTCTGAGTTCTACGAAGTCAATCGCTTGCGGGAAGTGGGCTCTGCCAGAGGTTTTGATCTCGAAGTGATTTCACCGGAACAGGTCGAACTGATCGTGACTCGAGATGACCCCAAGTCGATTCGAGTCGACGGTTCAGTGGTCACTCTTCCGGATGTTCTTTTGCCTCGAATGGGAGCGGGAACCACCTACTTCGCCCTGTCGGTGATTCGGCAGCTGGAACGGTTTGGGGTTCCGACCTATAACGCCTCGACCGCCATCGAGACGGTGAAAGACAAGCTTCACACCCATCAGGTTCTCTCAGCAGCCAAGCTGCCGATTCCCAGAACCATGTTGGCCAAATTTCCCATCGACCTCGATTTGGTCGGAAGTGTTCTGAATTTTCCGTTGGTCGTCAAAACCCTCTCCGGATCACAGGGGAGTGGTGTCTTCCTTTGTGAATCCCGCTCCAACTTCAGGGATCTGATGGAGTTGATTCAAGCGACCCAGGCCAATGCGAACTTTATCTTCCAGGAGTTTGTGGCTGCCAGCCGCGGTTCAGACATTCGCGTGCTGGTGATTGGTGGAAGAGTCGTCGCAGCCATGGAAAGAACTTCCCAGGGTGATGACTTCAAGGCCAACTTTTCCCAAGGGGGGACGGTTCGTGAGTTTGCCATCGATCGGGAAGCGGAGTGGTTGGCTTTGGAGAGTGCAAGATTGCTGGGCCTCGATATTGCCGGAATTGACCTGCTGAAAGATGAAGATGGATACAAAATCTGCGAGGCCAACTCCTCTCCAGGATTTGAAGGCATTGAATCGTGCTGCGACGTCGATGTAGCCTCTGAGATCTTCCAATTCATTGAGTTGCGACTTCATGGCACGCGAAGCAAACCGCAAATCACGTTGCCCAAGTCTGCCCCCGGATTGGTAAAGTCTGAAGAGTAATCAGTTTTCGGTCTTGTTGACCGGGAAGTCTTAAGGAATTCAGGAGGCCTGATGGAAGCTGGTATCGTTGGTTTGCCCAATGTCGGCAAATCTACATTGTTCAATGCGCTGACATCGGCGGGTGCCCATGCGGCGAACTACCCGTTTGCGACCATCGAGCCCAATGTCGGAGTGGTACCGATTCCCGATCCGCGCCTGGCGACGCTGGAAGAGCATATTCCGACCCAGAAGGTGATCCCCGCATCCCTGAAGATCGTGGATATCGCGGGTCTGGTGCGTGGAGCCAGTACTGGTGAGGGACTGGGCAACCAGTTCCTCAGTCACATTCGTGAAACGGATGCCATCGTTCAGGTGGTGCGATGTTTTGAAGAGGCTCCCGGCGGTGAAGAGATCACCCACGTGGATGGCACCATCGATCCCCTGAGGGATATCGAAACCATCGAGATCGAATTGGTCCTCGCCGATTTGCAAACGGTGGAGGGATCCCTCGAGAAGGCGAAACGCTCCGCACGCAGTCAGGAAGAAGAAGCACTGTTGCGCCTGGAGCTTCTGGAGAAGTTGCATCCGGTTCTGGCGGAGGGGCGTCCTGCCCGCGAAGCGGACATCGGCAGTAACCCCAAGTCACCGGGGCTGCTCAAGGGATTGGGACTGATCACCACCAAACCGCAGATGTTTGTGATGAATGTCAGTGACGACGATGTTTTGGGTGAGGGCCCTCTGGCCCAAAAGGTTCGTGAGCTGGCGGAGCAGCGCGGCAGTGAAGCGGTTCCGGTTTGTGCCCGTATCGAGGAAGAACTCTCGGAATTGGACGAAGCGGATCGACTTGAGATGCTGACCGATTACGGCATGGATGAGCCGGCTTTGGCCAAGCTGGCCCGGGCGGTCTATTCCCTGTTGGGACAGCAATCCTTCTATACCGCCGGCGAGAAAGAGATCCGCGCCTGGACGGTGCATCAGGGTGCTTCGGCTCCGGAAGCCGCAGGGGTCATCCACACCGACTTCCAACGCGGATTCATTCGCGCAGAAGTTTTCTCGGTCGCCGATCTTCAGGAATATGGCAGTGAGAAGTCGATCCGCGAAGCGGGCAAGTTGCGGGTGGAAGGCAAGGATTACGTCATGCAAGATGCGGACGTCTGCCACTTCCTGTTCAACGTCTGATTCGAGGGCTGTCGATGAATGAAGTCCCCAGTGTGTTTATGATCCTGTGGCTCACACTGAGGGGCAGGCGAGACGACGTATTGGAGATGGCCGAATGGGTCTCCCAATCGAATGGCACCCTTTCCACTCCGGTTCAATGGGCCATCAATTACGGATATCAATTCTGGTTGCTGATTTTCGCCAGCATTCTGTTTGTTCTTTACAGGTTGCTGAGCAAAAGAGGAGAAGCTGCGTCCGAAGGATGAACGGGATCTCCCGTCATCTGCTGCAGTGCGATCAGGATTCAGTCCGCTTGCGTCTCCGCCATCGGAACCAGCCGTAAGCAAGGCCGCCAAACAGCAGTATCGGCAGCAGAGGTTGTGCTGTTCTCCACGCCTTGATCCACAAGGAAGTGTTGTCCTGGACTTCACCGGGGTTGGCGGATTTCTCTAGAATGGCGTATCCGTTGGGCGCGAGGACCGGGTAGACGGTGGTGCCGTCGTCCAGTTTGGTTGCTGCTTCCAGATGTGCCCGGACCCGATCGCCGGTGCCGGGGATGGGATACTGACTGGGTCCGCAGAGGATCATCGTCGATCCATCAGTGGTGTTGAACGTGGTGACGATCTCAGTCGCAGACAGTTCACCTTTCTCCACTTTTGAAACACGCATGCGAACCTGCCACAGGTAAATCCCACTATTGGCATCGCTCGCCATCATCGCTTTTTCCATCGACAGGATTTCACCGACTGCGATGATCTCTGAGAGAGCGATCAACTGCTCCGCCGAATAAGGCGCTTTGCTCGCTTCGAGGGTGGGCGAGGCCAAGGAAACCAGCAGTGCCAGAATCAGGTAAATGCTTCGCTTGCCCATCACTCCTGCTTCATCCGGGTTCCGATCTGCTCCATCGATTTCATCTCTGTGCCATCCGGCAGCACATTGAACATGTCAAAGCGGAATTGATCTTCAGAGAGAATGGTTTCGACCGCCCGCATCTTTGAATCCAGGCCGGTCATGGGATCGGTCAGTGTCCATGTCCACTCGATCACCGGAGGCATGTTGATCCCTCTCTCGGTTGTTTTCCCGATCCCCGTTGCGATGCCAGTACCAAAACTGTCGATCCAGGAAGAGACATAGGATTTTTTGCCATTGTCAAAGCCAATGAATCCCCGCGCTTCAAAGGGCATGCCGTTGTAGTCCATCGGCAGTACTCTCTGCAGCAGGTAGCGGCCACCCATAGTCATCTCGTATTCGGTGACCATCGTGGTTTCGACCGGTTCCTGGTCCGGGGTCATCCACTGCCGATTCTGCATCTTCCAGCGGCCGACACGCTGCTTCAGGAACTCATGCTCCTGACCCGGAGTCATGAACTCCATCCACTTCTGCATCGGATCGACAGCTTCCGTCTTTGTTTTGGATTGCTCGAAGATCCATTCCCAGAGTTCCATATCGCCGTAGGTCTGTCTGAATATGTTGTGTCCAGCACCCGGGTGCTCGGTGTACTTCACATTGCCGTCGACAGCCTTGAGAGCTTCGACCATGACTCTGGAGCGTTCTGCAGGAATGACCCGATCGTTTTCACCGTGGAAAACCCACGTCGGAACATCCTTGAAAGAAGCAACAGAGGCAGGGTCTCCCCCTCCGCAGAGTGGAACCGCTGCGGCGAAGAGATCCGGCCTTTTGGCGATGATGCCGAAGGTGCCGATCCCGCCCATCGATTGCCCGGTGACGTAGATGCGATTGGCGTCGATGGGTGAACTCTGGATCATGCCCTCAATCAGGGCGATGACATCGGGGATCCTCTCCGGGCGATCGAGCCAATTCTCCTCTTCCCAGGATCCCGGTTTCGCCCACACCGCTTGTCTGCCTGAAACGGGAGCGATGACAAAGCAGGGGAACTGCGCGCGCATCTCATCTCTGGCCAGCACATCCGCGGCCACCGACTTGCCACCCCTTCCATGGAGGACGACGACGAGGGGGTACTTCTGATCGATCCTCAGGTCTTGGGGAATCATGATCTGGTAGGAAAGGGCCCCGCCATCCGGGTTGGTGTAATACGCCTGTTTGAAGTAAGGGCTGCTGACCGGAACATCCTGTGCGCTGATCAACAGGGGAGATCCAAGAAAGCACAAGCACATCAGCATGACGGCAAAGGATGACACAGGTTTCATTTCACGATCCTTATCAAGCTCGGGTATGGACACCCCATTCATTTTCCGGAGTCTTCGAGTGGTTTCAATGGGGGCCTCTGCTCGTGGAAGTCGCCCAATTCCTGCCAGGCTCTGCCAAGAGCGATCAATCGGGATTCGTCGAAGAGTTGTCCGTTGAAAGTCAGCGATACCGGCATGCCATCCCGGAAGCCACAAGGGGCGACCAGAGCGGGGTGCCCGGTCAGATTGGTGATCCCCAGAGTTTCAAAGTTCCCTGCGGGTGAGACGAACGCAACAAGGTCCCGGAAGGTCTCTGCGGTCTCACGCATCAAAAGGGTACGAATTCTCTGGGCACGGATGTAGTCGACGGCGGGAATCAGTCTTGCCACGCGGAAGGTGTTGGGCCATGCGTTGGGGCCCTGTTCGACCAACTTGTCATCCAGATTGCTGCGGGTCAGATCATCGAAAGCGGCGGCACATTCGGCGAAGAGGATGATCATCATTGGCCACACGGGGTATTTCGGTAACTGGACCTCTACCAGTTCCACACCCAGTTCACGCAACTGTTCCAGGGCTGCCCGATGTTCGGGACTGTTTTCAAAATGGGCGGGGGAATAGCCGACCTTCCAGCCTCGCACATCGGTTCTTCCGGGAATCGCAAAGTCGGCGGTGACCGCCGCGAGATCCTTGCCATCCGCTCCGTGAATGGCGTCGAGAACAAACGCGGTGTCCTGCAGGGTTCTGCACATCGGTCCGAGCTTGTCCATCGTCCACGAGAGTGCCATCGCACCGGTGCGCGATACCCTTCCGAAGGTGGGTCTCAGGGATGAATTTCCGCACAGGGTTGATGGGCTGACGATGGAACCGAGGGTTTCCGATCCAATGGCAAAGGGGAGTGCGCCCGCCGCCACGGCAGCAGCAGAACCGGCGGAAGACCCGCTCGAGCCGACAGCGGTGTTCCAGGGTGATCGGGTTTTTCCGCCGTACCAGACATCACCCATGGCGAGAGCACCGAGGGTTGTTTTGGCGATGAGAACCGCACCCGCGGATTCCAATTTCTTGACTACAGCGGCATCGTTTTCGATCCTCTGGTCCTTGAAGGGGTGGGCTCCCCAGGTGGTTTTCGTTCCACGCACTGCACAGAGATCCTTGAGGCCGTATGGAATGCCGTGCAAGGGACCACGCCAGCGTCCCTGTGCCAACTCTTCATCCCTTTGCTGTGCCTGGGTCAGGGCGATCTTCTCGGTGTAGGAGGTGACGCAAAACAGGGTTTTGTCGACCTCCTTCAAGCGTTCGAGAAACATCTGGGTCAGTTCAAGGGACGTTACCTGACGACTCTTCAGCAATGCCGAAAGTGTCGGAATGTCTGCCCAGTAGAGATCTTCCAGATTTTCAGGTCGCAGGGCATTCGGTAACGGATCCTGCTTTGCCACCGGGGATGACCTGCTTCCCTGTTGCAAGGGCATGAAGATGGTTGCAGGTGCAATTCCGTTATCGAGTTCGACTCCGCGCAAGACCTCGAAAGAAGCGATGTTGTCTGTCGCCCATGGAAGCAGTTGGGCCAGCTCCTCATCGGTCATCGACAGTCCGGCAAATTTCATGGCGGATTGAACAGGGGCGAGATCGTTACCCGGTTTTGATTCCGCAGGGTCTTGCGGAGTCCAACCCAATAGGGCTGTTACCAATACGGTCAGGATCATCGGTTTTTCCTTTCTTCGAGTGCGAGAAGGTCCAGCAATCGGGTTTCGATTTGTTGCCACTCCGCGGGGTCCCCGGAAATGGCAATCGCGGGGGAGATCTCGGGAATGGGCTTCGTGTCGTTGGAAATTTTTTCCGCAGGTATCAGTCGAAGAACAGGGGGGCCCAATCTCACGGTCAATTCTTCCGAGAGGGAGATCAGATCCGTTTCGGGAAAGATCACACTGACCGGAAAGGAGTGAAGGTCCCACCATTGGCGAAAGAGGGGCAATTGATTTTCCTGGAGTCGGGTCGAGCAGACGATGACCGCATGCTGGGAGAGTTGGAGCAGCCCGTCGAGAACCGGCGTCAGGGGGAGAGGGGGATCTTCTGTTCCGAGTGAACTCCAGGGGCGATCGGCAATGAAGGGATCGATGTCGATGGCGATCCACGGTGCATGGGGATCGAGGATGGTGAGGGTGCCGTTGGAGATGGCCGGGGGGGCTTCACCGGTGGCGGGCAGAGCGGACCACAGATGCATCCCGTGTGTTCCGACATCTTCCGGAATCGGAACACGAGTCTGCATCCGACCGTTCTTTACGGCGACCGGTGCCGGAGGAACCAGACCCGGAGCAGTGGTGGCGATGCGCACGCGAAGACCGTCCCTGACAGGAATTAAAGCTTCCAGATCGATGAAGGTGGTGTTGCGGGTGATGGCATCTCTGGCAATCCAGACCGGCGTCGCCTGATTCGACAGGAACATCATGAAGAGGATCCAGACAGCCCAGACCAAGAGGAGGATTCGGATCCAGCGACTCGCAGACATGTTGCCTCGACTCAATCCTTTGAAAGGTCTTCCCCGGACAGAAGCGGCCAGGACTGCAGGTCGGAGAGATCATAGTTGTCGATGTCGAGGGGAGATCCCTGTTTGTTCCAGGCAAGAGTCCCACGATGGAATCGCCCCTGTCCCAGAGCCCTGTCCTCCATGCGTAAACGCAAGCTCCAGTGGGTAACCGGGAAGGCCAATTCATCCCAGGGGATCTCGGAATAATCGAACCAGCGCACTTCGAGGCTTTCGGGACCCGCTTCAAACTCTTCCGATTTCATCTTTGCCAGATATTTGACATGAATCTGTCCGATACGGGTCAGATCGATGGAGACGAGGGGCTGCACCACTTCCACCTTCGCCCTGGCTTCCTCCCATGTTTCACGGATGGCTCCGTCGACGGTGGATTCACCGACTTCCAGGAAGCCGGCGGGGGGTGTCCATTTGCCATGGGCCGGTTCGATGGCGCGTCGGCAAAGCAGGATGCGATCCCCGGATTCGATCACGGTACCGACCACGACCCGGGGATTGATGTAATGAATGTTGCCGCAGGAAGTGCAGACTCCCCGGGGGCGGTCTTCCCCATCCGGGATCTTGTGGGTCAGGGTTTCCCCGCATTGGTGGCAGTATTTGGGATCCGGGTCGATCAAGGAGCCTCGATTTCCATGCCATGAAGGTGGCAGAGAGCCCACCCCGAGGCAAGGAGTCCAATGGCTGACAGAGAGGAAAGGTCATAAACGGTGGTGGGGTTTCCGGTTGGACAAGGGGCGAGATGCCTGTCTAATTTGGCCCATCTGAAGAGGGGGAGCGATGAAGCTTTCGAGATCGATGCTGGGCCTGATTTCGTGCCTGATCCTGGGGGGTTGTGCACAGATTCCTCTAAAGAGTGAATCTTCTCCGCCATCGGTCATTCTCGTTTTGGCAGACGATTTGGGCTGGGCAGATATCTCCTGCCAGGGAAGTGCGTGGGCGACCCCCGCCATCGACCAGCTTGCTGCTGAAGGGGTGCGACTGACGCGGGCCTATTCCAATGGACCCAATTGTGCACCGAGTCGTGCCTGTCTGATGACGGGGCTCGACGTGGCTGAGCACGGAGTCTTCACGGTGGCCCCCGCCGCACGTGGCAAAAAAGAGAATCGCAAACTGGTTCCGCCGAAAACCCGGCGCACCCTCGAGGATGATGAGATCACCATCGCCGAGATGCTCAAGGACAGCGGTTATCGCAGTGCACATATCGGCAAATGGCACTTGGGTGATGATCCTCGCTCACAGGGATTTGATGTCTCCATCGCTGGTGATCGCCGCGGTCATCCCAAGACACATCTGGCACCCTGGAAGTTGCCCCATCTTCCGGAGCAGGAGGATGGGACCGAGTTGGCGGATGCGCTGACCGATCACGCCATCGACTTTATCCGTGAGTGTGGAGACCAGCCGTATCTGCTGGTTCTGTCGCACTATGCCGTGCACACACCGGTTCAGGTTTCCGAAGCGGCTCTGAAAAGGTGGCAGAAGATCTGGCCTGAAGGGACGCGGAGACAGCAGAAATATGCGGCCCTCGTCGAGAGTGTGGATCGATCGGTCAGCCGGTTGATGGATGAAGTGCGTGCCGGTGGCGAAGGCCGCGAGACGGTGATCATCTTCACCAGCGACAATGGGGGGTTGGAAGGCTTTACCGACAATGGACCCCTTCGCGGAGGCAAGGGCATGCTCTACGAAGGGGGAATTCGCGTGCCGATGATTGCGTGGGGCGAACGCATCCCAGGGGGGAGAGTGAACACCCAGAATCCGGTACAGCTGACCGATCTGGTACCGACCCTTCTGGAGTGGTCCGGGACCCGGGCTCCGGAATCTTTGCCACTGGCGGGAACCAGTCTGGTTTCCCTGTTGGAAGATGGGACTCCTCTTCCAGAGAGGGATCTCTATTGGCACTTCCCCGCCTACCTGTCCGGCGCAGCCAGGCGTCATGGAATCTGGAGAACCACCCCGGTCTCCGCCATCATGCGGGGAGACGACAAATTGCTGGAGTTCTTCGAGTCGGGAGAACGGCAACTGTATGACCTCTCCGACGTGTCTGAGGAGCGAAATCTTTCAGAGGAGCGACCCGAACAAGCCCTGAATCTGCATCAACGCCTGATTCGCTGGCGCGAAGAGCGCAAAATGCCCATGCCAACTGCCCCCTGAGGGGTCTGTTCGCTCGACAACACTGCTCTCAGGGTGGATTCTTGATCAAGATAAAGACCGCCCCATTTCGGGCTTCACCCGACAGGATCAGGAGAGCGCTTGTTTCCTTTTCGTGCTTTCCGGTTTCTGGCCCCACTGATCCGTGAGCAACGGCCGATCTTTGCCATCGGCGTCGTCCTCATCCTGCTGACGAGTCTCTCCCAGGTGGCGGTGCCACGTCTGGTGGGCTTGGCCATTCAGAAACTGGAGTCCGGGATCGGCGTCGACATGATAGGTCCAATTGCCCTGGCGATGGTGGGCGCAGTCCTGATCCGCGGGCTGACATCCTTCTGGACCCGGGAAACGGTGATCGCCTCCAGCCGCCGCATCGAGAAGAAACTTCGCGACCAACTTTATGAGCATATCTCAGGTCTCGATGGATCTTTCTATTCGAAGACCCACACCGGTGATCTGATGAGCCGGTTCACCAGTGATATCGAAGCGGTGAGAATGGTCTTCGGGCCGGCGGTGATGTACTCGGTTCAGACCGCCTTCACTCTTGTCTTTGCGTTGTCGATGATGATCCAGATCGACTGGCAGTTGACCCTGTACTCGCTGATCCCACTGGGCTTTCTCACCGTCGCGATCCGGGTGATCGGACCCAAGGTGCATCGGGAGTCTATGCGCGCACAGGAGATGCTTTCTGGTATCTCGGTTCACTCCCAGGAAAACTTCGCCAATGCCCCAGTGATCAAGGCATTCGTGGTAGAGGATGCAGAAGTCGAGCGGATGCAGCGCTTGAGCCATGATTACTTCCGCCAGAATCTGCGCATCGCCCGATTGCGAGCTATCTCCGGCAGTGCCATGTGGCTCTTTGGCGATCTGGCACTGGTCACTTTGTTGCTGATCGGCGGAATGCGCCTCCTTCAGGGCGATTTGGGGCTCGGTGATTTCGCGACCTTCAACGGCTGTCAGCTGTTGTTGATCTGGCCGATGATCGCACTCGGCTGGGTGATGAACCTGTTTCACAGAGGGGCTGCCAGCGCAGAAAGATTGCAGGCAATTCTCGATGCCAAGCCCCTCGTGGATGACTCCCGCTCGACCGGATTGACCGCAGTTCAAAAAGGCAATGTCGAGTTTAAGAACGTTTCCTTCCGTTATCCGGAAGGGGAAGTACCGGCACTGGAAAACGTCTCTTTTGATCTTCCAGCAGGGGCAACCCTGGGCATCGTCGGTGTGACTGCCAGTGGAAAAACCAGTCTCCTCAATCTGATTCCCCGATTGTCACCGGCAACATCCGGTCTGGTCCTGATCGATGGCAAACCGATTGAGGAGTACCCCCTCAAGGTGTTGCGCGATTCGATTTCGATGGTTCCGCAGGAACCGTTCCTCTTCAGTGCCACCATCGCCGAGAACATTGCGTTTGGTGTCGGTGATGCTTCGGAGGAACAGGTGCGTGCGGTCGCCAGACTGGTTCGTATCGATCAGGAGATCGACAAGTTCCCGAACGGTTATGGGCAAAGAGTCGGTGAGCGAGGCATCACCCTCAGTGGTGGCCAAAAGCAGCGCATCGCCATCGCCAGAGCGATTTTGCAAAAGCCCAGGATACTTCTGCTCGATGACGTGCTTTCCGCCGTCGATTCGGAAACGGAGACTTCCATCCTTGAAGGACTCAAGGATTGGACCCGTGACCTGACCTCTCTGATCGTCACTCACCGCCTCAGTGCCGTGACCCATGCGGACGAGATTCTCGTTCTCGATGGGGGCAAAGTGATTGAGCGCGGTACCCACTCCGAGTTGCTGGAGAAGAAGGGCAAATACTCCGAACTGTGGCGCAAGCAAACCATCGAGAGTGAGTTGGAGGATCTGGAATGACCTCCAAAAAGACGGCAGAGAAGAATCAGGAAAATGACGACGCCGAGGACTTCTACGTCGAAGAGGTGATCGATCGTCCCTTCAGCCGGAAGCTGGCGGGCCGATTGATGCACTACCTGCGCCCCTACAAGGGGCTGGTGTTGCTGTCCGTGATGTTGATTCTGACCAACACCGCGCTCTCTTTGATCGGTCCCTTGCTGATCAAGGAAGCGGTCGATGGTCCTCTGGCACTGCCCACGGAAGAGACGGAGTCGAGAGAGTTGACCGGGATCGGCCAACTCATCACCGATCTGGGAGAGGGAGCCGGCCTCAGTCCCATTGTGGTGGGCTCTTCTATCGATGAGCGAACGCAGTGGCTGTGGGTGCTCGTGGGAATCTACGCTTTCACTCTTCTGATTCAGATATTGATGCGCTACGGCGAAACGATGGTGCTCAATCGCACCGGTCAAAACGTCATGCGCGATCTGCGATTGCAGATCTTTGACCACTTGCAAAAACAGAGTGCATCCTTCTACCACAAAAACCCGGTCGGTCGCCTGGTGACCCGTGTGACCAGTGATGTGGAAGCACTCAACGAACTCTTCACCAGCGGATTCGTCACACTGGTTGGGGATATTCTGGCGATCACCGGAATCGTGATCATGCTCTTCTGGACCAATGCGGAGTTGGCTTCGATGGTCTTGGCTACCGCCCCGCTGTTGCTGATCTCAACCACCATCTTCCGCCGGTTTGCCCGCAAGCACTATCGCGAGGTTCGTCGAAGATTGGCCCATTTGAATGCCTTCACCCAGGAGTCGATCAGTGGCATGGAGGTGATTCAGGTTTGTCGCAGAGAGGAAGAGCAGGCCCAGCAGTACTCGGGAATCAACGGCAAACTTCAGGATGCCCATCTGAAGAGTATTTTCTGGTACGCCCTCTTCTTCCCGACGGTGGAACTGTTGTCTGTCGTTGCCCTTGGAATCATCGTCGTTCAGGGCGGACAGCGGATTGAGATGGGCACGGCCACCTTTGGTGAGTTCTTCCTCTTCTGGACTTATCTGACGCGACTCTTCACGCCGGTCAGGGATTTGGCAGAAAAATACAATCTGCTGCAATCGGCGATGGCTTCCAGCGAGAGAATCTTCACGGTTCTCGATACGGATACCACTTTTACCGAGGTCGATTCAAAGAGCGAACCGGCGACGGACAGCGAGCGGGATTCTCTCGACGAGATCCGTTTTGAAAATGTTTCATTCTCCTACGACGGTGAAACCCCGGTGTTGGATAATGTTTCCTTCTCCGTCAAAAGGGGAGAGACCCTTGCCATCGTGGGCGCCACCGGTGCTGGCAAGAGCACGATCATCAACCTTCTTTTGCGGTTTCACGATCCTGTTGGCGGACGCCTGTTGGTCAATGGTGAAGATATCCGCGAGCATTCTCTGGAAGAACATCGACGCCGCTTCGGCCTCGTGCTTCAGGATGTTTCGGTGATGACCCGTAGCCTGGGCGAGAACATCCGTTTTGATCGGGATATTTCACAACAGCGGGTCCGCGAAGCTCTCGAGCAGGTCAATGGAACCGAAATCGTCGAGCGTCAGAAACTGGGTCTCGACGAACCGATGATGGAGCGTGGTCGAACCCTTTCCAGCGGTGAGCGGCAGCTGATCTCCTTTGCCCGTGCTCTCGCAGGCGACCCGGAAGTCCTCGTTCTGGATGAGGCCACCAGCCATGTGGACACGGAGACAGAAGCGAAAATTCAGGAGGCCATCGATCGAATGGTGGAGGGAAGAACTTCCGTCATCGTGGCCCACCGATTGAGCACAGTGCGCAAGGCGGACCGGATTCTGGTTCTGCACCACGGTCATTTGCGTGAGTCCGGAACCCACGACGAACTGGTCGACAAGGGTGGCATCTATGCACGTCTGGTCAAGTTGCAGTTCCAGTCACGTTGATTCGAACCGGTTCCTCAAACGGATCCGATCCTCGGCAATTCTCCCACCAGCGGCGCGACATAGCTGAGGAATTCGTCTGTGACGTCGCACCCGTCCTGAATCCACGAGGCCGGCATCACCTTGGTTTTCCGCGCCACTTCCTGGAGCGGTACCGGAACGTATTCGATGGTGTAGGGATCATCCGAAGTTCGACGCAGGGTCAGGCTGGCACCTTCATGGCCATCGAGGGCGGCTTGAACCGCTGCACGACCACTCTCCCGGGCTTCCCGGCGGTCACTTTCACTGACGCAATCAGCAAAAGATCGCTGCAGATAACCGAAGGTGTCTGCACGGACACGCAACTTTTCACCGAGTCGTTCACGGATCAGGCGAGCGAGGTAATCTCCGAGTGCGCCGCTGCCAGAGAGTTGAACGTTGCCGTGGGCATCTCGTTCCACTGAACCGGAGAGTTGTTCCGCCAGCATTTGGGTGATAGAGGTGCCTTCTGCATCGTGAATTCCTTCGCTGACCGCGATCATGCAACGGCCTTCTTTACTGTACACACGATCCACGTCAGCGATAAACCGGTCGATCTCGAAGGTTGATTCAGGCAGATAGATCAGGTGGGGCCCGGTTCCATGCTCTGTCCGTGCCAGTGCACTGGCGGCGGTCAGGAAGCCGGCGTGACGACCCATAATGACGTCGATCTTGATCCCGGGAAGCGCGCGATTGTCGAGGCTGTCTCCCAGCAGGGCACAGGCGACAAAGCGTGCCGCGGAGCCAAAGCCGGGGGTGTGGTCATTGAGAACCAGATCGTTGTCGATGGTTTTGGGAACGTGGAAAGCACGCAACTCATATCCGGCTTGTTGGGCGACTTCGGAAACGATGCGACAGGTATCGGCACTGTCATTGCCCCCGATGTAGAAGAAATAGCGGATGTCCCGGGCAGAAAGTTGCTCAAAGATCTTTTTGCAGTATTCCTCATCCGGTTTGTCGCGGCTCGATCCGAGAGAAGCTCCGGGAGTCTGGGCGATGAGGTCGAGTGCTGCACCATCGAGGGAAGTCAGATCGGTGAAATCCCCCTCGAGCATTCCACGGACCGCATGACGGGCACCAAAGATGGAATCCGCCAGACCCGATTGTTGAATCGCTTCGACGACACCGGCCAACGAAGCATTGATGACAACGGTGGGACCACCGGACTGGGCAACGACTGCATTACCTTTGGGCAGAGACATCGAACCTCCTCGAGAAACCTGCAAGTTTCGGAATGAATGCAATCGGCAGGATACCCCGATCGCCCCCGCCAATGCGAGTTGAACTGAAGGGGGTGATGAAAATCAGGGGTGGTCAGAATCAGGACGTCGGTCGAAGCAGCAGCAGTCGGTCCATGACCTCACCGGAGCTGACCACATTTTCGAGGAGCAGGGAGCGTTGATCGATGGTCAACAGCAGTGAGCCATGCTGATCATCAAAGCGGTCCATCAGGGGGTGTTCCCCGCGAAGGCCGACCCCTGCACCGCCATGGCCGACGACCACGTAAAGGCTGCCTTCGCCCTTGGCCACTTCGTATTGATCCCCATTTTCATGAAGGATGCGCCCGTCTTTGCGAAGGGTTTCACGACCCGGAACGACGTGGTCGGGAGCAGATCCATAGCCGAAGACCCCTTTGACCACGGCTGATCTTTCATAGCAGTGGGAGTGTCCTGCCATGATCAGGTCGACTCCCGCAGCCTCGAGGAGGGGAATCACGATCTCACGCATCGCAACCAGTCGACCACGGCTGTCCCTGGCGGTTTGGGAAGTATGGGTTCCCAGGGAGTAGGGAGGATGGTGGAAAAAAGCGATGCACCATTCCCGGTCATGGGAAGCGAGATCATTTTTTAGCCATGTGATCATTTCGGAGTCTGCAGTGATCTTGCCGCCGCTGGAGTCGAGAGCGATGAAGTGAACCGGTCCATTATCGAAGGAGTAGTAAGCCTCGGTGCCACTCGGCGCCCCACCCCCTTCGCCCGCCATGGGCAGTACGAAGGCATCAAAGTAGGGGCCACTCTCGGTTTCGACATCGGAGCTTTTGATCTCGTGATTCCCAATGGCAGGCCAACAGGGCAAGTTGGCCAGTAGCTCCGAGTAAGGGCGGAAGAAGCGTCCGTCGAATTCACCCTCGGTTCCATGACTGTAGGCCATGTCTCCGACATGAAGCATCAGATCGATCTCCGTCTTCGCATCCGGGGTGGCGGTGTGTTGTACCATCGCATTCAGGACGTGGTATTGCTCACGCTTCCCGGAACCGCTGTCGCCCAACACCCAAACCTTGAGAGGGTTTGCAGAGTCAGAATCTTTGGCGGTATGAAAGATGCCGCGACCGAGAATCAGGTCTGCGGTCAGTACCCGATATTCAACCCGGGCATCCGGAGGCAGGGGGCTCAGCCGTGAGGTGAAGTTAAAGACGGGTCCGGGGCCTTCCTCCTGAACCACTCCTTCGCCGGCATTCCAGTCGGGGGTACCGGTCACACGCCATTCGACCTTCTGCGGGATGCCCGATGAGACCCTGCGCCAGCAAACCAGAGCAGAGTTTCCCTGCACCTGCTGCAGGTAGGGTTTTCGGGGGGTATCGCTGGGGATGAAAGCACGATTGTCGAGGCGATAGACCGCGGCGAGCAGAATCAGGGTCAGAAAGAGCAGGAAGAGGAACCGACTCATGCTCGAAGTGCCTTTCTCAGGGAATCGGGAAAAACCCGACAGCAAAATCGTCAGGGAATGCCGGGTCTCGAGTGACGCCTCGGCATTCGGGCCTTAGAATAACCGCCTCGGAGAAGAAAATTGTTACAGATCCAAGGAATTTACAAATCGTTCGGAGAACAGGACCTGTTCCACGATGCCGGCTGCCTGATTGATGCAGGAGAAAAGGTTGGCATCGTCGGGGCCAATGGTCATGGAAAATCGACCCTGTTGAGGATGATTCTTTCCGAGATCGACCCGGATCAGGGCAACATTGCCGTGAGTCGCGGAATTCGGATCGGCCACCTTTCCCAGCATCTGGCCTTCAAGGCCGCCACGGTTCTCGATGAAGCATGTACCGTTCTCGTTGAAGAGGACGGATTCCTGCCCATCTTCAAGGCGGAGTCGATGCTGATGGGTCTCGGGTTTTCAGAGGAGCAATTGAAGCAGCCTCCGGGAGAACTTTCAGGGGGATTCCAGGTTCGTCTCAATCTGGCCAAGGCATTGCTTGAGGATCCGGACCTGTTGCTTCTCGACGAGCCCAACAACTATCTCGACATCGTCAGCATGCGTTGGCTCAAGGAGTTTTTGCGCAAATGGCGCAGGACTCTTTTGCTGGTGACCCACGATCGCGATTTCATGGATGCCATCACCACTCATACGCTGGCGGTTCATCGCAGGAAGTTGAGAAAGTTCCAGGGAGGCACAGAAAAAGCCTGGCAGCAGATCTACATCGAAGAAGAGATGCACGAGAAAACCCGCGTCAATACGGAGCGGAAAATCGCCCACGAAATGCGTTTTGTTGAGCGGTTCCGCGCCAAGGCCCGCCGGGCATCCCAGGCCCAATCACGTCTGAAGCAGATCAACAAACGGGAGCGACTCGAGAAACTGGATGAACTCTCTTCCCTCTCCTTCTCGTTTCACTACAAACACAACCCCGGCAAGTGGGCGTTGGAGACCCGGCGTCTCCAGTTCGGCTACGATGACGGGCATACCCTGATCGAAAATCTCGACTTACACATCGGAGCGGGAGATCGGGTCGGCGTCATCGGTCAGAACGGCAAGGGCAAATCGACCCTCTTGCGTTTGATGGCTGGAGAGCTGGAACCAGTTGAAGGCGAAGTGCGCACGCATCCGTCGACCAGCATCAATCTGTTCGGACAAAGTGCCATGAGAGTGTTACGACCGGAGAGGTCCATTGAGGAAGAGGTCTACGAAGCCAACAGCACCCTGAATCGTACTCAAGTCAGGGATATCTGCGGTGCGATGATGTTTGGCGGAGACCTGGCTCTGAAAAAGGTCGAGGTTCTTTCCGGAGGTGAGAAGTCGCGGACGCTTTTGGGCAGAGTACTCGCCTGCCCCGGCAACCTCCTGTTGCTGGACGAGCCGACCAATCACCTCGATATGGCGAGTACCGATGCACTGATCGAGGCCATCAAGGCGTATCCCGGTGCAGCGGTGATGGTGACCCACGTCGAATCCGTCTTGAGAGAGACCTGTAATCGACTCGTCATTTTTGATGATGGGAAAGTCCGGGTCTTCGAGGGCACCTACGATGACTTTCTTCGTCGCCATGGCTGGAGCAGTGAAGAACAGCCAGTGGAAGACAAGGGTCCAAGGAAGCGGCGGGAAAACCGCAAGGATCTCAAACGCGAACGGGCGGAGTTGATCCGTGAGCGATCACAGGCACTTAAGCCACTCAAGCAGACCATCGACAGCAATGAGAAGCTCATCATGATGCTTGAGGAGAAGGTCGAAAAAACGGAGGCAGATTTGATCGCCGCTTCCGAGAGTGGCGATGGAGAAGCGATCGCCTCACTGGCGCAGGATCTGAACAATCTGCGTGCTTCCATCGATCGCGCCTTTGAAAAGTTTGAGACCGCCAGTGAAGAATACGATCGCCTCGAAGCGGAGTTCAGTGAAAAACTCGGCGAAGAAGAGTGAGCTCCTGAGAGTTCCTCAAAAGATTTCACCGGAAGGGCTAGGGAATTTCGGTGTATTTTCCCCCGGACCTTCGCGATAACTCCTCCAAAAATGACGAAGCAGATCCCGCCGTGGCCCTGAAGCCAATGGTGTGAATCGGAATGTGCTCAAAGCGATTGATGGTGTCGATGTGGTCAAGAAGTGCGGCTCCATCGATGGGATCGGTGGCCCGGTAGGGCATTCCATCGGAGAGCAGCACGATGGTTCGGACTCCCTTGACCTTGAAGGCGGCCTCCAGGGCACGGTCTGTGGAGGTAAATCCCTGCGGATCAAAACGGTCGATGAATTTGAAGGCGCGCCGCTTCTGGTCCGGTTTGGCCTTGATGAGGAAGTCGCTCATCTGCTCGACCTCTTCATCAAAGGAGATCAGGCAGAACTGAAAATCCTTGGGCAGTTCACGAACCATCCTTTTCAGTTCTTTTTGAACCCGTCGCAGGCGCATTCTCGAATCAGGGAGTTCACCGAATTTTCCGTCGCCCCTTTTACCGGATGAGCCGCCAACAGAAGTGCCCTCTCCCTTGCCGTCCTCCTTTTCTTCGACACCCCTTTCAGGCTTGGGATCCTTCTCTTCCATGGAGATGCTGGTGTCGAGAACGAAGACGATCTTCTGGCTGACCAGTTCCTGACCAAAAAAATTAGGAGGCTCAACCTTGACCCCGGTTCCCTTGATGACGATTTTCGCCGGATCCAGTTTCTCTTTCTTTTCCAACGCCTTGCGATTGCTCTTCCACAATGCATCCCATTCGGAAGCGGCAAACAGGTCGGCGCCGGTCAGTGAACTGAGAGTGTTGCGCAGCTTCTCTGCGACCAGTGATAGATCCCGGTCCCGATCCTCCTGAAACTGGAGAGCACGGATCAGGTGCGGGATGGAACCGTTGTGTTCCTTTTTCAGCAACGCCTGAATCGCTCCGAGGGCAACACTGTCTTCCTGATCGTAAAGCCCCTGCAGGACCGCCTTGAAGCTGTCCACATCCTTGCGCTGGGCCAAATATCGGATCAGCAGATCGCGAACCTGTTTACGTGGGTGTTGCTTGGCCTGAGTGCATAACCAGGTGAGCCCTGGTCCCGGGGTCAATTTGTCGAGGCCCCTGAGGGCGGCATTTTCGATGGCCGGTTTGTCGGAGAGGAGTGCGTGCTCGATGACCGCTTCCATATCTGCGGCGCTGGCTCCCTTGGCCATGGCTCTCACCACCTGCTCGACGATTTTGGAATCGCCGCTGCGAACCGCTTTCTCCAGGGGAGACAGATCTGTAGGTGCCGCGGTGCAAAGCAGCAACAGGATGGTGACTGTCAGCATGCGGGGCCTTTCCTGATGGGAGGAACCCCGTAGCATGGATCATGGACGGGGAGGTTTGTGCATGTTCATGCCTACGATACTGCTGTTGATGGCGACTCTCAATCTTTCACAACCGGCGAATGGAGCCGGGGATGTGCGTATGGAGTCGGTGCCGGTAAGTTCGCAGAGGTGGATCGGTCGCCAGTGGAACGCCAATCGCTTTCAGGATTGGCAGCACAAGGATGGCCAAATCCATTGCACCAACAGTCAATTGAAAGACCCGATGCGAACGGCCATCTGGCTACCCCATGACTTTGAACCCGCAGATCAGGGAGTGAGATGGAGTGTGGAGGTCGATCTTCCTGGAGACACCGACCAGCGTCACAAAGGTTCGCAGGCCGGTTTGATCTTCGGTATCGGTGGCCCCGAAGTGGACCATCGCATTCGTGCCATCGTTCATGACAAGCCGGCAGAAGATGGTGGCATCCTCGCAGTGATCGACCCGGATGGGCGCGTCGGATTCCGCGACTTTTTCACCGGTGGCGGCGGAGGATCGTGGTCGGTGGGTGGCCCTCTCAAGGAGGGCAGTGTGGCTTTGCTGGAGAATCAGCAGAGATCGGGGGATGGAGGAGCGGGCCCCTGGCGCCTGATACTGGAGTTTGAACCTCAGGGGGATGGGCTCTGTCGCATGAAATTACAGGCGACCGATTCCTCTGGAACCGTTCTCAGCCGTGCGAGTGTCGAGGGGCTTTCCCTGAATCAGGTTGATGGTTCCTTTGGTCTCGTCAGCCACCTCGGTCAAAAGGGGGGGCGAAGCGGCTGGAGTTTTTCTTCCTTCAAAGCCACGGGTGAAGGGCTGACTCCCCATCAGGATCGTCTTCTCGGGCCCATCTTTGGCGTGCAGTACAGTCTGTCTCGTGTTCCCGAATCCCGGTCTGAAGATGCACCGGTGGTTCACGAATGGAATCTGACCGCCCAGCTGGCCCCCGTCGATCCTGCGGCAGTGAGAGATGCCTGGCTGGAAGTCCAGAACCCCAAGGATGGGGGCACGGTGTGGACCCGATTGGCGACCGGCAACTACGAGGCACTGTCACATACTCTTCATTTCAGAGTTCCCCGTTGGTCTGCCAGTCATTCTCGACCCTTTCGCGTCAAAGTGCTCCTCGGAGACTCCGACAAGAGCCAAAAGGAATATGCCTACATCGGCATGGTGAGAGCGGAGCCGAAGCTGGATGGAAGGCCGATTCGCATCGGTCTCATCTCCTGCGTCAAAAACTTCACCGGTAATCTGGCATGGAACAGTTCCTCTATCTGGTATCCCCATGAAGATGTGGCCCGGGGTCTTCTCTCACAGGATCCGGATCTGGTCTTCTTCGCCGGTGATCAGATTTACGAGGGGGACATCACCCGTGCAGAGATCCAGCCGCCGGACCGGATGCTCCTCGACTATCACACCAAGTATCTGCGCTGGTACCGGGCCTTTGGCGAGATCACCCGGTCACGACCGACAATTCAGGTGCCGGATGATCACGACGTCTACCACGGCAACATCTGGGGGGCGGGTGGAAAGCGTGCCCGTCGTGAGGAGGGGATGTCGGCACAGGATTCCGGGGGATACAAACTGGCCCCGCGGGAGGTTAATGCGGTTCACCTGACCCAGACCTCACACTTGCCGGAACCCTGCATCGAAGGACCCATCGGCGAAGGCTACAGCGTCTACACGACCCGGGTGGAGTACGCGGGTCTGTCGATGGCGGTGATCTCTGATCGACAGTTCAAGAGTGCGCCACGTCCATCGCTCCCGGAGGGCAATGTGGTCAATGGCTGGTTCCGCAATCCTGAGTTTGACCCGGTGACCGAGGCGGACGCACCGGGACTCGATCTTCTCGGCAGTGCCCAGGAGAAGTTCCTCGCCGATTGGTCCGTCGACTGGAGTCGCGGTGCGCGCTGGAAGGTGTTGTTGTCACAGACCCCGTTCGTCAACGTGGCGACCTTGCCCCCTGGCAAGACTGGTGCGGTGATTCCCGGCTTGCCGATTCCCTCGCCAGGAGAGTGGCCCGAGGGGGAAGTTCCTGTCGCCGATTGCGATTCGGGAGGTTGGCCCCAGAGTGCACGCAACAGGGCGGTCAGTCTGTTGCGAAATGCTCGCGCTTTCCACCTCGCCGGTGATCAGCATTTGGCTTCGTGTGTCCGATACGGAGTTGAAAATCATCGGGATGCGGGAGTGGTCTTCGCCGGGCCTGCGGTGGCGAACACTTGGCCGCGACGCTGGTTCCCCTCGGAGCCGGGGGGAGGCGAGCCGGTCAGCCCCCTGCGTGGAACTGGTGATTACCGCGATGGATTTGGCAATGCGATGACGGTTCTCGCTGTGGGCAATCCCAGTCGAACCGGGTATAAGCCTGAGCGTCTGCACAACCGGGGACCGGGCTGGGGACTGGTCCATGTCGATCATCGAAAACGAACTGCAACCTTTGAGTGTTGGCCCCGATTCAGTGATCCAGGTCAGAAGGATGCCGAGCAATATCCGGGGTGGCCTATCACGGTCGAGCAGAAATCTCTCGACGGTCGCAAGCCCCATGCCCTGCTCTCCGCTGTGGAGGCGGGCGAGTCGTCGCCTGTCGCCAGTATCTGGCGGGTGAACTCGACTGAAGAAGATGGGGCAGAAAAACAGGTGCTGGTGAACGCCTACCGGCTGATGAAGGGGGAGTCATGGAGCCCTCCGGTGCATGCGCCGGGGTATTACAGGGTCCTGCTCCGTTTTCCTGACGGCCGTGAGGAGTGGGGAAGCGTGGTCGAGGTGAAGTGAGTTTGCTATCATTCCAGAATGCATCTTTTTGACCGGAAGCCGTAATGGAGGAACTGACGATGCGAAAAACCCCGCTTGCCCAATCCGGGCTCAGTGTTCTGATTTTCGTTCTGGTTGGTCTCTGCTCTCCAGCCCTTTGGGCTCAGGAGGGGGAGAAGACCGCCGTCAAACCCTTCGAATTGACAGAGGAAGAGCGCAACCAACTCCTCGATTTTTTCAATGCCAGTAGCGAGAAGGTCAGTGCAGCCGGAGTTCTGGAACTCAGCTACGACTTCACTAAAGACGACGAGAGCCTTGGGGACGACTGGTTGCCGATGCCCACCAGCGTTTTTGGCAAGGTGGGCCAGTCGGTTCGCTGGAGCCGGGCCAGTGAAGCATCCCGAGTCGGATTCGGCAATGCGGTCTACTTCGCTGACAAGGGACAATGGTTTCACACCGCAGTCTTTGAGCCGGATGTGCGTTTAGAAATGGAAGCCCGCTCTCTGGTAGGGGGACAGCGCAAGGATTTCTTCTGCGCGGTTTTTGCCTGGTCGAAGAAGTTGACCCGTCGGGTGGGCTCCAATCTGGGCTCTCAACTGATGCGCATCAGCGGGATCAAGGCCGCGGGTGCAGTCGGACCTCCTCCCCCCATCGTTTTCCAGGAACCGCACAAGTTTGGCTATCAGATCAAGGATGGGAAATTCGAGGTGCTTTCTTCAGGGCGAGCCGTCACTGAAACAGAGAGCAGCAAGTTTCTCAAAAACCTTGGAAGTGGTCAGGTCGGCTGTGTCTGGAGCGGCAAGATCAGTATGTGCGTCGGCTCCGTATCGATTCGGGGAAAGCTCGATCTGGACTGGGTCGGTCGCAAGATTCCTTCTGTCGCTGAGCGGCTGAAGGAACATCGCAAAACGACCGGTTCCAAAAAGAGCTAGTCAGCCCCATTTCTCACTTTTCCAAAGATTCACGCCGGTTCGGGATCCCCCCCTGAACCTGCGGCGTTCCTTCCTTCCAGAGGAAGCCGTTGTCCTGATCTGTTCAGAATCCGGATTCCTCTTTCATGGCCCGACGCCCGGTCAGGCCTGTGGAAAGGAAGAGGATCATGAATCCGCTGATGGTGCTGTGTCTGTGTATGGGATTGGTTTCGAGTGAGGCTTCGAATGGGGAGAAGGCTCCCTGGAACCTCAACAAGGCACAGAAAACGCAGATCCTCGACCTGTTTACCGCAAAAGAAAAAAGTATCACTGCGGATGGCGTGGTGACGCTGGTCTACAGCTTCGATTCTGACAGACCGGAATCAGCGACCAATTTCTTCCCTGCCGTTTCTTTCGCACCCAATTCCAGGGTCAAGTGGGCGGACCATCGTTGGGGATACAGCCGTCACTTTCATGATGGTGTGGTGATCGCTGACAAGGGAGAGTGGTTTCATACGGCCGTTTGGGAACCGGACGTCCGTATGGATGTCGACTTTGTCTCATTCACCACGGGCAATGCCAGCCGCAAGGATCTGGTGGCGGCGACCTTCGCCTGGTCAAAGAAAAACCGTCGTCGTGTCGGCAGCAATCTGGGAACCCAGCTGGTTCGCCTCTCGGGGGTCAAGGCCACCGGACGTCAGGGCAAGGCTGCTCCGTTCGTCCACGAAGATCGATCCAAGTTTGGGTTCGAGTTGAAGGACGGATCCTTTACGACCCGGGTCATGGGATCGTCGAGGGAGTCGACCTCCTCCAAAAAGTTGCTGAAAGATCTTTCCGCAGGTCAGGTGGGATTGGTCTGGAGTGGCGGAGTGACCGGAGTGGTCAATGAGGTTCAGATTCGTGGGCGCCTGAGTCTGGATTGGATTCGTCGCTACTGCCCTGACTTTGATCCCGGTTCTACTGCCCCTGTAGAAGGTTCGATCAGTCACCAGTAAGACCGATTCGGATGACGCTGATTTTGATCACGGCTTCCCCCTGTATCGGATATCCTTGTCACCTCTTCTGGCAGGGTGAAAAGAGCAGGGGTGGCCGTGGAACAGCGACCGGACGATGCGGGAAAACTCTCTGATTCCCAACGCGTCCTTCTACAGAAGAACCGTCCCAAAGTCCTCATCCTCAACTTCTTCTGGATGTTTCTCATCGTCATGCCTGTGGTGGTTCCGTTCATGGAGTCCTACGGCCTGGGCATGGCGGAGATCTATCAGTTGCAGGCGATCTTCGCCATCTCGGTGGTGCTGCTGGAAGTGCCCTCCGGTTATCTGGCGGATCTCTTTGGCCGCAAGATTTCACTGATTCTCGCAGGGATCTTTCACGGCGCAGCCTTTACGGTTCTCGCCCAGTCCGGGGATTTCTGGGGCTTCGTGGTCTTTGAATTGCTGGCCGCTCTGGGCAACAGTTTCTATTCCGGCAGCGATGTTGCCCTCATTTACGATACCCAGGAAGCACTCGGTGAAAGTGCCGAGGACAGCAGCATGCTGGGCCGCAAGCTGATGTGGTCGCAAGTCGGTGAGACGATCGCCGCTCCCGTGGGGGGGCTGCTCATTTTGGGGGGAATCACCTGGCCAGCACAGGTCAACGCCTGGGTGTCATGGATCCCCCTGTTGGTCACACTCACTCTGGTCGAACCTCCCAGGCGGAAACTCGAGCACAGGCACCGTGAAAACTTCGGCCGCTTGCTCAAGATTATCTTCCACTCCGAATCGATCCTGCGTTGGACCTTTCTCTCCCTCGTGTGTTACGGATTGACGACGCTGATGGCGGTGTGGGCTTTCCAGGGTTACTGGAAATCGATGCAGGTTCCCCTCGTCTGGTTCGGCTTCCTGTGGGCCATCTACAACCTGACGGTGGGTATGACCGGCCGTTTTGCCACGGGTCTGGAGAAGAAGTGGGGACCGAGGGCGGTGTTGCTCTTCATCGCTTCATTACCGATTACCGGCTACGGCGGGATGGCGCTCTTCTATCAGGGCCCGGAAACTTCGCTGGCATTCATGATCGGCGGAATTCTCATCGGCCTCAGTTTCAGCGTCAGTCGCGGCCTCACTCAGGTTGTGACGAAAGGAGCACTCAATTCGAGGGTTCCTGCGGAATTGCGCGCCACTGCAAACTCACTCTCGAGCCTCGGAGTTCGCATCGGTTTCGCAATTCTCGGTCCCCTGTTGGGCTGGGGATTCGACGAAAAGGGTTACGGTTCCAGTTTGTGGATCGCTGCAGGAGTGTGCGTCATATTCGCACTTTTCGTGCAATTCCCACTGGTTGGAAAACTCAAAGAGACTTCAAATTCGAATCGATGATTCGCGTAATTTTCGTGGTCGTACCACCGGACAATTCCCACTTCTGAATTGTGGACGATTCAACAATTGACAGTTTTGAAAAACAGATGCTTGAACTGTCGAAGTAAACAGGACACCATAACGATACATCAGGATCGAGGGGGCCGGGTCGTCCGCGGAATTTCCGGAGGCGAAAACTGGCTGGGGAGATGCGACACTGCGGTTCGCCGCGATGTCCTGTTCCAGGGGAAAGGTCAGTACGGCCCCCTCCATATCCTTCGCTACTTCCCTTCGCTATTGCCCCTCTCTATCTCACATGCGAACCAGCCAGCCCAAACTGTCGAGAGCATTCCAAATCATCAGTGGTCTTTATTTTGACGAAGGCAATGCGTGTCTTTGGCGTTGGTGGAATTCTTTCCAGCGAGTACATTGCAGGCAGAGTGATCCAGCGACTTTGAAAGTTGGATCGATGGAAAGAGGAACCGATGTCGACCGATCGTATGACCCGAAGAGGATTTCTTGGAAGTGGAGCTGTTGCAGGAGCAGGACTCCTTTGGAGTTCCAGTCTCGGTGGCTGCTCTCTCGTTGATGCGAAAGATGGTCATGAAGGACTGCATGCCGGGTCCGAGTCACAAGCAAAGAATGTCATCTTCCTGGTTGCCGATGGCATGAACACCGGGACCTGGTCCCTCGCCGATTACTATCTTCAACATCAAAACAGTACGCAAAATCGTGGCGCACGCAGAAGCGAGTGGGTGCACCTCTACGCAGAAAGACTGGTCAATCGAGCTTTGATGGAGACCTGCTCCGCCAACTCTCTGGTGACCGACTC
>JAPOLY010000158.1 GCA_029976805.1 bacterium
CTCCTCGGAGCTCATCTGCTCCATCTTCTTCGTGAATTCCGCATTCCTGGGGCCATATGAGGCCATCCACGCCGCTTCCTGTTTTTCCGTGAATCCACGCTGCTTCGCCAGTTTCAGGTCGTGGGGGGTCAGGGTGGTGGCGATCTCCATGTCCTGGATGCGTGCCGCCGTCGTCCGTGTGGAGTAATCATCAAACAGATTGTCCGGCTCGGCGATCTGCACATCCGCAAACAGATCCAGGTGCCGTGGCGCCGGTTGCCAATGACGGTGGGGGGCCTTGTGCTGCACCATCATCATGAAGGGGCCCTCTTCCGACTTCCGATCCTGGAGCCAATCGATGGCCAGATCGGTGATGATGTCGGTGGTGTAACCCTCGTGCCGACGCTCGTCGAAGCCCTTCTCCGAATCGGCGGGAAAACGCATCTTCGGATTGTAGTAAGGCCCTTGGCCGATCAGCCGTTCGTAGTGGTCAAAGCCGGTCGGCTCCGATTTCAAATGCCACTTGCCGAAGAGGGCGGTCTGGTAGCCCTTCTGCTGCAGCAGTTTCGGGAAGGTCATCTGTGCACCATCGAAGCGTTCGGCATTGGTCAGCACTCCATTCAGATGGCTGTGCTTTCCGGTCAGGATCACCGCCCGGCTCGGAGCGCAGATGGAGTTGGTCACCGCACAGCGGGAGAAGCGCATCCCCTCTGCCGCCAGTTGATCCAGGTTCGGAGTGTTGTCCCCGGGGAAACGGCTGCCGTAGGCACCGATGGCGTGGGAGGCGTGATCGTCGGTAAAGATAAACAGGATATTGGGAGTGGTCGCTTCCACCTCCCTTTGCTGCGGACTGCCGGCACAACTGGCCAGCAACAACAGCCCTGCTACAAGGATTCCCACCATCGTCCGCATCGCACACCTCCGATCAAAACGGCAAATACACCGCCCTGATCATCGGTCATGGGGAACCGACCTCAACCCCTCAGCAGGTCTGGCAACAGGAGCCCGGACGCAGAAGCCGGCACAGCGTGACCGCCACCCAACCACCGGCAAATGGCCCCACAAAGTAGATCCACAGCGGGGCCATCTCACCGGAAACCAGCGCCGGCCCAAAACTGCGAGCCGGGTTCATCGAAGCCCCGCTCAGGGAGCCGGCAAGCGCCACCTCAACGGTGACCGTCAAACCGATGATCACTGCGGGAATCGGACCCTTCGCCCAATCCTGATCGATGATCCAGAAGATCACGCCGACAAGGACGGCGGTCAGCAACACTTCCATCCCCAGACTGCCGATCAGTCCCAGACTTCCCGGTTGATGGGCACCGATGGAAGGAGCGTCGGCAAAAACCAGACGCATGATTCCACTCGCCACCACCGCCCCGGCAAACTGGGCGATCAGATACCCGGGCAACTGCGCCTTCGGCAGCTTCCCCGCCCGCACCATCGCCACCGAGACCGCCGGATTGATATGCGCCCCGGAAGAAGAGCCAAAGAGAAGAATCATCCCCAGCACCGCCACCCCCGAGAAAAGCCCATCCCCCAGGGGAGAGATGGATTCACCAAGGCTCGCCAAAGTCCCGGCGCTGGTCGCACTGACCACGAGACCCAGGGTTCCCAGGAATTCTGCAAGGTAGGGGTGAACTCTGATTTTCATGGCCACAGTGTCTCCCGGCTGCGGAAGAATTCATTCCAAATCGCGTCAGATTCTGCAAGGACAAGGGAAGCACCGGAGCCTTCAGACCCCGGTCTCCCCTCAAAGGGTAGGTGTCAATTCACACCGTGATCATCACCGAGTCTCGTAAAGAAACCTGCTGCCAATAGATCAAAGTTGGGTAAAGACGGGTGCCCGCGAACGAAGCCAAAACAGGCTCTATCGATATGGAATCCCACTTCGAAA
>JAPOLY010000017.1 GCA_029976805.1 bacterium
CCGAGGACTCCCGGCATCTTCTCCGCTTCGGAAAGATCGATATCGACGATCCGTGCGTGGGGAACCGTCGAGCGCACCAGTTTCATGTGAACCATGCGCGGGAAACTGAGGTCGTCGGCAAAGCGGGTCTGCCCCGTGACCTTGGCGCGGCCGTCGACGCGTCTGAACGGCTTGCCGACCAGATTGAAATCGCGTCCGGTCGGGGACTTGCGCTGATCCTGCTTCTTGGAGGGATCCAGGGGCTCATGCATGGGAGTCCCCCTCTCCCGGCAAGGGATCGCCGTAAATCGCTTCCCTCGGAGGGGTGTAATCGTTGTCACCGCGCATTTTGGCGGCGGCCCACTCGACCCCTTCCAAAATCTTGTGGTAACCGGTGCAGCGGCACAGGTTTCCTGCCAGTGCCGCGACGATTTCATCGCGGGTTGGCTCCGGGTTCTCTTCCAGGAGAGCCTTGGCGGTGACGAGAATACCCGGGGTGCAGTAACCACACTGGGCAGCACCCAGATCAGCGAAAGCCTCCTGAAGCGGATGCAGATCATTGCCGTTCATCATGCCTTCGACGGTGGTGATTTCCCGGCCTTCACACTCTGCGGCCAGTTCCAGACAACTGAGTACCGGCTGACCGTCGATGAGGACCGTACAGGTTCCGCACTCCCCCAGTTCGCAGCCATGCTTGGTTCCGGTGAGGTTCAGCTGCTCACGCAACACTTCCAGCAGGGAGTGATGGACAGAGAATCCTGTCTGGTGAGGTTCGCCATTGACGTTGAGAAGACGGAACACCTGCTGGTGCTCACCCGCCTTTTGGTCCTGTGAATCCACTTGCCCCCTCCTCCGGTTTTGAGCGGAGACCCTGTCGGGATCGGTTCGATCAGCTCTGGAGATCTGCCTCAGGCTGATACGGTTTGGATGGTCCTGGAATTTCTGCCTCTGAACCGGTGATCCGGTTCTCGGAATCGACCCTCACCACCCGTGATTTGTACTCCCGGGCCTCAGCATCTTCCAATTCCACCCAACTGGCGATGATGACCAGATCCCCCGGCTCGTTTTGGTGAGCTGCGGCCCCATTGATACAAATGGTTCCGGAGCCCGCTTCACCGGGCAGGGCGTAGGTCACGATCCGGGTTCCCCGGGTGATATTCCATATGTGCACCTGCTGGCCGGGCAGAATGTCTGCAGCCTCCAGCAGATCGGTGTCCACGGAGACACTGCCCTCGTAATCGAGGTCTGCCCCTGTAACCGTTGCACGGTGTATTTTTGAATGCAGAAGGGTTCGCCGCATGGCGCGAATCCATCCTTTCCCGGCCAGAAAAACCTCCGGCCTACGGTCCTGAATCATATCCCAAGGCTACCCATCGCCTCCAGCAAATCGTATCACCAGTACATGGCCAAGATTCCCGCCTCCGAGGCGACCGTAAAGGTTGCCACCCCTGTCCCATTCATGCAGGATGGGGGGTCTACGACCGGAAATCCGGACTCCGCCCAAATGGGAGGCGCCGGACTACAGACCACGCCCGATTCGCCCCTCCAAAATGGGGCGACACCGGCAGCGTCACCGGGCAATGACCATATGGACATGGACCAGGAAAGGGACCACGCCATGGACAACATTTCCCTGCAGACCCATCCGTCTCAGTACCGGCACTGGCAGATCGAGAAAAACGGGCAGGAGATGCGGGTCAACATGAATGTGAACCCGAATCACCCCCTCAGAGAAGGCTACGAACTGAAGTTGAACTCCTACGATCTGGGGGTCGACATCGAGTTGGCAGACATCGTCCGCAGACTGCGCTTCGAACACCCGGAGATCACCTCTCTGGTGGTCAGTAGTGCCCACGAACAGGTTTTCTGTGCGGGCGCCAACATTCACATGCTCGGAGTTTCCACTCATGCCTGGAAAGTCAACTTCTGCAAGTTCACCAACGAGACCCGTTGCGAACTGGAAGATTGGGCAGAACAGGCGGATGTTGCGACCGTCTGCGCCATCACCGGCCCCTGCGCCGGAGGTGGATATGAGCTGGCTCTCGCCTGTGAGGAGATCTGGCTCGTCGACGATGGAAACAGTGCCGTCAGTCTCCCGGAGACTCCCCTTCTTGGAGTGCTTCCCGGTACCGGAGGCCTGACCCGTCTCGTCGACAAACGCAAGGTCCGTCGCGACCGTGCCGACGTCTTCTGCACCCTTGCAGAGGGCTTCAAGGGCAAGAAAGCCCTCAACTGGAGACTGGTTGATGCCATCGCTCCCAAGTCCAAGTTCAACGATAAACTTGCAGAACACCTCGTGTCCCACAGGGAGCAACGCCCCGGTCGTGCTGACCGCAAGGGGATCGCTTTGGGTGAGATCCCCTTCGTCGATGAAGATAACGTTCGCAAGTACTCCACCTTGAACGTGACCTACGAAAATGAGCGTCGCACTGCCAAGCTGGAGATTCAGGTTCCTTCCGCAGAAAGTGCCCCTTCCACCATTGAAGAGATTCATGCGGCTGGAGACCAGTTCTGGCCGCTGAAATTTGCCCGGGAGCTGGAAGACGCCATTCTCGATTTGAGGGTGAATCGTCACCACACTGGCCTGGTGTTGCTGAGCACCCAGGGCAATTTGGACGATATCAAAGCCTGGGATCAGATCCTGATCGACCATCAGGGAGACTGGCTCGTCGACCAGATCACCTACCTGATGAGCCACGTGATCCAGCGTGTCGAAAGAACGTCCTGCAGTTTCTTTGCGTTGATCGAGAACGGATCTTGCTTCGGTGGATCTCTCCTCGAACTGGCCCTCGCCTGCGATCGCCTCTACATGCTGGACGAAGACGGGATCGAGATTCAGCGTTCACCGATGAATGAGGGCCTGCTGCCGATGACGACCGGCATCACCCGTCACGCTTGCCGACTCCTCGGCGAAGAAGAACTCTGCGCCAACAGTCAGGGCAATTTCGATCGCCTGGACGCAACGGACGCCGAGGAAATGGGCCTGATTACCGAGGCCCTCGACGAATTTGATTTTGAAGACATGGTTCCCGTGGCCATCGATGAGCGAGTCAGCCTTTCGCCCGACTCCCTCACCGGCATGGAAGCCAACCTGAGATTCGCTGGACCGGAGAACATGGAAAGCAAAGTTTTCGGTCGCTTGAGCGCATGGCAAAACTGGATTTTCATCAGACCCAATGCAACTGGACCGAATGGAGCCTTGACCCTGTACGGACGCCCGGAGAGACCGGAGTTCGCATGGGACAGGGTTTGAACGGGGGACTTACATGAGCAAGGTAGATCAGAACGGCAAGATTCCGAACAACGTCGATCTCTCGAGCGACAAGCGTTTGCAGCGCGCTCTGGAGCACTGGCTACCCCTCTACATGGAGTGGTGGAATGACATGGGGCCTGTCGGTTTCCAGTCCAAAGACATCTACCTGCGGACCGCCGTCTCCGTGGAAGCAGGTGGCTGGGCCAACTTTGACTACGTCAAAATGCCCGACTACCGCTGGGGTATTTTCCTCGCCCCCGACGGTGACAGCCAGCGCACCATCGGCTTTGGTGACCACTACGGCAAGCCGACCTGGAAAGAGATTCCCGGTGAATACCGCGGAAACCTCCGTCGCATCATCGTGACCCAGGCGGATACCGAGCCCGCGTCCGTGGAGCAGCAGAGATACCTGGGCAGCATTGCCCCGTCACTCTACGACATGCGTAACCTGTTTCAGGTCAACGTGGAAGAGGGCCGCCACCTGTGGGCGATGGTCTACCTTCTCTTCCGCTTCTTTGGCAAGGACGGTCGCGACGAGGCGGAGGAGTTGCTCAGCCGTCGCAGTGGTGACGAGGACAAGCCGAGGATCCTCAATGCTTTCAACGAGCCTTGTGATCACTGGCTCTCCTTCTTCAGCTTCACACACTTCACAGATCGCGACGGCAAGTTCCAGTTGGCCTCTCTTGCTGAAAGTGGATTCGAGCCTTTGGCCAGAACCTGTGAGTTCATGCTGACCGAAGAAGCCCACCACCTCTTCGTGGGTGAGACCGGGATCGATCGCATCATCAAACGCAGCGCAGAGTTGACGAAGGAAACAGACGGTCAGGCTGAAACTGCCGGAGGTATTCCGCTGGACATGATCCAGAGATCGATCAACTACTGGTTCAGCTACAGTCTCGATCTCTTCGGTGGCGAGATCTCTTCCAACGCCGCCAACTTCTTTGGAGAAGGCCTCAAGGGTCGCTTCAAAGAGCCGGGCCGCTACGAAGATCACATCATGAAGGACGGCATCAAGGTGATCCCCATCGTCAAGAACGGGGTGATCGTCGATGAAGAGATGCCCTACCGGAACACACTCAATGAAGTCCTCCGCGAGGAATACATCGCCGACTGCGAAAGAGCTCTTCGCAAATGGAACCGTACTCTTGAGAAGAGCGGACTCGACACTCGATTCAAACTGCCGAACCGCCGCTTCCACCGAGCCCAGGGAATCTATTCCGATCACCACTTTGATCCGGAAGGAAACCTCATCACCGAGGACGAGTTCCGCGCCAACATGCACACGTGGATGCTGAATACTGAGGACAATGATTACCTGAAGTCGATTATGCACCCTGTTACCGAACCGGGAAAAATGGCCAACTGGATCGCCCCGCCTTCAAGGGGAATCAATGGTCAGGCTGTCGAGTTCGAATACGTCCGCCTGTAAAAACCTTCTCAGGCAAAACAGCAAGAGCCCGCAGATCGAGACGATCTGCGGGCTCTTTTTCTTTTGATTCAACAGGTCAACTTCCGATGGGCTGACCGGAACCCGGAGGAATCTCCCCCCTCAATACTTCTGAAAGGGTTTTCAGATGCAAGGGGCGAGCCCCATGGGCACAGAGGACCGCGAGATTGTCCGATTCTGGCATGGCGATCAAATCTCTGGAATCGTCGAGGAGTAGAACCACCAGAGAATCGAGACTCTCTGCAAGTGCTTCGAGGACTTCACGGTAACGGGATTCGAGCCGTGCCCCCTGAACCGCGAGAAGAAGATTCCCTTCTGCAATACGGCCCTCGTCGGCAGACACCCATCTGGACAATCCTTCAGGGGAATCGAAGCGGAGCGTCTTCGAAACCATGGGCAGTTCGTGTGCCAACAGATCCAGTTCGGCAGAAGATCTGGAATCCTCCACAGGACTATGGCTGAACTGTTCCGGCAGCATCAGACTCCAGTCTCCAGTGAGCGGCGTTTCTGGAAGACGGCCCTGAAGCAGACTGACTCCCCCACGACAGATCTTTCGGGCGACTTCCCCACCGGTCAGAAGCGGGATGGTCCCCTGCCTCTCTGCGGAGATCTCCGTGGCCGAAGCCAAAGCAGAGATTCTTTGCAGACTTTGCAAGTGCGGAGCAGATTCCTCCTCAATCTCTTTCTCAATCCGGTGATGGATGGCGCGCTGCAAGTCGGGAGTATGACTGACCAGAAGAACATCGTGCCCGGCTGCCATCGCTCCCTTTGCCACCTCTTCAGGTGAAAGCCCGGAAACCCCACCCATCTCGAGACAATCCGTCATCACTACCCCGGAGAAATGCAACTCCGACCTCAGGTTGCTCACCGCTCTCGACGAGATGGTCACAGGCAAATCGGCATCGAGGGCACGAGCGATGACGTGACTCGTCATCACGATGGATGCCCCGGCTTTCTCTGCACCACCAAAAGGAATCAGGTCTGAAGCACTCTCTTCCGGATCGGTCGCGGGCAATCCGAAATGGGGATCGACCGTCACCCGTCCAAGTCCCGGAAAGTGTTTCCAGCAATCCCGTACTCCTGCAGATCGCATTCCCCGTCCGAGTGCACTGGCCAAAGCCAGAGCACGCTGGGGGTCAGAACCAAACGAGCGTGAGCCAATCCCCCTCGAATGGGGAGAAGCAACCAGGTCCACGCAGGGAGCCAGATTGATATCGATCCCCAGCTCGAGCAATTCCTTGCCGGTATGCCAACCCTGGGCGAATGCCAGTTCCACGGCACGTTCAAGATCACTACAGGCCAGAGATCCAAGAGCCATGTTTCCCGGGAAAAAGGTGATCCCGTCGGGAAAGCGGACGACTCTCCCACCCTCCTGATCGATACAGATGTGAAGGGATTCCCCGGCCCATTTGCGCAGATCCCGAGTCAGATTCCTGACCTGATCGGCGGATTCTATGTTTCTCCGGAAGAGGATGACGCCACCCGGCTTCAACTCCTGCAGAAGCTCGATCGTTGCGGAATCCAGTTCCGTGGAGGGAACACCGATCCAGAGCCTGCGTCCTGCGCGTTGGGAATCCTGATGATTGGTCATGGGTGAAGAATATCCGCTCCTGAGAATGGAACCAGCAACGTCCCTCGCAAATTGGCCGAGAAGCAGGTGTGACTGGCCATCTCCCCCGTGAGAAGGGACAATATGGAAATGAACGAATCACTACCCTCTTCACTGGATCCGCGACTGACCCATCTTTTCCGGGGAGACCTGGACGAGGTCACGGAAGCCTGCATCCAGTTGATCAACACCGTCTTTGATGATCCTGAACTCGAACAGTCGATGATCGAGCGAATCCAGCAACTGATCGATGACGAGGAAGGATTCCTCCCCGGAGAATTGTGCATGGCACTGATTCTCGGGGAACTTCGCAGCGCTCCAGCCACCCCCATCTTTCTGCAAGCTTTGAGGGATGAGGATGAAATGCTGCAACGGATCTCCATTCGATCTCTTCAGCGAATCGGTGATCCTGCTTTTGAAGCGATTCTGGAAATGCTGGAAGACCCCCAACTCGAGGGGGAAACCGCCTCTCTGGCGATTGAGGCCCTCGAAGGGATTTCACTTCACGAACTTCCCCAGCAAAGAACAGCCATCGAAGAGCGGCTGCGCAAGGATCTTCTCTCCCAACAACTCCCATTACCGAGACGGGAAGCGGCGGCGACGGCGTTGTCTCATTTGGGAATGGCGGATGCCATCGATCTGATGGAAGAGGTTTTGCAAAGGGATTTCCCCCACGGCAATGTGCTGATCGGGGAATCGCTGGAAGCTTTGAAGGAAAATCCCTCAGGTCAGGGTGGAGTTGCCGAGGACCCCATCGAAAACGTCCTTGGTTGGCTGGAGTTGGATCTGGTTCCGGGGGCGGAGTTTGAAATCGAACCGCTTCTTCCCGAGGGTAAAACCCCCCGGGAAGAAACAGATCTCAATTTCGAGGATTAAACCTCTTCAAAGAACCAGGGCTTCAGAACCTGAAGCCTGGACTCGTAGTCTTCCGGATCGAGCAACCAGTTGGTGCTCGCCACCGAGGAAAGCAGGCTGTTGCCGTCCTGCGGGGTGAAGCAGAAACCGGTGATCCAGCGGCCGTCGACCACTGAGAGAGTCTCGTGTGGAATGACAGTCTGATTCAGAATCCTGCCGAAGAAACCGTGATCCCTGCCGAAGCTGAACACCTGGTTGGCTGACTTCTTGTACGTCACCGCGAGGCGATCATTCTCGCGAATCAGTTCCATCAACTGCTCCACTGAGGTGTCTTTTTCCACACGAATGCGGAATCTCAACGTATGCATGTACTGAGAGTTGAGCTTGACTGCACTGGAGTAGAGATTCTGGTAACTGAGATTCATCGTCTTGAAGAGATGATGGGCGTCTCGCGCATGGTGAGTGCCAAAGGACTCATCCTTGTGCTTGCCCACCTGGGGTGAAGGTGCGAAGCCGGCATCCTGACTGACGTCATTGGCCCTGCGCATGCAAACGAAGTCTGCAGAGACGAGGTTTTGCGGTTCACGACCATTTTCCATCGCAAGGGTCTTGAGGAGCGCCGCAAGATTGTGGGTGTTGCAAGACACCACATGGAGGAAGCGGTCTTCACCCGGAACGAGAGCCTCGTCATTGATCCCACGGGCATACATCTTGCCGAAGCCAAACTCTGATCCCTGGGCAATGAATCCCTTGACCGATGATGCGGATTCGTAGAACTCCGATTTGTTGGCCAAACCGGCACCCGAAGGCGTACAGTCGATGACCACTGCGGATCGCTCGATGGCTTCGCGGGTCTCAAATTCTGCCTTGAGACCGAGTTTTTCAAATCCGGACATCGCCTCCTGAGAAGTGGAAAGCTTCGCACCACGATCCAGAAGTGTTTTGACTTTGGAACGGTCAGTGAAGAGCGGAGATCGCTTGTTGAAAGTGACCTCGTCGATGCCGAGTTTTTCTTTGAAATGACACAAGAGGCCGATGAGTGGCTCACCGATGGTTCCGGTGCCGACGACATGAACAATTCTGGACATTGTTCCCCCTGAAAATCAGACGGTTCAACCACTGGGCCAACGTGACACCGGGGAAGAGCCGATTAGCCTCATTCTATAAGTCGCTTCAGGGAGGTGCGACCACTGTCGAAGGCAAAGGCAAAAATATCGATCAAAGAGGGATATCTCTGTTTCCTGCCCCGTTCTGGGGCAAAAAAAGGGCCCCGGTGAGTAATCACCGGAGCCCTTTTTACTGAACAATACTCCCGATTATTCCGCAGAAAATGGAATGTCGATCAGATCGATCACCGGAGCCACATCTCCAAGGAAGAAGTCGGAGTAAAGAAGAATGATCATTCGAACACTCTCCACTTCACTGTTGAGAAGGGTCGGATCACTGACCACACCCACGGACGGGCCTGTCAATCCGGCACTCTCACTACTCGCACCGAAGCCCTCGTAAAGGACGCGGTGGTTATTGAAGTTTCCGAGATCACCGGCTTGCTGAACCACGATCGCATCGTCAATCAGGTTGATACCCGAAATCGATCCTTCGTCATTGACCAGGTTATAAGGCGTCGAGAAAGCCGAACTGAGCTCTTTCCCAAAGCTGAAGAATGGCCCCTCCACCGGTGCGGGTGTGACATTGATCTCATCCGCAAATCCGAGAGGAGTCTCGATACGAATCCAGCCCGCAGATCCATTTCCTCCTGAGTTGGAGGAGTTGGCCGTCGAGTACGGCAGCCCGGGTGCACCGGGGAGATCGTTGGCGTTGCCACCACGAACGTCGAGAGTCGCCAATGGATCGATCACCACGCGACTCTTGCCACGAATACGGATCACTCCACCTGCTCCAGCTCCACCTGCTCCGCAGCCTTCCGGTGCAAGATAGGAATCTCCACCACGGGCATTGATCAGTGCGGTTTCGCCGATGGTCAGCGGACCTGCAGCGGCAATCTCCAGATAGCCGCCTCCGCCACCTCCACCGGTGGAAGCCAGAGCAGTCGTGGTACCGGTATCAAAGACTGCACCACCACCGGCTCCTCCAAGTCCACCCACTTCCAGTGCGATACTGGCACCCGGATTGTCCGGATCGGGGACGAGGAAGGAACTGGTTCCGTATGCTGAACCACCACTTCCCGCATTCGGGAAGTTTCCATCGCACTCACCCGCTCCGCTGCCATTCAGTCCGGACTCGGCGTAACCGCCGCCACCACCGCCACCGACAGTACATGCCAAGGCGATGTCTCCTGCGGAAGATTCTCCACCGGAAGCGGCCTCAATCTGGTCAGGGGGAACGGGAGTTCCCGGGTCTCCTCCGGGAGGAATTGTGAAAATCAATGAAGCAGGAACTCCGGCAGGAATACCGCCCGCTTCTCCATGGGTGAGAGTAATCGCATCTTGCGTCGATCCCCCTTCACCTCCAGCACCACCTCCAGGCCCCGGAACTCCTCCTGCTCCCGGAGCAGGATTGAGGGGATCCGTCGCCAGATCGGGGAAACCACCATCCTGTCCGCTGACATTGATGGTTCCTTCGATGTTCACGAAACCGCTCGCCCTGAGGAAGAGGGAGTTGGCTCCTGTGGCATTGATGGTGGCACCATCCAACACCGTCAGGTTGGCAATCTCGAAAACCCCGTCTGTTCCCACCACACCCATGTCGGCGCCACCGAAAGTGGTGATCGTCCCGGCATCGGTATCGACGAGATAGGGGGAATCGACGCTGGTAAAGGAGAGGTCAGTGACTCCGGAACCGGTCTCGATCGGACCAGAAGAAATTCCATAGGAAGATCCCGGACTCTGGGCGGGGGTCGGATTCAGGGAACCGTCGTCCACCGAACCCGGTGCAACCAGGCTGCCGTTGGTCTCAAAGAGGATCAGACCGTCACCTCCGTCACCCGCTTGCATCAGGTTTCCGTTGGTCGTCTGGTCACCACCGAGGCCACCGACGGCAGAAATCTCGGCTGTGGAACCCACTTCCACATTTCCACTGGCACGGACGACGAGGCTTCCGCCTCCTCCACCACCACCAGCACCGGAGTTGGCACCCGCCACTCCAATGTTTCCAACTCCTCCATCGAGGTTGATGTTTCCGGTCAGGCGTACACCACCATTGGCAACCACCATCATGGCGCCGCCCCCGCCGCCACCGCCGCCGCCATTATTGACGATGGGAGGAGCCGTAGTCGGCTGCCGGCGAACACCGGCACCACCGCCGCCACCGCCGCCACCACCGGTCAGGTTGAATCCCAATTCGTCGGCAACAGCTCTACCGCCAACACCGTTCAATCCCCGGTTGACTGCGGTGAAATCGTTCTGGTTGATCGCACTTTCACCGACGACACTGCCGCCTCCGCCACCTCCGCTACCCGGGCGGGCCACGAAGATCGCTGCAGGAATGATGACGTCGATGTCTCCACCCGCTCCTCCCCCGAACTCACCGGGAGATGCTGAGACGAGCGTTTCCACGAGTTGGGTCTGGCCATTGACTTCAATGAACCCGCCATCCCCGCCAGCTCCTCCACCGGGACCGGCAGCTCCACCCAAACCGCTTTCGACATTGGATCCCTGGGTGCCATCGCCACCAGAGAAATCCAGATCCGCCGCCACAGAGAAGGCGAGATCATCCACATTTCCAGTACAGGAGCAGCGGAAGATCAGAGGTGTCGGTTGCGGATTCGGGAAGGTCAGGACTGCTCCTTGCTCGATGATCATCGTGCGAGCATGGAACTCTCCGGGAACCGGTCCGATGGGCAATACTTCAAAAACGTTGGCCGGGTCGGTCACATTGAAAATCGATCCGTTGCCCTGATTCAACTCATAGGTTTCATCCGCCTGCAGAATCACATCCACTGTGCCCTGCCCGACATCGCCAATGAAGTTGAACTCATTGCTGGCGGGATTGGTGGAGAGAACATCCCCTCCCCAGAGCGCAGTCCCCCCCGCAGTGAAATCAAAGCTTGCAGGAGTGATGAAATCTTCAGAGATCATGCCCTGAGGAATCACGGAACTGTCGTTGTCGACCAGCATGATCCCGGATTCCCATTCACCCGCCGCATCAGAAAGTGCCGTCACCGGGATCGGGTTAGTAGCCTGAACACGAATGCGAATTGCCCGAGGGCCATCGGTATCCGGGAGATCGAGACTGCTGTCCCAAAGGAACACCATATCTGCTCCGCCATTGACCGCGTAATCAGCCTGACCGGTCAGCAGAAGACTGCCGGGCACAAAGCCCTGACCCCGGAAATCGGAGTTGGGATCATCGTAGGCTGTGCAGGTGTTCCAGTTACCGGATCCTGCCGGATCCTCAAACTCGGGAATGAAGTCGAATCTTCCCAGAGCCGGTTGCGTCGCAATCACAAATTTCAGTGGCACGACTCCGGTACGGACTCCACCCGGCATCAAGCCGGCGGTCACGTAGGGCGGCATGTTCGAGGTTTCACCCGGTGCAATCAGGGTCGCCAAAGGAATATCGATGCTGGAACTGATCAGCGGCAATCCACCCGTGGCAGCACTCAAACTGAACTTCAGAGGAGTGGTATCACCGGAAGGAATGATGCCGGTCGGCAACTCGACACGAACCGCCTGCATTTCTGCGGGCAAATCGAAATTGGCTGCGGGATCCAAACCTGCGGTCACGCCGGCTGCAGCGAGAACACTGGTTCCGTCGTCCACATTGGCTCCGGTCACACCGTTGAGGTTGTAACCGTACAAAACCACTTCCGCGGGAACGACCTGGCCGCCGGCATTGGCCATCAGCTGGTTGCCGTTATCACCCACCGCATACCCGACGATCTCGGGAGCCGCGGTAAAGATACCTGCACCGGCATTGATGCCATCGACAAACAGGGTGACCGGTCCACTGCGAACTCCACCGGGCACCATTGCCGTCAGGGTGGAGACTGCACCGCAGGCATTGGGGTCGGTCGGATCCTCTGGAACCACGTTCACTGACAGGATCAGGGCATCGATCTCGGCCTGACCACTGAAGCTGGACATGACCACCCGGTTTCCACCGGTGTCAGAGAAGTTGACTCCACTGAAGGTCAAAATGGTCCCTGCACTGCCCTGAGCCGGGGTCACATCGTTGACCAGTGGCTGGTCACAGACGGGAGGAGGAGGCGGTGGAGGAGGATTCGTAATCGGAGGATCACCAAACTGGACCCCGAAACGATTTCCGGTGTTACAACCGCCGATGACGATCAACACCAACAACAAAATGACCGACCGGTTCAATCCGGCGAACCTGTGAGTGTCGAGCACAGGGGCTCTCCTTTCCCTCGGGTGATGAGATCCGACTAACGGATCTGGCGACCTTTGGATTGGGACATCCAAAGCCGAGGCTGTCTGCTTCATTTCTTACCTGTTCAAGTTCTCAGTCGCAGAGATCAAATTCGAAATGACAGCCGAAACTGTGCTTCGAAAAAGCAGGGCTCCACTCGGGAGGGGCTGCTGACCTGACTGAGCGCCTAATTTTGAGTGTTCATTTTCTTGCCAAGCCCATCACGGCTTGCAACACAGGAACCGGTTTCAACCCACGAAGAGTAGACGGACCCGGAAAATGCTTACCCCTTTGTGAAGCAAACATCAGGCCATAATCCCATAACACCGGAGAAGAGCCTCTAAAGGCTTCCCTGTGGACTTTGGGATCATTGCATTCGTCTTCTGCAGATCAATTGGGGATTAACGCCGAAGGCTTCATTGTGCCAATGTTGACACGCGACTTCGACTCGACACACCCCGTGATCCTGGCTCTTCAGAATCCCTCGCCCGGCCACGACTCTTCCGCCGTCGTCATGCGTGGGACGCCTCTCGCAGGTTTGCCATAATTCCTCCGGCCGGGGCCCCGATCTCTCACTGGCCCGCCGCAAATGTTGGTCTGGCAAACAGCAGAATATCGTATCCCGGAGGGCATGGGAGTCAAGATCGGGAGACTGGCGTTCTGACAATCGAGAGGGCAAGATGCCCCTCCCGAATCCCCCCTATGGCGGGGGTTCAATTTCGATCTGCCGCCGGAAAGGCTGACCTCTTGAAGCGACCCCTGGGAGAGCTCTTTTCCCGTGAAATTGCCCTTCTGAGGCGATTCTTGGGGGTTTTCCGAAGAAAAAAGGGTTCTGAAAGCCCTGCGGTGTCATCGAAAGCTTCCCGCCCACGGTCAGCAGAGCCGTCAGCACGCCCTTCTGCCAGCACCCAGAGCCCCGACCCTTCCTCGAAGGGCCCTGAACCCCGATCCCACCGTCCCCGAACCGTGTCGAAACGAAAATCCCGTTCTGGCGTTCAGGAATCAGCGCCCAAAAATGCAACATCAGGGGCTGTACGCCCAAAAGGACCGCGAAGACAGCCAGCGAAAGGGATTCCATCCCCCAGACAGCGAAAAAGGAGCACCCCTGCCAATGGGGTTCGCAGAATTGCCCCCGTTCGTTCGGAACTTCTGGATCGCGAGATCGCCCATTCACCGGCAGATCCCTTTGCCTCGACCGTCGGCTCCGTGGTGTTTCATCTGGTCCTGCTTCTCATCATGATTCCACTGTGGACTCCGGCCCCATCCCCTGACCCCCCTCCCTCCAGAGTCATCATTCGATATCTGCCCAGAGAAAACCCGGAACCCGAGGGCGAAAAAGAAAAGGAAGCCACACCCGAAGCTCCGACAGTCGAGACTCGGCAGGAAGAGCCTGAACCAGTGGAAACACCTTTGACAGATGAAGTGAATCCGGAGATTCGCGACACCTCGCAGAATTCTCCTGTCGACGATTCGCAGTTCACCGTCGATGCCGAAGGGGGTGACTTTTCCACGGGTAGAACGGGAGGAGGTCGCACCCGCGCCCTCTCCCTTCATGGTGGCAGCGCCGAGACTGAATCTGCGATTCAGTCAGGGATCGAGTGGCTGATCCGTCACCAGGACCGGGATGGGAGCTGGTCACCCGACCGCTTTCATCTTCATTGCGAGGAGAGCGCAGTTGATTGCGAAGGAGCGGGTTACCCCGAACACCGTGCCGGCATTACCGGCTTGTGCCTGCTCGCTCTTCTCGGGAATGGTCATCCACCAGGGGTGGACGGCAGTCCCCGGGAAGTGGCCGCCTGGAAAGCGCTCCGCTGGCTGATCGATCACCAGGATCCAACAGGCTGTATTCGCAGTGGAAAAGGCGATTTCCCCCGAAATCTGTATGACCATGGCATCGCTACCTTCGCCCTCTGTGAAGCGGCCGAACTCCTGAACAACTCTGAGGTGAAAAAAGCGGCGGGGAAGGGTCTTGAGTTTATCGCCAGCAGTCAACAACCCGGTGGAGGTTGGGACTACGTGCCATCACCCACACTGAGGAATGACCTCTCCATTACCGGCTGGCAGGTTTTGGCCTTGCATGCCGGACGGAAAATTGGCCTCCTTCCACCTCCTCAGGTAGTTCACAAGTTGGAGAGGTATCTTCAACGCTGCATCGACCCCGCAGGGGGGGCGACGTATTCGGACAGGGGCAGGGGTCGCGGTCGCGGAGGTTATGGGATTGATGCCGTCGGATTGCTGACCCGATTGACGCTCGGTCACTCTCCCTTCTCACGTGAGAGCATTCACTGCTCGAAGGTTCTGTTGCAAAACCTGCCCGCCCCCGATTCAAGATCCGATTGGGATCGGGATCCACAATCGATGTACTATTGGTACACCGCAACTCTGGCCCTTTTCCACATGGGCGGCCCCGCTTGGGAAAAATGGAACTCGGCGATTCAGCAGCACGTCCTTCCACTGCAACACACTGAAGGTGAATTGAAAGGTTCCTGGGATCCGGATCCGAACTGGATCGGGAAAGCAGGAGGTCGGGTGACCCAAACCGCGCTCGGAATCCTGACCTTTGAAACCTATTTCCGATACACACCCCTGCACCGTCAATTGGGATTCCGGCGCTGAAACTGGCCTGCTGAAGTCCAGAGCCATCCCCTCAAACCATGGAAAACATGAAAAAAAAATCCCTTTGAAGTAGAATGGAACCCCGAACCACAGAGCGCGGGTTTCACAGCTAGCAGGAGTTTGACATGAGTATTTTTGACAAAGTTCTTTGGGGAGTTCTCATTCTCATGGTCACCCTGGCCCTCGTTTGGGGAGTCGTGATTGGCTTGCCCAGCTCGATTCCGGATGTGGCCATGAAATCGGAACGCATCTCCATCGAAGCCCTGCGCAAGGATCTGACTTCTGAACAGAATGCCCTGCTGACAGAAAATCTCACCCCCGCAGCGCAAGAGGGACAAACCCGCCCCCCGCGAGCCCCCCAGTCGGAAGTCTTCCGAATCAACCGCCCCCTGATGGCCAAACTGGCCAATCGTACCGAATGTCAGCAAGAACTGATGAATGCATCCAGTGAGCCTCAGGAAGATGGCTCATTGAGAATTTTCGATATCAAGGCGGGCTGTCTTCTCGACAAGGTAGGACTTCAGAATGAGGACCGACTGAAGATGGTCGATGGCCAGCCCCTCGATTTCACTTCGATGGGTGCTGTTTTTTCCAGCCATTCAAACAGTCTCGCAAAACTGCAGGCTGGCCAACCTGTTGTCATACAAATTGAGCGGAGAGGCCGAATGGTCGCTCTGGTCATTGACCCGACCGGCATCTAGCCTCTCCGCCCACTTTTTTAATCTCGAATACAGAGTGAAAGATTACTCTGCTTCAGTACCGTTTTCTTTCGCACGGGCAACGGTCCTGTTGTAAATCGTCTTCACGTTGACCCCGAGGTCTCTTGCGGCACGAGTCTTGTTGCCTCCATGATGATCGAGCACCTTTTGAATGTGCGCATCCGTCACTTCCGTGAGGGACATCGTCACAGGGTACCCAACGACTCCCGGACTGATGGCCATTTTGTTTTCAACCATCGGTTGCGGTGAGTTAACGATCTGCTCACGAATCGCCTCCCCATCGATGACTTCACCACCACTCAACAGAACAGCACGCTCGATCACATTCTCCAGTTCACGAATGTTTCCAGGCCAGCTGTGCTGTACCAGAACCTCAACGGCACTGGTTCTGAGCTCAGGGACATGAATGCCCTTGTTGCGGAGATTATCGAGGATTGATTCGACCAGATGGGGAAATTCCATCTCGCGATCACGCAGCGGAATCAACTCAACATGAACCACATGGATTCTGTAGAAGAGATCGAGACGGAAACGCCCGGCATTGACTTCTTCACGAAGATCCCTGTTGGTTGCGGCAATCACACGAACATTGACCGCCTTGTCTTCGTTGGAGCCCACCGCACGGATACGACCAGACTGCAGGACACGGAGCAACTTCACCTGCGCTTCCATCGGAAGCTCACCGATTTCGTCGAGGAACAGGGTTCCGCCATCGGCCTTCTCAATCAAGCCGGTCTTGTCCTTGTCGATTCCGGTGTATGCGCCCTTGAGTGCACCAAAGAGTTCACTCTCCACCAGAGACTGGGGAATCGCACCGCAGTTCAAGGTCACCCAGGGGCCAGAGGCTCGCTTGCTGGTCTGATGAACCAGACGTGCCACCAGATCTTTTCCGGTACCGCTTTCCCCGTCGATGAGGATGGTGGAATCGGTCGGAGCGACGGCAGAAAGGGTCCTCAGAACTCGCAAGGTTCTCGGATCATTTCCTGCCACAAAAGTATCGTTACCTCCGGACTCATTGAAGACCGGAAGACGAAGAATCGAGGGCTTGTGTGCCGCTCCGGATTCGGTAAGTGGATGACTCATGGGGTCAACTCCTCCCTGACGAGGATCTCGTCCTTGTGTTTTTCAAAAAGGTCGGCAATACGTGGATCAAACTGAATCCCCTTGCCTGATTGGATCGCCTGCATTGCCACGCTGTGTGGCATCGCAGAGCGATAGGATCTGTCACTGGTCATGGCGTCAAAGGCGTCGACCACTGCAATAATGCGGGCCATGAGGGGAATCTGCTCACCGGACAATCCATGCGGATAACCCTGGCCGTCCCACCTCTCATGATGATGAAGAACTGCTTTGACGCTGGGATTCAGAAATGGCACAGGAGAGATGATTTCCGCTGAAATTTCCGGATGCCTTTGAATCTCTTTGTATTCATCATCGGTCAACTTGTCATTTTTGTTCAGAATGTCCTCATGGATGCCGATTTTTCCGACGTCATGAAGCAATGCTGCGTAACTCAGGGTTCGCAGTTGTCCTCTGTCGAGACCGGCATGCTCACCCAGTTTCACGGCCATATCCCTGACCCTGACAGAGTGGCCATTCAGATAGCGGTCTTTGCTTTCAAGAGCAACGAGCAACGCTTCAACCGTGTCACGCATCCCACGTACCTCGTGGACATTCATCGCACGCAAGCGAGCACGCTGCATTGAGGTGATAAAATCATCGACATCGTAGGGCTTGGTGATGAAATCTGTCGCCCCCGACTGCATCAGATCAACGGCATTCTGAACAGTCCCGTCTCCCGTGGTGACGATGATGCTCAGGTCCGGGTCCTCTTCGATGGCGTTACGGACAAGGTCATCCCCTCTCATGCGTGGCATGTCGAGATCAGTCACAAGGATGTCCCAATGACGTTCGCGAATCGCTTCGAGGGCTTTTTCACCATCCTCGACGAGAACAGGATCAGGCCAACCGTCCGCTGCGAGAATCGCAGAGACCAGTTCCCGTGCTCCGGAATCGTCGTCGGCGACGAGAATCTTGAGATCTTCGGTATTCATCGAACCCCCCAGGTCTCACCAGGGAGTTCACCCGCAGTCATGGAATCTTCATGGTCCCAACGGTCGATCAGTTTCTCATGCATTCTCTCAAATTGTTCCTTGAGCCAATGTGCTGAAACAGAGGTATTGATCTCCCCCACGAGCCTGCTTCCATCGGCACTTGCGGTAGATTCGCAGTACTCTTTGACCGCTTGAAGAAGCTCTTCCACATTTCCACACCAGTCACGGGTGAGAAAATCCGGAAGAATCTCCGCTTCAAATCTCTCCCAACGTTCCTGAAAATCTTCTTTCAGGGATTGGCTCCAGATCTGATAGCGGGATATCGGCGAGATGTCTTCACGACGCTGATTCAGGGGAGTCAAGGTGAAGGAACCTGCCAATGCCATCTGCGAAAGAAGGACATTCACGGATTCAGTGGGCTCATTGCGAAATCCAAAAATGAGTCTTGGAAGCTGCCCCTGGGCTTTGTTGACGAAGTGAGAAATCTCTCTCCATGCAGTCAGTGAGATTTTGTCGGCATTTCCGATGTATACACTTCCAGCCCTGCTGAGTAGGGAATGGGACAAGCCGTCTTCCCTCAACTGCTCAATTCTCAGGGAAGCGCCATCCATGAATCGAAGGCTCGAACCGGCAATACAACCGGTGGCATGGATTTTTCTGGCCACCAGTTTTTTTCCGACTCCGTCTTCTCCTGTGAGAAGAACGGGTAAACGGGAGTCACTGACCTCCAAAACGAAGGACCATAGACTCTGTATCAGTTCGCTGTTTCCCACGATCGGGTCGAATCTATCCGAGGTGGACAATCGACACTCCTGTTCGGCAGAGACTTCCAGACGAACCCCGCAACTTGCTGTTGACCCATCCGAAAAGGGGAATCCTTTCCGGAAAGTCGGTAAAAGTTCGTCGTCAGGGAAGACTAGCCCGCTGTTGGGAAAATCGTCAAACCGGGTACAGGGACGTACCGGTGGAAAGACCGCAGGAGTACGGCAGGGCTCTCATACTGTCAAATCAGCGAAAAATCAGATCTGCGGATCGGCGGTAACCGGAGATCCCCCCCGATCGAAAATCGATTTGGCGTCCTTTGATCGGGGGCTGGCCTGTGACTGCTGATCCGCATTGTCATTCATCCACGAATCCGCTTCGTCAATCTTGACGACCACCCGGCGAGAAACCCCCTGCTCTTCCATGGTGACTCCATAGAGTCGCTCCGCTTCAGCCATCGTGACGCGAGAGTGGGTAATCACCAGGAACTGGGAGTTTTTCGCAAACTCCTGCAGAACCCTGACGAATCGTCGGGTGTTCTGCTCGTCCAAAGGAGCGTCCACCTCGTCAAGAATACAGAACGGGCTTGGCTTCGTTTTGAAGAGCGAAAAGATCACTGAGATCGCTGTCAATGCACGCTCACCACCAGAGAGCAATCGAAGGTTCGAGATGCGTTTTCCGGGTGGCTTTGCGATGACCTCAATACCGGCTTCGAGCGGATCGATCTCTTCGTCGTCAAGTTTGAGGTCCGCTGTTCCACCGCCAAACATCAAAGAGAAGATTTCCTGGAAATGCGTTCGAACTTCCTCAAAGGAATCCTTGAACAGAGTTCGACATTCATTATCGAGCAGTTCGATGGCCTGAACGATCTGATCCCTGGCTTCTGTGAGATCCTCGATCTTGCCGCTGATCTCGCTGAAGCGGGACTCTTCCGTTTCCAACTCTTCGACTGCCTGCAAATTGACATTGGTGTTTTTGCGAAGACGATCCTGCAACTGCTGATACTCTTTGCGTAACCGATCCACCCACTCTGATTCGGTTTCCTCTTCTTCGACAAGCTGCACACGCCACTCATCAACAGGAGCTTCCGAAAGATCCATTTCCAGATCCTCACGGATCTTATCCTGGATACCCTCGATTCGAACTCGGCATTCATTTTCAGCAAGGAGATCTGATTCACGCCCTTCACGGATCTGTTCACCGCGGTGGCGACACTCCTTGACGCGTTTCTCAAGACGACCTCGCTGTGATCTCTGTTCGTCAAGACGCTGATCAAGAACAGTGCGGTCTTCGGTCGCTTTGGAAAGTTCGACCCCGAGGCTCTTTTCCTCCCCATCGATGGAGACCAGATCAACATCCAGCTTTTCGATGAGTTTTTCGTCGTCGACAATATCGGTGAGGATACGCTCCCGCTGGGATTTCCTCTGATCCATTTCGTCAGCCAGACGTCGCTGCTCCCGCCAATCGGATGAGATCCGTTCCTGTTCACGGGTCGCTTCCAGTGACCGGCTCTGGATTCCACCTTCAAGCTGAGACAACTTCTCAGCGAGGGGCTCGAGTGCTTCTTCAGAGGATTCCAACTCTGTGGCAACGGACTTCCTGCGGTGATCCACCTCCACCAGCTTCGATTGGGCGGCAGATTTGAGCTGCTCCAGCTCCGAAGTCAATTGCTCGGCCTTTTCGATGTCGACCTTCAATGAAGCCCTGCGATCAGAGATCCTCTTCAGGGTCTCACGACAGCGATGCCTCTCTGAAAGAGCATGCTCGGCCTCCAGTTTTGCCCTGCCCGACTCCTGCTCCAGCCTTTGCAACTCACCCTGTCGGGCAAGAATTGACTCTTCAAGGGCATCACCCTGATGCGAAAGTTCCTCGAGATCACTGGAGAGAATGTCGACACGTTCCTGCAACTGGGTCATTTCCACTTGCCGGGAAACCAGGCCCGTACTGTTGACCGCTGGGATCTTGACGGCGCCCCACGGTTCGACCACGTGGGCATCGGCAGTTACAACCCGGTAACCGGGATACTGCTGACGCAATCGCAGGGCTTCGTCCAGATCTGTCGCAACGATCACCTCATCGAGCAGAGCATCGACGATCGGACGACACAACTGCTCACAACGCACTCGGCTGGCCAAAGTGACGACACCGGGTCCGAGCTCCAGATCACCTGATCTCTTGCCCGCATCCAGATTGTCTTCCAGTGAAACAAAGTTTGCGGCTTCACCATCGAGAATGCCGGTGATCGCCCTGATACGCTGTTCGATGGGCGTGCGTCCCTGGAAAACCACGGTTTCCAGAATCCGGCCGAGAACAGCGTCGACCATTTTCGCGGTATTCGGATCGGCCTCGATCAATCGGGCCAACAAGCCTCGAATATCACCCGCTGCCGGTGCTTCACTGCCGAGCAAATCCCGAGTGCCCTTGGAAAGTCCCTCGAGGTTTTCCTCAAGATCCTTTAAAAGCACGAGTCGACCATGGGAGGACTCCAGCTCGGATCGGACTTCCGTCAGTTTCTTGCGTGCTCCACCGAGGATATCCGTGCGCTGGTTGATTTCCATTCGCAAGGATTCGACCCGGATCAGGAGTTCGTGTTCCCTGTTGTGAGAGTCACGAATCTTCTTCTCGAGTCCCTCGATCTGCCCTTCGATCTCGGATTGCTGTTTGCGGTAATCGAGATCTTCCGTCGACCTGCGCTCACGAATCGCCTCTTGTCCACGCAAGTCCCCTTCATGGGAAGCAATGGAGTTCTTCAGACGCGATTCCTCAAAAACAAGTCCCAGATCCTGGTCTTTCAGATCATGGATCTTTTTATCCAGCTCATCCTGCTGGGCCAATTCCACGGAATGATCGATTTTCAGATGGTCGATCAGCGTCCGCAGCTTGCGCAATTCGATGAGGGATTCCCGGATTCGCTGACGGGCATCGGAGCGACGCTGACGGTAGTCCTCCTCCACATGGGACAACTCCTCCAGCTGTCGATCGCGATCTTCATTTCGACGACGACTTTGATCCTGCTGCTCCCGCATCTGAATCCGGCGAGCCTCGATCCCCTGCAGGGCGACCCGCTTCTCGGTCTCGATCTGGCGGACCTCCTCCAACTCCCGGTGGAGACCCTCGATCGCGTTGCGAACACTTTCGACAGAAGCGTCCAGTCGTGTCGCCACCTCAGCGATCAAACCCCTCAGGGTGTTTCTCCAACTGAGCCTGAAGTTGAGTGACTTCTGTTCAAACTCCAGCTGATCCACATCCCATGCGGCGAGAACAGTACTGACATGCTTGAAGCGGTCACGATCCTCCACGTAACGACGCGCCTTGCCCGCCTGCATCTTCAGGCTGCGGATTCTGCGCTCGATCTCTGACAATTGGTCGGTAACCCGGGTGAGTTCCCGTTCTGATCGATCAAGCCTGTTGGTCGTTTCAGATCTCTGCTTGCGAAAACTGGAGATTCCCGCAGCTTCCTCAAAAATTTTGCGGCGCTCCTGAGCATTGGCATTCAGGAACGAGTCCACCTGGCCCTGCCCGAGGACCGAATAGCCATCTGCGCCGATTCCAGTATTTGAGAAGACGGCCAGAATATCTTTCAGGCGGCAGGATTTGCGATTGATCTCATAGTCACTGTTGCCATCACGGGTCAGGATTCGACTGATCTCCACCTCGGCTGTATCGATGGGAAGGGTCTTTGACTCATTGTCAAAAACCAGTCGAACCTCTGCTCTGGAAAGGGCAGGTCGATGAGTCGTCCCCTTGAAGATGACATCGAGCATCTCACTGCCGCGAAGTCCTTTCGCAGAACGCTCTCCCAATACCCAGCGGAAGGCGTCCACCACATTTGATTTACCACAACCGTTGGGGCCGACCACCGCACTGGTGCCGGGGTCAAAATCAAACTGCACCGGATCCGCAAAGGATTTGAAACCGGAGAGGTGAATGCTCTTCAAATACAACGGCTGTCTCCTCGGACTTACAGAGTCCGGTCTCCTGAGGGTTGGAGAATTTGCGGGGGGGCGACCAGCGACTGGAGAAGCTCTCCCAGTCGCTCCCAGCCCCCACCACGACGACGGGATATCCTGTCGACCAGTCGCTTCAGATCCCGTCTTCCACGGTCGACTATCATCGACTCCAAAGCGATCACTGGAAGCGATTCCAATTCATGAAAATTACGCTGGATGTATTCTACGGAAGGCCTGGGGAAATCCTGCTCCCGGGCCCACCAGACCGGTTCGCCGGCGGCTCGAAGATCGAGCCAATCCTGACGCCACGGAGGATCAGCACCCAACTCCAGAATCAGATCAAAACTTCTCATGCGCTGTTCGAGAACGAGGACCACTTCCGGGTCCGCCGGCAACTCCCCCGCCACGATTCTAGGTCGAGGGGCTTCTGAACTGCGCAATTCGGGCGGAGAAGAGGCTCTGAGAGCCCTGGCGATCACTGGCCTCAGCGGAATCGGGATCTCTCTGGGCAATCGGAGGATCAACTCCTGAGCACCGGGCTTTCTGCTGCAACGGTGGAGAAAATCGGCAAACCAGTCCTCCTGGGACGGATCTCCAAAGAGATCTCCCGGGCGAGGATCCGCCACCGGCGAAAATTCCCAGCGGACACGGGGACCAGGAACCATCCCATCGAGAAAACCACGGATGCGCTCGCTCAATCTCACCCAGCGGATCCATGCTTCATCCTGAGGAATCTCGAGAGGGCCTTCGAGGACCCCACCGATGGTCAACTCAGAACTAACCCAATCCAACTCGCGCATCACCGCTTCGGCGATGGCATCGACACGATCCCGTTTTTCGAAGAGACTTCCCAACTCGATGTGTCGGCGTAAAAACCGAAACGGTTCGATGGGACGCAAGCCATCATGAAGAGGCCAGTTCTGGGAAAGGAACGATCTGGAAAAAAAGGACTCCAACTGACGCGGATGTTTGAAATCTGTCAGGTGACGGGTCATTTCTGCAAGCAACAAACCCGGAACCAATTGATCCCCCGAGTAGCAGACCAACTCTTCAAACTGATCGGCCCACTCCTGAAGCCCAGTCTCCTTGCACGCTTCTGCAAGAGGCTCAACAAATTCGTGACTCTGCCAATCGACCGCAGCGATTCCGATCTCTTCGATGACGTGATCGATCACCCGGTCCGCCGTCGATATCTCGCCGGCAATCGACAGGGAAGACTGCAGAATCTCACCAGGGTCGATCACTGTTGCCAGCATCTTGCGCAGTCTCAATTCCAGTTTCTGCCGTTTGACCGAATCAGCTTTGGACATCCGGTTTTCTTTCCTTGCCGACCAGCCGGGTCAATTCATTGAGGAATTCGGTCACGTCAGCAAACTCCTGGTAAACCGAAGCAAATCTCACATATGCCACAGAATCGAGTTTCCGGAGGTGCTCGATGACGACCTCGCCAATGAACCCCGAGGGAACCTCCTGATCGAACTCCTCACGAAGACGTCTTTCGACCTCGTCGACGATGGATTCCATTCTTTCGACGGAAATTCGTCGCTTCTGGCAAGCGGTCATGATGCCGTCCAAAACCTTGGCCCGATTGAAGGGTTCCCTGCGCATGTCTTTCTTGACGACCATGCGGGGAGTCTCCTCAATACGCTCGTAACTGGTAAATCGTTTGTTGCAACCCTGGCATTCCCTGCGACGGCGCACGGCCAGTCCATCCGAGCTGGACCGGGAGTCCACGACCCTGTCTTTTTCAGATCCGCAACTGGGACAGCGCATCGGTTCGTTTCCTTCATTTTTGGCCGCTGGCAGGAATGGGGCACCGACCTTTTCCCCAAAAAACGGGTCGGTAAAATATCTGGATCCATCTTACTCCACAGATGGGGGTCGCTCAACGTGCCCCCAAAAAGGAGATCGCCCTACTTGCCCAGACAAAAGCGGGCAAAGATCCGATCAAGAACGTCTTCCGGAGTGGTTTCACCACTGATCTCGGAGAGTTGATGCAAGGCGTCGCGCAAGTCTGCAACCAGCAATTCGGGGCCGGCCATCGATTCATGACAGCGATCGAGAGCTTCGATACAGGCCTCAAGGAGATGTCTTTGGCGACGGGTGAAACGAAGGGCATCTCCCCGGATCTGACCGGGTCTTTGCCTCACCTGAAGAAACAGTTCGCCGGTCAGTTCTTCCACTCCATCCGAGGTGATAGAGCTGACCTGCAGGACCCCCTCAGGAATGTCGGGGGTTTTCTCAGTACAGTCCGAATGGGTCCAGACCGGAATCACCCTCGGAAGCCAATCTTGCGGAATCCGCCCCCGTTCCTGTCGCCACTCCCCTGTCCCCCGACGTCCGTCGAAAACCCAGAGGATGCGGTCATCCCCGCTCAACAGCTCCCGGGCCCTGTCGAGGGCCAGTCGCTCGACTGCACCACCGGCCTCCCTTTCACCGGGCAGATCAAGCAACTCAACGGTCTCTCCCCCCGAATTCAGTGCACCACGAATGACATCCGTCGTAGTTCCCTCCTGATCCGATGTAATGGCCAAAGGTTTGCCGACCAGAGCGTTCAGGAGAGAGGATTTGCCCGCATTCGGTTTTCCCCAAAGGAGCACTCTCGGGAGATCCGGCCCCTGTGCGGGCCAATGGCGACGCTGAAGGAGCATTCTCAGGTCTTCCTGAATCGGTCCCAGCCAACGATTCAACTCTTCTTCACCGGGTGGCTCGACCTCCTGCTCCGAAAAATCGAGCCCCGCTTCCAATTCTGCGACCACGTCGACCAGTCGATCGGAGAGTTGGCGGATCTGCCGAGCCAGATCCCCTTCCAACACTCGCCTGGCAGCACTGAGTGCTGCCTGATCCTCTGCCTCAATCACCGTCAGGACCGATTCCGCACGACTGAGATCGATCTGGCCATTCATGAAGGATCGCCGTGTAAACTCACCCGGTGTTGCCAATCTGACACCGGCGGATTGAACCCGTTTCATGACACCTTCAAGGATGGGATCGGATCCAGGGAAATAGACTTCGACCGATTCATTTCCCGTCCAGGACTCACCTTGTGCCCAAGCGACAGCCAATGCCGGAACAGCGGGAAAATTCAGTTTCCAGGGCAGGTGGACTTCGATGGGTTTCCGTATCGGTAACGACTCTGGAGGTGAGCCGCTCTTTTCCAGATATTCGAGAAAGGCCCGGTGAGCACCTTCACCATCGATTCTCAGAATCACCGCCGTGGCAGGGGGCGGAGGACTGGCCAATGCCAGAATCACTTCCTCGGATCCCACCGCAGCCATGGGCGTCTTCAGGATTTCTTTTTACCGGGACGTCCCGGGCCCTTGGGTGGAGCCGGTGTCGCCGGTCCGGAGGGAACCGCAACCTGGGCTACTCCGGGAGTAATGCCAGCCGCAGCCAACTCCTTGCGGATCAGTTTCTGTTCACCGATTCCCACCAGAGCTGAAATGATGAAATAGATCAGCAGCCCTGAGGCAAAGGAGTAAAAGATGAAACCGAAGGCAATCATCATGAAGGCCATCATCTTTTGTTGTGCCTGTGCCTGGGGATCCTCGGATTTCGGCATCATTCGCTGGTTGATCAGGGTGACCACCACATAGATCAATGGCAGCAGGTTGAACCAATCTCCCAGCAAAGGCAGGGCAAAAGGCATCTGAAAAAGCATATCCGGTTGGGTGAGATCACCGATCCACAGGAACGCAGTCTGGCGCAGCTCGATGGCCACCGAGAAGGTATTAATCAGAGCAATCCAAATCGGCAACTGCAGGAAAATGAAGAGACAACCGCCAAACATCGCTGCCGGATTGACCCCTTCCTGTTTGAACAACTCCTGCGTCTTGCGGTGCATCGTCGTCGGATCGTTTTTGAAACGCTCACGAATCTCATCCATCTGGGGTTTGATTCGGGCCATTCCCTGCTGCTGCACCTGCATTTGTCTCTGGTTGCGCTTGTTCACAGGGTGGAGAACCGCACGAATGACAAAAGTCAGGGCAATGATTGCCAGGCCCCAGGATCCAAAAATCGAATCGAAGAAGCGCAGCAAGGCGAGGAAGGGACGACACAGCCAGCCAAAGAAACCGTAGTCGATCAACTGCATCGCATCCCAGCTGGCATTTTGCGAGAGCACTTCAGGGTCCTTGGGACCCAGAAAAACGGCGTAACTGTGGTCTGCAGTGGGATCGATCAGACGATTAAAACCAACCCTCAAAGGCCATCCCTGCAAACCGTCATCTTCATATTGGTTGAAGAGGGCTTCATCGACCCCGGGCTCCTTGCCACGAATCACCAGTGAACCGGTTTCGCGCTCTCCGAGGGGACGGATCACCTGGGCGAAATAGGTACTCTCCAGTCCGCCCCATGCGATGTTGCTCTTGCGCTGCTCACCACCTTCAAGGGCCTCCACCGACTCATGAACCGCTTCCTTGATCGACCCATCCTGATTGCGTTGTGCGGCCACCCATTGGTTGGGATACGCCGTTGCACGACCGGATGATTCGAAACGGATCCGTTCCGCTCCAAGGATTTCGTAATAGAGCTCATTTGTTGTCGACCAGTTTCCGAGGAACTCCACTTTGGAAGTCAGTTCGTAGCCCTCAGCAGGCAGGGTAATGGAATGAACCACCTGACGCTCGGCATCAATGGCCGTCTGAAAGCGAACACTACCGGCATCCTCAGCGACCACTTCCCAGTTGACCCGGGACAGGTCCAACTGCATCGCTGGGATTCGGAGGCCGAGCGCACCAGCAGATTTCAAAGCGGGCGAGAGCAACGAGAGTGGTTCCTGATCCTCGAGACTTTCCTTGTACTCAGGCAAACGCACTTCCGTCAGCAATGCCCCCCGGCTGCTCAGAACCAGATCCAGCATTCCATTGGTCAGGGAGACTGTTTTGACCTCCGCAGGGGGTTGAACCGGTGCAGTGAGGGTCGCCGATGAATCAGTATTCCCCTGAGTGGCTCCACTCCCCTGTGAGGGAATATTCCCTGCTGTTTCCGATCCCTGAAGATCTCCGGCGACCTGTTCAGTTATCCCGGTGGGATTTGCGACAGGCTCATTGCCACCTGGGCTCTGTTCTTGCGGAGCCATGAAAAGATTCATGTAAAGGATTGAGATAGCAAAACAGACGAGCAACGCCTGAAAGGTTCTTTTATCCATCGGTGATGATTCCTCAGCGGCCTTCGACGAGGCGAAGGGCCAGATTTTCAGGCAAGGGAGTCGCTCGGAAACGCTTCACCGTTTCCTCAATCGGGTATTCAACCCGACGAAACTGCACCTTGTTTTCTTCAATGATGACGTAACTGCTGCGAGGGTCCCCATCCCGTGGTTGCCCCACTGAGCCCACATTGATCACTGATTTTCCGGTTCCACAAATATGGACGCCATCTTCGAGTTGATCGGGGCTGATGAAGCGGGGTCCATCGACAAACACACCCGCAACATGAGTATGTCCGACAAAAGCGGTGTGAGTGGGGAAGCTGTCAAAAATTGACTCCACCTTGGCAGGATCTTCCGTGCAATCCTGAACAAAGAGGTATTCCCGCGTCGGCTCCCGGGGAGTCCCATGAGCCAAAAACACATCTCCAAGCGTATGACTGACCTTCATTGAATCGAGGATCTGCCAAAGAACACCATTTTCTTCCCGGGTGTATTCGGGACTCATCAACTGTTGCTTGGTCCATTCGACAGCGGCGCGCGCTCTGGGGTTGAATCCGATCGGATCGAAAAGCACGGCCTCCTCATGATTGCCCATCAGGTTGACACTGAAGTCTTTGCACATGAGCAAACATTCACGGGGATCCGGACCGTAGCCGATGATGTCACCCAACCCGACGATTTGCTCGACCCCTTGGGCAGAACAATCTTCAAGTACCGCTCTCATTGCGGCGAGATTGGCGTGAACATCGCTGATGATTGCCGTCTTCAGTTGCGGCCTCCTGATCCGGGGTACACATCGGGAAGGGAGTCCCTGGGCCCTTCCCCACAGCTTCTGAAAACTGATCCAATGTGAATCGGATCATTTTTGAAACTGATGGGGGATGGTAACCGGATCCGGGCTTGATTCCAGCAAAGGCATGGGATCACCCAATACCGACAAGATGCTTTATTCCGCTGTTTATCGGCTGAATTCCGGACCAGAGCCTCACGGCTCGTTCGGATCGTTTGCGTGAAACGGCCCCTCTTCGCCGGAACCACTCCAGGGCCCCATGGCTGACTCTCTCAAGGAACACCAATCCCCATGTCCACAAATCACATGATCGAGAACCGGAATCCCCAGCCATTGACCACAACGATACAACCTGTGAGTGACACGTAAATCTTCTGTGGACGGATCCGGGTCTCCCGAAGGATGATTGTGCGCCAGAATCACTGCGGCCGCTGAGTGAATCACTGCAGGTCTGAAGACTTCCCTGGGATGAACGATACTTGCAGTCAGGGAGCCGATGCTGATCACACAGTCTCGGATCAATCGGTGACGGATATCCAACAGTAAAAGACAAAAATGCTCTCTGGCATCTCCCGACCAGCGGCGAGCCAGATGATCGTGGACCTGTCTTGATGATCGAAAAGGCTTCCGAGATTTCCATGTCCCCTGTTGACTGCGACGCCCCACTTCATGGGCAGCCAGAATCCTCAATGCCAGTGACGGTCCAACCCCTGCAAGAGACTGCAACCTTGCAGGAGTCTCAAGGCGAGCAGCATCAAAGAGATCAGACAGTGAATCATCACTGCAGAAAGAACTCACACTGCAGGGAGAATCCTTGTCAAGGTTCTCAGTGACGCCACAGTGATCGACAGTGGAATGCCTTCCCCCCTCGACCGATTTCAGCTTCCCCTCCAAAGCCTGACGAAGACACGTCTCTGAAAGATGGGACCAATCCCTCACCTTTGACTCGTTGATGGATCCCATACTTCACCTCGCTCCCAAACAGATACGATCTCTTCGCCATAAAAAAATGCCCGTGCCCCTGATAACAGGGGCACGGGCATCCAATGGACCGGATCAGGTTCGGGACTACAGTCCGTCCGGTGTGGGATCCGTTCCGGGGCTCGGGAAAGGCTCTGCAGGCGGCGTTCCGCCATCGAAGAGCCAACTGGCCAACTGGACTGCATCTCCGATGTGCACCGCTCCGTTATCATCGATATCCGCACTGTCGAGAATGACGGGAGCAGAACCGGAACCGGCGACGTAGGCAGCGATCAAGGCCACATCCGCGATGTTGACGAGACCGTCGCAGGTCACATCACCGCGAAGGAAAACGCCATCGTTGAAGTAGTTGAAACCACCCGGGAAAGCTGCGATCTCAGTGCCCACGGCATCCAGGAATCGCAGATCGACGAGACCGGTAGTCGACGACGCCGGGATTCTGACGGTAGCCATGGTGCCATCCGGAGAAACCTGAACGAGACTCGAGGCCAGATCACCAAAGATCACCTGAAGTCCTTCTGGAATACCGACACCATTGACCAGCATCGTTGTCGGGCTGCAGATCGATCCTTCATTCGGAGTGTAGCTGTCGATGGTGGAGACGTAGTAGGTAAATGCTTGTGAGAGAGTCGCCTGTCCGTAATCGGTCAGCACCGTCACATCCACACTACCCTCTGAACCTGCAGGAGCATTGACCACCAGTGTTCCGGGGTCGATCATCACCACTTCCGTAGCCGGATTCGGTCCGAAGAAGACATTCGATCCGGGGGTGAATCCGGTTCCATTGAGGATCACTTCAGTCCCTCCCACTGCCGGTCCTGATGTCGGTGAAATCGACAACAGGGTTGGCGGCTCGGGCTGGGAGAGAACCTGGAATTCTGCAGGGAAAAGAACCGGCTCAATCGTTGAAGCCACCGAGTCGACGAAAAGGTTTTCGATCTCGACTCCGTCAGTGTCATAAATACCAAAGTTGATGGTCGTGCTGTCGCCGACCTGTGCATCCGCTGAAACGAGGAATCGGAAGTAACCCAGCTCTGCCTGGGGATTGGCGGGAATGGCATCGAAGGTGGAAATCACCGATCCATAGGCCTTTCCTGAGAGGGGGTCGATTCCGGAGAAGAACAATCCAAAGGTTCCGCTGAGATCCTCACCGACCGTACCCACATTGCTGACTTCCAAACAGGTCAGAACAGAGGGGTCGTAGTCGAGCACCACAGAATATCCGGTCAACGCCTGACTCCAGACGCCTCTGGCCCAAACCACGATCTCTTCACCGGGGGTCAGGCTGGCGTTGTTGATAAAGAGGGCATTTCCGGAGACGGTCACCCCTCCATCTTCAAGGGCGGGAGATTGTGTACCGGAAGCGGTTCCCAGAGATCCATCGACAAGGTGGAAAAGAACCGGCCCCAAAAGATCAAAGTCTGGTTCCAGGTTACCCGTCACTCTGGCGAGGAGAGAATCCGCACCGACTGGAGCATTCCCGGAAATCACCTCGACTGTCAGACGACGAAGCCCGGCAAAAGTCCCCAATGGATTGTCCGTAATCAGGAGATCGGCAGTGGCCACTCCCGGAACATCGACGGTAACCTCTTCAAGAACGTTGCCATCGTAGTCGATCTGGAAACTCCAGCTGTTGGCTTCAGTCAAAAGTTGTCCAAGGATGTCGATCTCAAAATCACGACCCACGACCACAGATGTCGAGTCGTAGTAGATTCTTTCCGAGATGTTGACTTCACATTGGCCAGAGGGAGCGGAGTAACTGACACCGTCACGGAAGAAGTATCCGACGACACGATAGGCCCAGGTACCACCGCCCACAGGATCACTGTAAGAGGTCGCTGTTCCAGCAAGATTGATGAAATCGGTTCCCTGAGGACCCGTTCGCTCGAGAACCACCTCGTCATAGGAGAAGGACTCTGGACCATTGGTCCACGAAATTTCGATGGCTGCTCCCGTGGCCTGACAACTCAGGTTTATGGGAGTGGCAAGAGGTACGTTGACTTCTCCCGCTTCGATCAGGGAACTCAGTCCCCCGTCGCCAAGAGCCTGAATGGCGTAGTTGACCGGACCCGGCAGCAAATCGAAGACTTCGTACTCGATTTCCAGACCACCCAATGTGGCGACCTGAACACCGCTCTCAAAGACACGAATCTCGTCGTAGTACTCTTCATTGGTCCAGGTCAATCGCAGGTTGTCATTCCCGTTGAGAGTCGCCTGAAGGTCGGTCGGGCTTGCAGTCCCTGCCCCACCGGCATCCTCAACCAAACAGGTTGCACCTGCAGAGGTGACTCCGCCCTGGACAGCACGAACTTCGTAGAGGTGAGACTGGAGACCGGCATTGTCGGCGTAGTTGAGCTGAACCGCAGGAAGTTCGATCAGGAACCCGCCATCACGGAAAACCTGCCAGGCGGAGGTGCCCGGAAGCGAGACCCAATTCAACTGGATGGTGTTCAGATTGGTTTGAACCCGCTCACAGTTGAGGTTGGTCGTAGGAATGATGACTGCATTACAGGTTGTTTCCGCTGATGGAACTCCCGCAATAAATCCGGTGACACTGTAATTCAGTGAACCCTGCCCGGGACTCGTATCAACGTATTGGGTGTTGGTTCCAGACATGGAAGCGAGGAATGCACCACCCCTACGAATCTCGATTCCGCCCTGCAGGTCGTATCCCACCGGGTTACTCCAGGTCAGCAGAACTTCTGCCTGACCAGAGGAAGACGAGATTTCGCACTGCAGCGATTCCGGAGCTGCTGTGGCAGAGTTGATGAGAACAACACCCTGTGCGGAAGAAATGTCTGCAGAGAGCAAAGCACCACTGCTGGACAAAGTTCCCTGATTGGACCAGGTGGTACCCTGAATGCTCAACCCGTCAGCCAGGAGGAATGAAGCCTCGCCCAACTCACTGGGAACCGTTTGCATTTGCACGCGGGCAATCGGAACCTCAGTTCCTGCCGGTATGAATCCATTGATCTGCAGTGTCGCAGCGATCAATCCATTGCCGGTATCGATGCTGGTCACAACATCGACACTTCCAAATGGGAAAGTGGCCGAATCGGCGATCATCCCGGTCGCGGTCACCAGAGATTCATCATAGTCGAGTGCGATGCTGAAGCCTGAAAGATCATCTTCAAAGGTCGCTGTAATCGGAATTTCAAAGGTGTTGGTTCCAGCAGGAAGTGAAAGGCTGGCTGGGACCTGAAACTGAAGAGCACTTTGCTGATCATCGACAACCGCCTGTGATCTCCATACTGCGAGAGAATCGGAGCCTGCCCCGGCCTGACGAACGAGTACGTCTGTTCCCAGATCGCCGTCGGTATCCACGAGCAACAGGTTTGCCGTCGCAACATCACCGGCGTAATTCAGAGAAACCAGTTCCGAGTCTCCCAGATCCGGTGAAAGCCTCCTCAACATGACCAGCGGATCAGCGGCATCCTGAAGAAGCAGAATGTCATCAATTGCGACCGGGTCACCGTCCACTTCTGCCACCGCGAGGTCGATAACCGGCCCTGCCGTCAGCAGGGTCACGCCGGTCCAGCTCAACGGAGGTGCTCCAGCGGGATTCAGGTGAACAGAGAGTCCCTCATTGCCAGGAGTTACCGCGTCGAGCCATCCATCTCCATTGACATCACCGACGACCACTTTTCCAAAGGGTGCAGGTTCAAGGAAAGAGGACTCCAGGAAAGAACCATTTCCGGCACCTCTGAGAAGCAAACCGACTCCCGCAGAAACCAGCAGATCCAGTCGTCCGTCGCGATCGAAATCGGCGATTTCAAGAGATTCGGTGGGTGCGGGCATGGGCAGGACACCCGTCACTGCCAAAGCTCTGCTCAACTCAAAGGTCACCGGGTCAATGACGACGGTGCTCTGAATGATTCTCAAGCCATCTGAAGTAGCGCCAATAATGTCGAGGCTCTGGTCTCCATTCAACTCACCCACGCGAAGCAGGCTGAAGACGAGTCCACCCATATCATGGGAAATGTCGTCTACGATCAGTTCCTGACCGAGAACCTTGACCACCCGGAGGATTCCATCTTCGCAGGAGATCACCATTTCAGATCGACCATCTCCGTCGAGATCAGCCAAAACAGCAGAAGCAGGAAGCACCGGCAACGTGAGCTGTGACTCAAGAGTCCAACTCGCACCTTCACCGGAGATTCCGGAACGGAGGAGAGAGACGGCGCCAGAGGCAGTCATCGTCAACATTTCGAGTCCACTGTAGGGAAGTAACTCGCCCAACTCGGCGAAAATCAATCCCTGGGTTCCGGAAGCGGTCAGAGCCTCACGGGGTCCGAAACCACCGGTGGCGTATCCCAGTGCAGCCCGGTAACTCGCCACAAAAGGAGAGAGCTTACGGGGTGTGTCTTCTCCACTTTGAAGCTGGGAAAGCAGATTGGCATCGAAAACCACCTCCACCTTTTCACCGGGATAGAGAGGGGCTTCCGATCCATCGAGAAGAACCTGCAACAGATCAGAGATACCATTGGTCTGAGTCGGAAAGACGAGCTGGGCCGTTCGCAATCCCGTTCTCTCACCTCTCAGGCTGACTGCACCGGCTGCACTCGTGACCTGAAATGGCAAATCGAAAGACGCGGTGATCGACGGCCTGCGGGGGATTCCGGACTCACCCGCCTGTGGGGTGATCTGGACGAGGGAGAACTCTCCACTTCCGGGTTCAAAGTCACCGGCACCGGCACCCGCACCTACGGTTGTGAACTGAATGGTGATCGGGTCGATGGGGATCTGGATACCGGTTTTGACGCCATCCGTGATGACCACTGTGACCGTTTCCCCCTGTTGAAAGGGGGTTTCCGGTATCAGGGTCAGGATGCGCAAATCTTCATTGAGAGCACCGGCAGCAGGATGGGGTCCTGAGAGACTTCCCGAGATGCTCCAGTTTGCCGGATCGGTAGAGGAAATCGGATCCATCGCGGTGGTGAAAGCGATCTGGATATCCGTGGTCACCTCGACGTTCGTAGCTCCATTTCCAGGAACCGTGAAGGGAACATCCGGCGGATTGGTGCAACCGGACATGGCAAATGTCATGACCAGAACAGCAACCAGAGTAACGAAACCGTTAACCAGCTTCGTCAATTCCTGTGCGACGGCGGGAAGTGTATTATCGGCGATCTTCATGGACGCGCCTCCATCGTCAAATTGTGGAATCGTGGATCGATTCCTCACCATTACATTCAGGCTAGACCTGATTCAAACGTGCTTGCAGAGGTGCATGAACAAAGGTTCGGACACAGGTTCAGGCAGCTCGTCTACACAGACGATGAGGGTTCCGGAAGGAAAATGGGCAAGACCCGGTGGTTGCGTGATCCCCGAGGCTTATTCCATGTTATCGACCCTGCCCATGGGGTCAATCCCCCACGTCCCGACTCCCGATAACGTTTCGCCGATCCGGTAAAAGTACCCGTGACCTGGATAACAACAAAAAAACTGCCCGGTGCGACCATGCGTCGCACCGGGCTTTCCCTAGTGTCCTGTATGTTCCTGATCAAAGAATCAGGGGCAGTATGAAGTCGCCTCACACTCGGCGCCTTCAATCGTTCCGCAGTCCGGCCACGGTGCACTCGGAGCGGGACCGCTCAGCAGACGGTAGCTGATCACGAAGATCGCGTCGGCAGCGTCCATGAGTGAATCATCATTGGCGTCACAAGCGACGAGACAGGTTCCGGTCGGACCTCCCTGGAAGAGATCATTCAGAATCCAGATTCCGTCGGCAATGTCGACAGTGTCATCGCCATTGCAGTTACCGCGAATGAAAGGAACGTCGGGCGGAGCGTACTGAGGAAACAGGCTGACACTTCCGTTGGTCAACTCAGCCTCAATCGAACCACCACCGACGACGACCACGTTGGCCACCGGAGGACTGCCAAGGCTGTCAGTCCAGGTCAGGGCAGTGTCGGTCGGATCCAGCAAACCTGCGAGCGCCGAAGCGACAGAGCTGTAACCGGCATTGAGAACGGCAGTCTCAGTCTCGAATGCAAGAGTATTCGCACCGGTAAAACTGTAAACCACCCCAATGGTCCAGCCATTGGCCAGAAGATTGACACCCGCGAAGTCCGGATCGAATCCAAGATCAGAGTTCCAGTCGACGGAATCGATAGACAGCAGCGAATCATCGTGCTGGAGACCCATCGAGAACCCCTGAGTTGAACTCGGGAATCCCGGGTTATCCGGATTTTCAGTAATACTCGGGCTAGCGGTGAAGGAAACCTCACCGGAGTTGCCGTCGTAATCGACGTCGTAATCACCTGCACCGTAGGCAAACGGAGGAGGACCGGCGACAAGCTCGACGGTTCCACCCGTGGTACCGGGTGTAATGGAAGCACCACCGACAACGACGATCGTCTCAACGGTCGGGCTGCCCAAAGTGTTGCAGAAGTCGACATTGGTCGAGGTGCCAGGAGCACCGATCAGGTCGTAGGAAGCAACGTTGAGCTCGGCTCCGGTGGTTCCGGCGGCGAGGTTGGCACAACCGGTGAAGCAGATCACAACACCGACAGTGAATCCCTCAGCGGCATCCACGTTGACCTGGTTAAAGTCCGGCGGAGAGCCGTTCTTGACGACCTCGGTGGTCGATCCGTCGACCACTGCAGTCAGGGACAGCGCAGAACCATCGTGGCAGGCACCGTAGGACCAGCCCTGAATGTCGTCGCCGTTGTTGTCGAGCGACACCTGAAGATCAAGAGAAGCACCGGGAGCACCCGAGCCACTGGAGATCGACATTTGGTAGCTCTGCCCGAGTGCCGGGACGCTCAGCAGGAGCGCGAAGGCAAAGGGAAGAAGAAACTTAAAGGATTTCATTTTATTACTCTGCTTTCTTGCAAAAAGCGGTTTTCGATTTCTGGGTTCCTGAACAGTTCGTTAGTTACACGCAGCCGGAAGAGCGCAATCAAGGGCGTCTTCAGACGGGTCTACACCCGAGCTGTAAGGACCCGGATCCGGCGTCGGGTTTCCGAAACTGAAAAGGAAGTTCAGCAGGTAAACAGAGTCAGCAAGGTTGATGATTCCGTCATCGTTGGAGTCACAGGCGTCGAGGCAAAGAGCATCGTATCCCTGGAACTCGGTGGCGATGACCGTGGCAGCGTCAGCAAGGTCGACCTTGGTGTCGGTGTTGCAGTCACCACGAAGGAATGCGGGAACCGGAATGATCTCGTAGTCGGCACCGATCAGAGTGAAGTTCTGAATCGACTGATACTCGATCACAGCCATGTTGTTGATATCGACCATGCCGTTACCGTTGATTCCGTCGCAGAAATCGATGCTGAAGGAGTCACCACAAATGGCTCCACCGTCAACTTCGGCGTCCACACAGGCAATCAACAGCGGCTCGGAAGTAGTCGGCAGCTGCTGGTTCTCGAAGGGCGGCAGGGCGTCCATGAGAATACCGGCAACCAACTCGCGGCCGTCGCCGTCATTGTCGTCATTGTCGATCTGGTAGTGAACAAACTCGGCACCCAGTTCGTCGGCGATGGACCCCTCGATGCTGAAGGTTCCGTCGACGAGCAGCAGGTCGTCATAGCAGACGGCCAACTGCACACCCTGAATGTTGTCGGTCGGGTCACTGTAGAAGAAGCAGAACTCGATCTCCTGGCCGGGGAATCCGCTGCCACCATTGGTGCCAGTCTCCGGGAAATCACGCTGACCAATGTAGAAAGCGGTATCGAAGACCGGAGGAGGAGGAGTCGGATTGATGGTCATGGTGCCATCCTCAAGCGAAGGGCTCAGGGAGATACCGGCGACCACGATCACGTTGTCCAGAGTCGGGCTGCCAAGCTGACCGTCGACGAAGGTCAGAGCAGTCTGAACCGGAGCATCGGGCTCAACAAGATCGATCTGTGAAGCGTAAACGTAAGAAGCAATGTGGTTGTCAGTGCCTGCGGCAATGGTCTGTCCTTCGAACGGAGTCTCGAAATCGAGAACCACGCCGAGGGTACCACCGTTGGAGTAAAGCTCCTCAACCACCAACTCAGCGCCGGCGGACTGGGCAGCACTGCCCAGATTAATGTCGACCAGGCTCAAAAGAGCGGGGTCATGGGTGATGGAAAGAACAAAACCCTGGGCATCTCCACTGGAGTTGGAGAGAAGCACACGGGCAGGTCCACTTCCGTCAGCCTGAATGTCGCTGTTTTCGATCCTCATGCTGTCAGGCGGAGGAGGAAGCAGGGTCAGGAGACCGTCGTTGAGCTCCAGGCCGGTGGAAGCGTCCACACTCTGACCACCCTGAACGATCAGGTTGGAAAGAGGAGGATTGTTCAACACACCGTCGGAGAACGCGATGGCGGAATCCGTGGCTGCGCCCACGAGGGCAAGGGGGGTCATGGTGAATGCCGCAATCTCAAGCCCGGCACCGGCAGGAATCTCCTGGCCGTCGAAGGGAGCAGTGGCATCCACAACAACTCCGAGGGTGAATCCACCACTCAGGGTTTCGGGAACGACCAACTCCGCATTCGCAGAAAGAGTGGCAGATCCGGCCTCGACGTCACTGACGGACAGCAAGCTGTCATCATAAGTGATCGCAAGAACGAATCCCTGAACACCCGAATCTGAATCCATAAGGACCGACAGGGTCTCAGGTGCCAAACCCGCTGTTTCACCACTGGAAATGGTGAGTGCGTTTTGGGCAAATGATTGGGAACCAATAACGGTGAATAACACCGCAAACAGTGCGCTGTAGAGGCGCGGGAGACTGCGTTTCATCACTACTCTCCTCGTCTCGAAGGGACACTTCGGAGGTTCTTTGAGGACCGACGAGCCTTACAACTCTTCGACCCGCGCGGAGGGACTCCGAACAGGGGGAAAAAATTACAAAGTTGAAACAATCCGGAAACAGGCAGGCCTGGAACTCGGGGGAGACCAGGTCACATGATCCCGGGGGACGATTGACTGAATGTCGTGCAAGAAGAGGAATGTGCAGGAAGGGATGATCCTGCGGTTTGGAATCCGAAGACTCCTGTGCTGGTGCCTCAAAGTTACAGATCGTTGCCGAAACTGTCTACGGCGATTATGCGATCACTTGGGAATACCAAAGAAACATAAGCCTTCATAAGTATTGCGATAGAGGAATCTGCCTGCCGATTCAGCAATACTTTCCGAAATCAGGAAGTGATTACCGGGATCAACTCACGCTGTAAAACTGCTAACGGATAGAAGCCCAACAAAGCAGCGCTATACCGCTTCAGTATAGATTTGATTTTCCGGTACTTTTTCCCGAACCTGTTGAGATGGAAATTGAAAACAGGCCCAAGATCATTTCGATCCTGGGCCTGAATGTTCAAAAAATCAACGCGGATCTTATATCTGACCCATGAAGATTGATTTAGGGACAGTAATTAGTCTCATTACAGTTAGCACCTGACACGGCTCCACAATCAGGGAACGGTGCAGAAGGCATTGGACCATCGAGGAGACGGTAGCTGATGATGAAGATTGCGTCTCCAGCATCGTACTTGGCATCTTCGTTGGCATCACAGGAAGCAACACAGTTTGAAGCGGGGCCCTGATTGAAAAGGTAGTTCAGGATCCAAATTCCGTCTGCAATGTTGACCTTGTTATCACCGTTACAGTTACCACGAACGAACGGAATATCGAA
>JAPOLY010000054.1 GCA_029976805.1 bacterium
GAGTGCTCTGGGGCCCCGGAACTGCGGTTGTTCAGGCCTGATCGAGCGATAACATCAGGATTGGCCGCATTTTGTCCGTATCAGAGGTGATGTTCACCTCGCACGGGTCAATTTACGAAGAATCCACAAATGCGTCCAGTGTCGGAGCCCCGTAACCCGTCAACGGTGAGCGAAGTTCCGAATTGATGGAGTGTTATGGACTGGCGTATGCGCCTCTTTTCCTATCTCTTTGCCGTCTTCTTTGGGGTACTGCTCGCCCAGTTCTGGTTCTCCGGGGATGACCCTCCAGCGAGCCCCCGGATCGTCCCCGAGGGAACCCCGTCCGAGGTCATCGAATTGCGTGCCCGACTGCAGTCGGAACAGGCGCTGCGTCGGCAGCTGGAGAGCAGGATCGCTCGACTCCAGTCGGAGCAGCCTCCTCTGGCGGATGGCAATTCCTCTGAGGTCCCCCCCGCTCAGGTGGAGGTGGCGACCGATTCCACCGACGAACCCCCGGTCAGCATCGATCCTTCTGCGGACACGACAGCCACGGACTCGCAGAATCCACCGCCCACATTTGCAGAACTTCTCACCAGCGGCAATTTTTCGTCCATCTTTCAGGCAGTCATCGATCGGGTGTCCCGGGGTGAAGTCGATGGAGCGATTCAGGATCTGCAAAACCTGGAGGCTGCCCTGGCGGCGCTTCCGGCTGGCGGTCCCTTTGCTGGCCTGGAGCCGATCGCCGATGGAGTCATGAGCTACTGGGTGCCTCAGGTCATGGCATCCTGCAAAGGGGCGGGCGAAGAGTGGCTCCGTCTCTTTATCCGGGCGAGGGAAATGGAGTGGCAGGGTGTTGAGCGGGGACCCCTGCTGGATCTTTTCTCGGTCGACGAGTTTTTGGCGTTGGCCGTGTACTCCATCGAGACCGTGAACGAATCCGCGGAGAAACTGCTTCTCGATCACATGACGGAGAGTTTTGTATCCAAGGGGTACCTCTCAGATCAGGAGTTGGCGGCCCTGTCCCTGCTCCCCGGTGAGGAGATCGTGGGGTTCCTCGAGCAGGTCTGGAAGGACAGTTCCGCAAACCGGGATTCCGTGCTGGCAGCCCTGACCCAATCCCCTCATCCCTCCGCAAGGGCCCTCCTGAGGCGTATTCTGCCCCGGATAGAGGATCTCAAACTCCGCTCAGCACTGGAGATATGGCTCAATCGCTGAGTATTTCCTGCCTTTCCTTGCATTTTCCTGACCAAAGGGGACACTGATGGATCGTCGGTGAAGATTATTGCCTCAGTTGGCAATCCAGTGATCACCGGCCTTCTTTGCACCCCACGGGGTGCGTGCGAAAGATCGAGGCGCTTTTTCTTGTTCTGCAGTGTTTTTGACCGTGCGCCCCTTTCGTGCCCACGCATTTCTTCTTTCGATAATTTTGTATTCCGGGCTGCCGGTGCGGGTTCGCCCGTTCGGTTCCGGAATTTTTCCTCCCGGTTCGCCGGGTTTCGTGTTTGACAGGCGGCCGACTCTCCCCAGGTCGTCTCCCCGGCAATCCCGGGGGTTTTTGAGAGGTTAGGGAGCACAATGGGTAATCGTGTATTTGTCGGGGGTCTCCCCTGGGCAGCGGATGAAGCTGAGCTTCGTGCTCACTTCGAGTCTTGTGGAGAAATCACCGATGCAGTCGTGGTTAAGGACCGTGACACGGGTCGTAGCAAGGGTTTCGGATTCGTCACCTTCGCTAACGATGACTCCGCATCCAACGCTATCGATAACCTCGATGGCAGCGATATGGGTGGACGCAGTGTTCGCGTTAGCGAAGCACGCCCCCGTCCTGAGCGTGGCGCCGGAGGGCCGCCCCGCTACTAATCCGCTCTCGACCTTCTGAGATCGTTTTAGATTTGATTCGGGCCGCAGGTTTTCCTGCGGCCCGTTTTCTTTTTCCACCTGGAGGCGGATACTGACCTTGGGGTCGACTTTCCTGGCCTCACGGGCCGATCGGCGCCCAGTCAACTGCATCATTCCGCAGGCCAGTCTCTCCGATTAGCATTTGGTCTCAGGCTTCCAACCGCGGAAGCCGAAGGGAGGCCATCGACGATGCAAGATCACCCCGAGGACACACCGGCCAAAGAAGGCGTATCCCGCCGATCTTTCCTGCAGGGAGCGGGGGTGGCAGCAGCAGCAGCCGGCATCTCCCGGTTGCCCGCAGAGGCCCTCGCAAAGGAGCAGGCTGAAACCGACCTGCAGGTGTTGGGCCCTGAAGCGGGCCAGATCACCCTGAAAGTGAATGGCGGCAGCAAATCTGCTTCTGCCCCACCCAGCACGACCTTGCTCGATTTTCTGCGCAATGATCTGGGGGTGACGGGACCGAAACGGGTCTGTGATCGCGGATCCTGCGGTGCCTGCACCGTGCTTCTCGATGGCAAAGTGGTCGACAGTTGCTCGATGCTCGCCATCGATGCAGTGGGTCGAGAGATCACCACCGTCGAAGGCATCGGGACCCCTGACAACCTCAGTCATCTCCAAAAGGCATTCATTGAAAAGGATGCCCTGCAGTGCGGGTTCTGTACTCCGGGAATGGTGGTCACCTGCACTGCCATGCTCAAGGAGAACCCGAATCCCAGTCGCGATGAGATTCGTCAGGGTCTTTCAGGAAACCTGTGCCGTTGCGGAACCTACCAGAACATCATTGAGGCGGTGGAGCACGCTTCCCGGACGGGAGGCAAGTGATGGCACAAGAGATCACGATCAAGGTCGGATTCGGAGGTCAGTTCAGGGAGCTGACGGTGCGCATCCAGGATGACGACGTCAAGCCGTGGCAGCCGGAGGATCGCCTGCATCTCATCGGCGATTCCCTCCCGCGGGTGGATGCGGCCGCCAAGGTGACCGGAACCGCCAAGTATGCCTACGACCAGCAACCAGCCGGAATGATCTACGGCAAGATTCTGCGCAGTCCCCACGCCAATGCGGACATCGTTTCCATCGATACCGACAAGGCGAGTCGCATGCCCGGGGTCAAGGCGGTACTCAAGATCCCCGATATTTTCGAGGATAAAAGCGCCCGCTACGCCGGTGCGGAGATCGCCGCTGTTGCAGCAGAAACAGAAGCACAGGCAGAGGCGGCTCTGCGAGCCATCGAGGTCGAATACGACATCAAGCCCCACTGCGTCACGGTTGAGGATTCCCGCAAGGATGGAGCCCCCCAGGTGGGGCGCGGCGGTCAGCAGAATGTCGCCCGCATCAGCCCGCGCATGGGACGCCGGGGTGGCGGTAACGGGGACTCTCGACTGGCTCGCCAGGAAGCGGCGGTGAAAGAGATCATCGATCAGGCGGACGTCGCCGTGGAGGGTGAGTTCCGCACAGAAGTCCAGACCCATGCTCCCCTGGAAACTCATGGTGGCGTGTGCACCTGGGAAGATGGCCGATTGATCTTCTGGGCATCGAGCCAGGCGACCTTCGGTTTCCGCAATGAGATGACGAGCAATTGGAGCCGGGTGAAGGCGAAGGAGTGCCAAGTGCTGTCGGAGTACGTCGGCGGTGGCTTTGGCTCCAAGTTCAGCGCGGGACGTGAAGGAGTTCTGGGCGCTTTGCTGTCGAAGGAAGCAGGGGTCCCGGTTCACATGATGCTCAATCGTTCCGAGGAGCAGTTGAGTGCCGGCAACCGCCCCGATTCGATTCAGCAGATGAAGATGGGTGTCAGCAAGGATGGTGAAATCCTCGGCACCCGGATTCGCAGTTGGGGAACTCCGGGAACAGGAACGGGTGGTGCCGGCGCCCACAACGATGGCATCTACAACATCGGTGAAACCGACAAGATCGAGTACGGAGTACGCACCAACACCGGAGGAGCCCGCGCTCATCGTGCTCCCGGCTGGCCGCAGGGCGCATTTGCCCTCGAACAGATGATGGACATGGCCGCCGAAGGAATCGGCATGGACCGTGTCGAGTTCCGTAAAAAGAATGATGATCACCCGATCCGCAAGGTGGAATACGACATCGCCAAGCAGCGCATCGGCTGGGATCAGAAGCGACCGGTGAAGGGTCCTGGAATCAAACGCAAGGGTGTCGGCATGGCCAGCAACCTGTGGTTCTCCGCAGGGGGAGGTGGTGCCAGCGCGCTGGTGAGAATCACCAAAGACGGTCAGGTGGAAGTGCGTAATGGTTCGCAGGATATCGGTACCGGCACGCGGACCGTCATGGGCATGGTGGTCGCCGAAGAACTTGGACTCGATCTGGAGCAGGTCACGACCAGAATCGGCAACACTGACGACCCCAAAGGGCCCGCCAGTGGAGGTTCTACCACCATTGGCACCGTGACTCCCGCCGCTCGACTGGCCGCTCACCACGCCAAACGGCAACTTTTGGAGATCGTTGCAGAACGCAAGGGTTGGATCGCCAGCGAGCTCGATCTGAAAGACCAGGAGGTCTATAAGGTCGGCGAAGGTTCCTTGAATCTGAACTTCAAGGACGCTTGTGCCTTGATGGACGACGACGCCATCGAGGTGCTCAAGGGTCGTCCGCGTCGAAACTATGAGGGTTTCTCGGATACCAACGCCGGAGTGCAGGCTGCCTTGGTTGAGGTCGATGAAGAGACCGGTGAAGTCCGGGTGGAGAAGGTGGTCGCCGTTGCTGATGCCGGAAAGATCATCAACCCGATGACCTCCGAAAGTCAGGTGCGTGGCGGTGTGATTCAGGGCGTTTCGTTTGCACTCTTCGAGCGCAGGGTCATGGACCGACAAAAAGGTCGCATGCTCAATGACGACCTGGAGAACTACAAGGTCCTCGGTGCCGGAGATTGCCCCGAGATCGATGTCGTTCTTCTTGATGTCTACAACGGAAAATCGAACACCCAGGTGATGGGCTTGGGAGAGCCGCCCATCGTGGCGACGGCAGCTGCCGTCGCCAATGCGGTCTCCGATGCACTGGGTGTGCGGATTTATGATCTTCCCATTACACCGAAGAAGGTCCTCGAGGCGATCGCGAAACGAGACGCCGCCAGGGGAACTTCGGAAAAGAAGGGAGAGAGACTGTGAAGCCCTTCAAACTGATCCAGCCAACCAATGAAAACGAGGCGTTGCAGGCACGGTCCAGCGACGGATCTGAGTACATGGCCGCTGGAACCGATCTCCTCAATCGCATCAAGGAGCATGTGGCAAGCCCGGAAACGGTGGTCGACCTGAAGAAGATTTCCGGGTTGGACCAGATCGAGTCCGATGACCGCGGAATCTGGCTGGGTGCCATAGTCAGGATGTCAGAAGTCTCGGGTCACCCGGAGATTCAGCGTCGCTTTCCGGCGGTGGCGACCACAGTGGGTCACGCTGCGACACCACAAATTCGCAACATGGCCACCGTCGCAGGAAACATCTGTCAGAAGCCCCGTTGTTGGTACCTGCGCCATGAGGGTTACCCCTGCATCAAGAATGGCGGAACCGGTTGCTGGGCCAAGGATGGTGAAAATGAGTTTCACGCCATCTTTGACAACCAGATCTGTTCTGCGACACAGCCTTCAAATCTGGCACCGGTGTTGGTCGCCCACGATGCGATCATCGAGATTCAGGGGCAGGATGGGGTCAAAGAAATTACTGCAGGAGATTTCTTTACAGGACCCTCCGAGAATCCGCAGATGGAAGTGAAACTTTCAGCGGGTGAGTTTGTCCGTCGCATCCTGCTACCCGCTGAGACGGAAACTTCACTGTGGGCCTACGAAGAAGCACGCGAGAAGCAGAGCTTTGACTGGGCCCAGGCGAGCGTGACGATTCTCCTCGATCGCGGGGGCCGCAAAGGAGACCACCGGGTGATTCTCGGTGCCGTTTCTCCTGCACCCCTGAGAAGAGAAGACATGGAGAAGAAGTTGAATGGTTCAGAAGATGAAGCCACCCAGGCAGCCCTGATTGCAGGTGAGGGGGCAACACCCCTTTCGCAGAACGGCTACAAAGTGCCGATGTTGCAGGGTTTGATCCGCAGGGCGGTTCGAGTGGTTCGTTCGAGAGAGGAGGGCTGAGGATGGCGATGCAGAAACCGGAACTGTTGCCGGAGGATGTCTGTCCCTGTTTGCGCACCAAGACGATGTTGCTCAACACCGAGTATCGTCGCAGTGCCTTTGAGGACAGCTTCACCGCAAACACAGCCTTTTTTCACTGCTTGAGAACGATGGCCTATCACGGACCGGACGGTGATGATGTGTGCCCTGAAGGGTGCCGCCCGGGCCGTCAGTGTTATCCCACTCCGGAGGACATCACCTGATCCCGTCGTTTTTCCCGTCGTTTCAAAGGTCCTGCCTGTCTTTCAGGCAGGACCTTTTTTGTTTCATCGGACAATGTTCAAATCGGGCCAAGGAGGAGCACCATGGATCGGCTAATAGATCGGATACTTGCGGGCAGCCCGTGGGTTTTGCTATTGATCGTGATCACATTCCTGCAGTCCGGTTGTTCCCAGCTGTCGCTGCAGCAAAAACCTCAGGTCGGCGCGACGGAAGATCCGGACACACTCAAGGTGCTCGTCTGGAATGCCTGGCGCGGAGGAAATGAAGTGACCGAGGGTCCAGAGAAGATCCTCAAGGTGATTCGGGATTCCGAAGCTGATGTGGTGTTGATGCAGGAGAGCTATGACATCAACGGTGACCGTCCTCTTCTGGGTGCATGGCTCGCCGAGCAGTTGGGATGGAATCAATACCAGGGTGAGAGCCCCCACTTGTGTGTGCTGACAAGCTGTGAGATCGCCGAGACCTTCGATCATGAACCCTGGCATGGAGTGGGTGCCCGGCTGGTGCATGCCAGTGGGCGCGAGTTTCTCGCCTGGAGTATCTGGCTCGATTACCGCGCCTACATCCCCTACGTCATCCGCGACAATCCGCAAATCTCCGACGATGAGTTGCTGAAAAGCGAATCTGAGGGCTCCCAGCGTTTGCCCCAGGCGGAGAGACTCTTGGCCAAGATCGAGGAATTGGGTCATCTCGACTCGGACTTGCCGCTGTTGGTGGGTGGCGACTGGAACACCCCATCCCATCTGGATTGGACCCGTGATACGGCCACCGTCTTCAAGAGGAGGCGCGACCTCGATCTCCCCGTGAGTCTTCTGGTGGAGTCGAACGACTTCAGGGATGTCTATCGCATGCTTCACCCTGATCCCGTGCACCATCCGGGGATCACCTGGTCACCGATGTTTCGGGGCACGGAAGAGAAAGAGCAGGGTTTCGACCGGATTGATCGCCTGTACCTGCATGACTATTGCCGTGATTGGAAGCTGGTTCCGGTTTCGACCACGGTTTATCCACAGGTTTGGGAAGACGTCGATATCGCCGTTCCTGATCGCACTTTCCCTTCCGATCACAGTGCGGTTCTGGTGGAGATGAAATTTGTCGAGCGACCTCTGGAGCCGGGTGACCCCGGGTTCACCTCTCTGGAAGTGGGGGACTGGAAAGTCGAAGCCAGTGCCCGCAAGTTTCTCGGTGATCAGGTGGATGTTCTCTTCACGCTTTACAGAGATGGAGAGAAGGTGGCTTCCCCGCGTTTGTGGGTCATCGAGAATAAGCCTTCCAATGTCGGCCTCATGCATGAGGGCTTCGCCTTGAGCGCCGATGTCGACGCGATACGCTGGAAAGACAAGACTCGCGTGACGATTCAAATCGAGATCGAAGAAGATGAAGCGATCACCCGCCTTCCGGTTGCCAGTATCGAAATCCGCTAAGGGGAAATCAGATGATTAAAATGATCTGGATCTTTCTGCTCACCGTCTTTTTCGCCGGTGTTGGGGCCGTGTGGTTGGGTGATTTCACTTCCGTTCCCCTGTCGATTGTCGGCGGTCTTTTCGGCGGGGTCTGTGGTTGGCTCCTGGGAAAATACATCCCCATCTATGAGTGGTTTGTTTGATCGGGCCCATTTCAGCAGAGCTCTGAATCCACGTGAAATTCGTCATTTCTGGCCATTTTGAGCCCCTGTTCGGGGGCAATTCGCCGGTCTGCTTGTCAGATCAGGGGGCATCGATAGGATAGGCTCGAATCATCCGCCCGCAGGGAAACGGCAGCGGAAGTGGTGGAAGGAAACGGATCATGGCCAACATCGAAAAAGTCTGTGTCGTCGGATTGGGCAAAGTCGGCAGCCTCGTGGGAACGCTCCTGCAAAGAGCCGGGTTTGAAGTGATCGGCCGCGATGCCCGACCTGTGGAGGGTTTGACCTTCTCATCGGATGTCCTCGACGTCTCCGATTCCGCTGCTCTCAATGACGCCCTCGATGGTTGTCAGGGTGTGGTTTCCTGCCTCCCCTACCAGTTCAACTTGCCGGTTGCGAAAGCAGCCTTCGAAAAGGGCATCCACTACTTCGATCTCACAGAGGATGTCCCGACTACCAATGCCATCCAGGAGATGGCTGCGGATGCCAAGTCGGTTCTCGCACCCCAGTGCGGTCTCGCTCCCGGGTTCATCGGCATCGTCGGAGCCGATCTCGCCAAGCAATTCGAAAAGGTCCGTTCTATCGAGTTACGCGTCGGTGCTCTTCCCGAGCATCCCCGCGGCAGCATGGGTTATTCCTTCACCTGGTCCTCCGCCGGTGTCATCAATGAATACCTCAACGAGTGTGAGGTGATCAGCATGGGTGAGCGTTCCATGGTTCCTTCGCTGGAAGGCCTGGAGACGATCCACCTCAATGGTTTGCGCCTGGAGGCTTTCACCACTTCAGGGGGTCTCGGCACCATGTGTGAGACCTGGGCCGGGAAGCTGGAAACCCTCAACTACAAGACGATGCGCTACCCGGGTCACTGCGATCGCATGCGCTTCTTCCTCCACGAACTGGGAATGCACCGCAACCGCGAAGAAGCGGGGCGGATCCTCGTCGAGGCATGCCCGCCGGTTCAGGATGATGTGGTCTACGTGCATGCCGCCGTTGAGGGCTGGCAGTCCGGGGACCTCCAGAGAGAAGAGTTCGTCGGCGAGTACCGCCCCATTGAGGTCAACGACACCGAGTGGCGCGCCATCAGCTGGACGACCGCCTGCTCTGTTGCTGCCGTCGTCGAGATGGTGCGGGATGGATCCCTTCCCGAGAAAGGCTTCATCAAGCAGGAAGAGATTCCGCTGCAGCCGTACCTGTCGACGGTGAACGGGTCCTTGTACCTCGGCATCGAAGACATCGACGACGAAGAATAAAAGCTCGAGTAGTCGGTCGAGTCTTTATTCGAGAAACTCTTTTTGGCCAGGCTTCGGCCCTGACGGTCGAGTGATCACAAATACCCAACCGATTCCTGCGAGGATGGCGGTCGCCCACCGTGCTTCCACCGGCACCTTGTCACGATTGATCCACAACGGAAAAGAGATGGCGATGGCGATCATGATCGTCGCAAACATCTTTGCCCGCGTCGGAATCGAGCCGTGTTCCTCCCAGTTACGCACCATTTTGCCAAACGTTTTGTGATTCCTCAGCCAGGTGTGGTAGCGGGGAGATCCTTTGGCAAACAGGTAAGCAGCCAATAAGACAAACGGTGTCGTTGGCAAAACGGGCAGCGGAATGCCGATGATCCCCAGCCCCAGCGCCATGAACCCGAGCAGATTCCAGAAGTAGCGCATGGGGCGGCGTGGTGTGTTCAAGGTCTGCTGGATTTCAACCAGCCGAGCAACTCGAGCAGCTTCGGCGGTTGTCCCGTGCGAAGAACTCCAATGCGGAAGATCTTTGCAGACATCCAGAAAACGAAGATCACCGAAATCAGCAACATGATTCCCGTTCCGACGATCTCACCCATCGGTGGGCTCGCCGCCATGCGGTTCATCATGATGAAGGGGGTCCAGGGCGGAACCCACGACATCACGGTGGCAATGGTTCCGTTGGGGTCATTGGGAATGAAGACCATCGTCCCCAAAGGCACCATCAAGATCAGCATCATGGGGCTCATGAAGTTCTGCGCTTCCTTGATGGTGTTGCAGATACTGCCGATCCCCGCGAAAAGGAAAGCATAGAAGAGATAGCCGGTGACGAAGTAGAAGATGAAACCGATCAGCAACTCCGGCGAAACGACGGCAGCCAACAGGTCGACCACCCACTCTGCGCCCGGTCCTGCCTTCAGCCTGAGGATACCCAACATCGAACCGATCCACGCCAGCTGCATCGTCACTCCAACAGCGGCGACTCCGAGAACCTTACCGAGAAGCAGTTCATTGGTGGTGACGGAGGAGAGCAAGACCTCGATGATGCGGTTGGACTTCTCTTCGATTGTGTTGTTCAGCAGCATCTGGGCGACGGTGAAAATGGCGATCCACAGTAGATAGACAAATCCGACAGGGGCGTACTGGCGAATCTTGTCGCGGATGCCGACCTTCTCCTCCCCCTCCTGTTTGTTGGGGTTGAAGTTGTTGGAGCGGACACGGATTTGTGCAATCTCTTTCACTTCACTCGAGGAGATGCCACGGGAGTCGTACTCCATCTGCCTCACCCGATCTGTCAGGGAGTCGGTGATGGCGTCGAGAAGATCGGTGTCGGCCAGGTTGGATGACCAGAATCGGATCGGTTCCTTTTCACTGAGCACATTCTCCGGGATCAGCACCAGAGCAAAGAGATCCACATTGCGGCCGGAGGCGGGGTACAGCTTTTCCGCTCGGAGGTAAGGTCTCAGGGCGGTTTCGATTTCGGCATCGGTGGCCATGTCGGTCAATCCCGGGAGCAGTCCGACCTCGATGAATCGCGGGTCCGGCTCGATAAATTCCGGCGAACCCTTGGGTAGCTGATTAAGGAGCAGATTGCGCATCGCCAACCATTGACCATCGTTGAGAAGGTATTCGTCGGGGATCAGATCGCCAATATTGACCAACTGCTTGGGGTTGAAGGGATTGATCTCCGCAGAACCCTGGCTCATCTGCTCCAGACCCTCTTCGAGGCGGTCGAGGAGTGCGGCCGCGTCGATCTCCTGTTCTTCCAGCATCTCTTTGCGTTGGCTCTCCGTGGCCTCGGCGATGTGTTGCTGCAAAGCCTGCAGAACCTTTTGCCGGTTGAGGAGGGTCAAGCGCTGTCGGGCCAGTTCACCCGCTTCGGCATCGCGGGAGACGATGGCGACGTGTCGTGTAGGAATGCCCTTTTCTTCGAGAAACTTGGGCACCTCGACCATCAGCCAGATCATCACCGGAAAGAGCAGGATGCCGATCCAGAAGCCTTTGGTTTTAACGTTTTCCAGATACTCGCGCTGGGCGACCCGGTAGATGCGCATCATCGATCAGCCGCCTCTCTGGCGTCCTCACCCACCAGGTGGACGAAGACTTCGTGCAGGTCCGGTTGCACAACCTCGAAAGTGTCGAGGGATTTTCCGGAATCAAAAAACTGTTTCAGGAGCAGCTGTGGATCAGTGTCATCGGAGATGTGCAGTTCGAGCACGTCGGCACGCCCATCCGTGGAAGGCTTGACCGATTGCACGCCGGGAAGCCTGAGTACCAGATCAGAGATGTCGTCCCCGCGAACACGAACACGACTGGGCAACAGGTTGCGTGCTTCTTCGACCGATCCGTGAAACGCCATTTTCCCGGCGGCGATGACGACGATGCTTTCGCAGATTCGCTCCGCATGGGACATGACGTGCGTGGAGAAGAGTACGGTTTTTCCATGGGATTTGAGGTCCTGAATGACCTCTTCCATCACCTCCTGATTGACCGGGTCGAGACCGCTGAAGGGTTCGTCGAGTATGACGAGATCCGGGTCGTGGGCGATGGAGGCCAGAACTTGTACCTTTTGCCCCATTCCCTTGGAGAGTGCCTCGCATTTGTGATCCTTGAACGCGCTGAGGCCGTAGCGATCGAGCAACTCTCTGGCCTTTTCCCGGGCGAGGGACGAAGGAACCCCTTTGAGGGTGGCGAAGTAGGCGATGACCGCCGTTGCCGTCATCTTCTTGTAGAGCCCTTTTTCCTCGGGAAGGTATCCGATGCGATCTCGGACCTGGGAGGCGACCGGGTGACCGAGAACCGAGATGGAGCCGGAGGTGGGGCGCAGGATGTCGAGGATCATGCGGATCGACGTCGTTTTTCCTGCACCGTTGGGTCCGAGGAATCCACAAATGGTTCCTTCCTCAACGGAGAAGGAGACATCGTCTACCGCCCGGAAGTCCCCATAAGTCTTGACGACTTGATTCAATTCGATGGCAGTGGTCACTCTGGAGAAATCCTCCCATTGCGGGTTTTTGGTCTTGTGGAGAGTTTAACCGGGGACTTCCAGAGTGGGCAGTCAATCTTCGTTCAGCGTACCCCAGCCACCGCCTCCGGGAGTCTCGATGCGAAGTCTTTCCCCAGGGTGGAACTTCCCTTGCCATTTCGCAGGGAGAACCTCTTCACCCGAGGAGGTGAGACGCAGGTTTCTTCCCGGGGAACCGGGTTTTCCGCCCCCACTTCCTGCGGGGGCCAGATCCCTGCGTTCGGTGAGGATGGAGACATCCATTTCAGCGAGAAATTCGAATTCACGAATGATGCCTTCACCCCCGGGATGGATTCCATCCCCCCCAGAACCGTGTCGAAGCTGGTAGCTTCGAATACGCAGGGGGAGCACCTGCTCGAGTCGTTCGATGGGCGTGTTGAGAGTGTTGGTCATGTGAACTTGCAAGGCACTGGCACCCGATCGTTGTGGGCCTGCCCCGCACCCTCCCGCCAGGGTTTCATAGTGGGTTCCTTCTTTGCAGGAGAAGACGACGTTATTCATCGTTCCCTGCGATTGGGCGGGGACCCTGTCTGGGAGTGCAGGGGTCAGGGCTGTCAGGATCAGGTCGACCAGCCGTTGAGACGTTTCCACATTGCCACCGGCTACGGGTTTGTCCGGTGGCGGATCGAGAAGAGAACCGACAGGGATTTTGATCTCGATGGGACGCAGGGTGCCCCCACTCGCCGGGATTTCAGCAGGTGCGAGGCAGCGCAAAACATACTGGATGGCGGAGTGGGGTACGGGCGTGCTGCAATTCATTGGCCCACGACACGCCTCAGAGGTTCCCGAGAAATCAAAGCGGGCGGAATCTCCAGTAACATCGACGGTGAGTCGGATCAGGATCGGATCGTCACTGAATCCATCGCCATCCAATTGTTCCAAAGCCATGTAGCGGCCATCGGGGATGGAGTCGATCAGCGTACGAACATGTCGTTCAGCGGCGTTTTGCAACTCCGAGAATCCTGTCAGCAACTCTTTTGGACCCAGACGATCCAGCAACCTTTGCAAGCCATTGATTCCCCTTTGCAATGACGCTTTCTGGGCGAGCAGGTCGCCCCTTCTCTCTTCAGGAAAGCGCATGGCCTCGACGATCGTGTCTTCCACTGCCTGATCCGGTTTCCCACCCCTGATCCAAACTGTCGGCGGAATGACGACGCCTTCATCTTTGAGTTGTTCGGTCAGCCCCATCGATCCCGGAACGATGCCACCGACGTCGGCGTGGTGGGCTCTGTTGGCAACGTAGGCGATGGGCTCGGGGTCGCTGGGGTGCAGGCGAAAGGCCTGAATCGCCGTGATGTCGGGAAGGTGGGTTCCGCCGAGTGAGGGGTCGTTGACGAGGATTACATCGCCTTCAGCAAAGTCGACATGCTTTTGTGCGGCCTTGACTGCCATCGGCATCGCACCCAGATGCACCGGAATGTGGGCTGCCTGGGCGACCAGTTCACCGTTTCCATCAAAGAGGGCACAGGAGTGATCGAGGCGTTCTTTGATATTGGGGGATATCCCTGCTCTCTCGAGGGCGATTCCCATGTCTTCAGCGATGGAATCGAGCAGGCTACCAACGATGCGCAGTCTCACAGGATCCATTTGACTCAACGGGAAACCCCTTCAAAAACGCACCCAAATCAGTCAGCAAATTGCCAATTCCAGATCAATCCAACCACCTTGTTCGTACTACTGGTGTATCATACTCACAATACTGTCACGTCACCGGAGAGATTCATGAACCTTTTGATCCTGCCCCTTATTCTGCTGACGGCCATTCCCTCCGCAGAGTCGGTCGATGGCGATCGCTGGAAACCGTTTGACCACCCTGCAGTGGTCGAAAGAACCTTCACCGCTTTCACCCAACCGGGAGAGACCCTTTCGCTGATCAGTGGTGCGATGGGTTTTTTCAAGGTCGACGAAGTCGTCTTTGCAGAGGGAGATCGGATCCCTGGGCGCGACGACGAGTGGGTACCGGCGATCCGGGTCGATGCTTCCATCGATATTGCTCAGAAGAAGAGCTTGGAGATTCGGCTGGATTTGGCGAAGAGCGCCACGGAGACCGCCCGATTGGCCAGTGTGCGTGCCGATTCAGTAGCTCGTCTGGCCACCAAAGAACTGGAGCGGGTCGCAGCCTTGCTCGAAAAGGGAGACGCCTCCCAAAGTGTCTATGATCAGGTGTTGCAAAGGGCAGAGGAGGCGATGGCGTTCTCTGACACGGCACGGGTGGCCTTCGCCGATTCACAACTGTCGGTGCGTCTCGTCGAATCCGAGTTGAATGTGATCGAAGAGAAGATCAAGCAATCGACACTGCTTGCTCCCGCAGGCTGGTATGTCGAAAAGTGTGATGTCGTGCAGGGCTCGGGATTGACGATGGGCCAACACATGATGACTCTGGTGGATCGTTCTCATTTCAAAGTAACCCTGGCTTTCACGGAAGAAGAGATCAGGGCCCTGTCCATCAGCCCGCTGAAATTGAACCGGGTGCTCGATGGCAGCGAGATCCAGCCTTCCAAAATCAGGGTAGGCTCTGTCCCCCATCCTGAAACTCACCGCAGGCAGGTGACCATCGATATACCCGCGGAAGAATTGACCCTGCGCACCTACGAAACAGGCGGCGGGTTGGAGATTCGCGCTTCACTGGGGATCCCGGACACCCGGGGTGGCGTGAGAATCCCCAAGAAGTTCATCGGTCAGCAGTTGGAGCAGTGGATCGTCAAGAGCACCGAAGGCATGATCTATACGGTTTATCCGGTTCGCAGTGACGAGACCAGTTGGCTGGTTCGTTCGAAGGACATGCCGATTGGGATTGAGCTGGTCCCCCTGACAACGGAGTAGCGATGCGCGCATTTTTTCAATTGGTGCTTCGCTCGACCGTACCGGTCAACATCGTCTTCTTCGGCTTGATCGCCTACGCACTGATCGTGGCGATTCCCAATCTTCCCGTCGAAGTTTTCCCCAACATGTCTTTCCGCCAGGTGCAGGTCGCACTTCGGTACCCTGGTGCCTCCGCTGAAGAAGTGGAGCGACTGGTCACCAAGCCCATCGAAAACGCGGTTCGCGGTCTTGAGTCTGCGGAGTATGTCTCCAGTACATCGGTCCCCGGGCGCAGCGAGGTGCTGGTCAAATTCGATGACGATCTGACCACCGAAAAAGAATACCGCGAGTTCCGCCTGCGAGTGCTTTCCGCACTGAACGCCCTTCCCCAGGTCAACGGCAAACCTCTGCAACCGATCTTCATGGAGCTGGATGTGGATTCATGGGTGCCAGTGATTCAGGTGATGCTGGTCGAACGTGCGGATGCCGAGTTGAGCAAGCGGGCGCTGATTCTGTTGGCCAAGGATCTGCGCGATGAGCTCGAACGGATTCCCGGAGTCAAACGCATCGATTTTGCCGGCGAAGAGTTCGATCAGTTTCAGGTGGCTCTCAATCCCGACCTCCTCGAGCGTCATGGAGTGACCTTTCAGGAAGTCCTCGTCGCGATCAATCGGGAGGGCGGGTTCATCCCCTCCGGTCAGATTGAAACAGAGCTGGGGGAACGCTCGATCCGCATCGATACCCGCCCCAGAAATCCGGAGGATGTGCTTCAGGTCATCGTCCGCAATCAGGGTGCGGGTTCCAAGGTCAGGGTTGCCGACCTGGTGACGTCGAGTCAGACCGGGGTGATTCCAATTCGCGAAGCAGTGGGCAACAGCCTCGACGGTGAAGATGCCATCGGCTGCAGGGTGCTCAAGGACAGCGATGCCAACGCTTCCACGATTCGCGATGCCGTCCTTGAAGTGACCGCCAGGTTTCAGGAGTCGAGAAAAGATATTCCTTTCAATGTCCACATGATTCTGGACTCGACCCGGAAGATCAACGCGTCGATGTCAGTCCTCCACGACAGCCTGATGCTCGCGCTCTGTCTGGTGATTGCGGCACTTTACTTTTTCCTGAGCAATCGGTCGAAGGTAGCCTCCGGTGCCGTATTCATCCTGACAGCGATGGCCATCGTCGTCATCGCCTCGAGTCGCAACATCTCTATCGAGTTGGCGGCAATGGGTGCTCTGGCTTTGTTTGTGTTCTTTACCTGTCGCTCAGCGGTGCTGACCGTCAGCGGCATTATTTTCGCATTTCTGGGAACCCTTGTTGCCTTCGAAGTGATGGGGCAAAGCATCAATGAGGTCAGCCTCATCGGCTTTGTGTTGACGGTGGGCATCATCGTCGACGATGCCATCATCGTTTTGGAAAACATTCGCCGTCAGAGGGAGTTGGGCGAAACTCCGATGAATGCGGTGATCAAAGGGGTGCAGGAGGTCTTTGTTCCCATCTGTTCTGCCACCCTGACGACCATCGCTGCCTTTTTGCCGATGTTGCTGATGACAGGAACGGTGGGTGATTTCTTCTCGATTCTGCCTATCAGTGTGGCGACAGCTCTGGGAGTGAGTCTCTTTGAATGTCTGATCGTCCTGCCGGTTCATGTTCGCGATCTTGATCAGCTGGTGGGAACAGAAGAGATTCCGTCAGAGAAAGATCTGGTCGGTGTGGATGCCTATCTGGCCCGAGAGGGCATCGGCGGAAAACTGTCGCGATTCTACGATCGAGTCTTCCTGTGGAATCAGCGCAATGGTGGAAAGGTGGTCCTGCTTGCCCTTTTCCTCTTCTTCTCTGCCATCGGAATCGTCGTTCAAAGCATGGTCGGTCCGGGTCTTGGTCAGCGTCCACTGTTGAAGCTGGTGTTTTTCCCGGAGGACACGTCGATTTTGAATGTGTCGGTGAATACCGCACCGGGGACGGGACTGAAGGAAACGGACAAGGTGGTGAGGGAGCTTTCCCGGGATCTCCGGGAAACAGGTTTCGTCGAGGCAGCGGTGGGTTTGTCGGGGATCAAACTCGACACCACGTATCGCCCCCAGTTTGGTCATCAGTTTGGACTGATTCTGGCCGAGTTCCCGGTTGTTGAAGAGAGAACCTTTGACAATCCCAACACGGCGATTCGTGAGATTCGCAAGCAGTTGGGGAGCAAGTGGAGCGAAAAGAATGTTCGCATAGAAGTCACGGCGCAGAAGGATGGACCTCCCACCGGTGCTCCGGTCACGGTCAGGATTCATGGCAATGATCAGAAAAGAGTCTTTGATCTGGCCAACAGAACCTATGATTTCCTCAGAAAAGAATCGAAACCTGGCGGTCGGCTGGAAGGCGTGGTCGACCTGGCGAGTGACCTCGATCAAAGATCACAAAGTCTCAATTTCATTCCCGATCCGGATGCGATGTCGGATCTGGGTCTCGATCCCCAACAGGTGCGTCTCTTCGTCGGTGCCCTTTTCGAAGGTGTTTATGTCGGTGACTATCTGCGCAAGGACGATGAAATACCGCTGAAGGTTCGGTTCGTTCGGCCCGAGGGAGAAGTGGAACCGATCGATGCACTGGAGTTCCCTGTCACGCGCTCCCGGGATGGCAGCATGGTGCGCTTCAGCCAGATCGGATCGATTGAGGACGAGGAAGAGCCTGGAATTCTCAGAAGGCGTCATTACCAGCGCTCGGTCAACATTACAGGCAACCTGGCCGACGACGCAGTGGTCTCTGCGGCGACGGTTCAGTATCTTCTTGAGGAGCGGTTCGGGGCGGAAATCCGTACAAACCCCGGTGCGGGATTCAGCTTCGAGGGTGAAGCGGAATCGACCTCACGTTCCTTCAAGAGTTTGTTCCTGGCTTTCTGGATCTCTCTTTTCATCATCTACCTGATCCTTTCTACCCAGTTCAGGTCCCTCTTCCATCCGTTGGTCATCATCTCCAATGTGGCGTTCTCCTTTACGGGAGTCGTTCTCGTCATGACCGTCATCGCTTTCCTGGGCGACGTTCTTCCGGAAGACATGATTCGTCCGGAGCGTGCCTGGATCACGGTGCTCGCGTTCATCTCACTGGTGGGATTGACGGGGATCGTGGTGAATGACGCCATCGTGCTGGTTGATTTCATTCAGCGGCGACGGGATGAGGGATTCCCCCTCGATCAGGCACTGAGGCTGGCGGGACACGAGCGCATGCGACCGATCCTGATGACCACCATCTCGACGATCGCCGGGCTGTTGCCGATGTCCATCGGCATTCCCAGTTTTGATGTGCGTTGGAGTCCCTTTGCCACGGTGTTTGTCGCCGGACTTCTGGTGGCGACGATGATGACTCTGTTGGTGGTCCCGGTGTTGTATCGATACACCGATGCCATCGAGAGGAAGGTCAGCGGATTTTTCAAATCCGCATCGGAGGAAGATACCGATCGCTCCTGACCGGTTCAGCGAGCCTTGACCTCGATAACGACACAC
>JAPOLY010000087.1 GCA_029976805.1 bacterium
AGACCGATCTGGTCGAATCGATCGCGACTTTCATGCCGCGCATCGTCCGTATGGCCGACCCGGGAGAGCGTCCGGAGGACTGATCAAAACCGTTGAGGTTTGATCAGTCCTCAGGAGTGGTTTTCCAGTGCCTCCAAGTTGGTACGAATCGAAACCAGTTCTCGTTCCAACTCCTCGACGAGGGCACGCTCTCGCTCGACAACTTCCGGCGCTGCACGACTGACGAAGTTCTCGTTCGCCAGCTTTTTCTGTGAACCTTCGAGGCGCTTTCCAGTCTTTTCCAACTGGTCCGCGAGGCGCTGCTTCTCCTTCTCCAGATCGATCACACCGGGAACGTAGATTTCGAGATCCCCAGTGACGGAGGCTGCGCTGTCGATGGTGCGAGTCTGGTCCGGACCTGCGGCAATGGATGAGAGGGCTCCGAGGTGAAGGATCAGGCTCTCCAGATCCATGAAGTCTCCCGCGTGCTCTTCCGCGACCTTGATTCTCACTTCGAGAGGTTGGCGTGGGGGGACATTGTGACGTGATCGCATGTCCCGAAGGGTTCGGATCAGGTCCTGGCTGCGGGCGAAGGAACCCTCCAGTTTTTCATCGCGGAACTCTTCCCACTTTTGTGGCCAGGCAGCCAAAGTCAGGAGTTCTTCGTCGCTGAGCGGAGATCCGATTCCGCGTGTGGGGGCGATTTCGCGCAGGCTGCCCCATAACTCTTCGGTAATGAATGGAACGAAGGGATGAAGGAGGCGCAACACCTGATCAAGGCAGGTAGCGAGCACTTGCTGGGCGGTTCCTGCATCGTCGCCACCTTCCTTGAGGCGCGGCTTGATCGCTTCCAGATACCAGTCACAAAGCTCACTCCAGAAAAACTCCCGGGCAAGTCCGATCGCTGCCGAGGGATTGTACTCGTCCAGTTGCTCCTGCACTCCCGTACAGGCGGCAGCCAGGCGACTGAGGATCCAGCGATCTTCGGTTTTCAGTTGAGACTCTCTGGAGGCATCAAATTCATAACCTTCCAGATTCATCAGGGCGAAGCGGGCGGCATTCCACAGTTTGTTGCAGAAGTTTCGACCGACATCGAAGCGGTCACTGACCAACTTGGCGGCAGGAACTCCATCGATGGTTCCGAGGACATCGAACTCCTTGCCACTTTCCGGGCACAGGTACGTGAAGATGTTCTGACCGTGCTTGGCAGTGGCGAGGTCGATGCTGTTTCCGGTGAAGGGGCTGATCGCCTGCACAGGCAGTCGAATATCCTGGGTACCCGTCTGCATCTCGCAGAGGACGTACCGCATCGCATCGGTGCCGTAGCGTTCGATGATGTCGACCGGGTCGATTCCGTTCCCCTTCGACTTGCTCATTCTCTCGCCTTTGCCGTCGAGAATGTTGGCGTGAAGGAAAACGTCGGTGAAGGGCATGTCTCCCAGATTGTAGAGTCCCATGATGACCATGCGGGCGACCCACAGAGTGATGATGTCCCGTCCTGTGACCAGGCATGATCCCGGATAGAAGTAGTCGAGACAGTCGCTGTTTCCATCGAGGGCGGCCAGAGACCGTTGTCCTTCATCGATCTGTGCATTCTCAGGGTTGGGCCAGCCGAGGGTGGAATGGGGCCACAACGCACTGGAGAACCAGGTGTCGAGGACATCCGGATCCTGCTCCAACCCCGCGGCTTCCAGTTTTTGGGTCAGGTCTTCCTGTTCTGCAGGATCCTGAAGGCACACGAGAATGCGTCCCTGATCCGATCCCACAGGATTGTCTTCGGTGATCAGGCGACTCGTTCCGTCGGAGTGCTGAAGCCTTGCGCAAAGAATGTCCCCATGTTCGGCGACCAGTTTCTGCAGCACTTCGGCGATACCGTCTGTCTGACTGTCACAGGACCAGATGGGAATCCTGTGTCCCCACCAGAGTTGGCGAGAGATGCACCAATCCCGTTTCTCTGCGAGCCAATTGACATAGGTGTTGCGATAGCGCTCAGGATCGGGGTGGAAGGTCAGGGATCTTCCAGTGGGAGATTTCCAATCGGAGGCCGCGTCGATGGCTGCCTGGGCCAATCCCGGAACCTTGAACTCGTGATCGAGCCCGCGTCCGCAAACGACTCCGCCTTCCACGTCAGACATCTTCACAAACCACTGGAGCGAGAGGTACGGCTCGACCGGGGTCTTTGACCGATCAGAGTGGCCCACCTCCACCTTGCGATCCTCGATGTGGTCGAGAAGTCCCAGCTCCTCAAAGGTCTTGACCACCTTCTTGCGGGCATCGAAGCGATCGAGCCCCTGACAGGGACCGGCATTTTCATTGAGGGTGCCATCGGGATTGAGCAGGTTGATGGCCGTGACGCGGTCTTTGTGACGTTGCCAGACATCGTAGTCGTTCGGGTCATGGGCAGGGGTGATCTTGACGCAACCGGACCCCAGTTCCGGCTTTGCCCACTCGTCGGCAATGATCGGAATTTCGCGGTCATGAATCGGCAATCGCAGGCAGCGACCATCCGCAGCCATCGCCGCCAGCTGCTCCAGGCGTGGCAGAATATCGGCGATTCTCTGCTCCAGCCTATCGACCTCTGCAGCACACTCTTCCCGATTCTTGTCGGTCGCATCCGAAAGTTTTTCCCTGGCCTGTTGGAGGCGTTCCTGCAGAACCTTGCCAGGTTCGGGGTGCACAGCAACAGCGGTATCCCCGAGCATCGTTTCAGGACGGGTCGTGGCGACGACCACGTACTCCGGTTCTCCCGATTTTGGATCGATGACCGGATAGCGAAGATGCCAGAAGTGGCCATCCACGGTTTTGTATTCGATTTCATCGTCAGCGACCGCGGTTTGCAGATGGCAATCCCAGTTGACCATTCGGTCTCCCTGAAAGATCAGGTTGTCGCGGAACATGCTGAAGAAGGTCCACGTCACCGCACGGGCACAGACAGGGTCCATGGTGAAGCGTTGGCGATCCCAGTCACAGGAGCAACCCATGGCGACCTGCTGGGAAACGATGCGTTTCTGGTACTGGTCCTTCCACTCCCAGATCCGCTCGACGAGGCCTTCCCGGCCGAGGTCATGGCGGGTTTTCCCCTCCAGTTCGAAGAGTCGCTTCTCGACGACCGCCTGGGTGGCGATGCCGGCATGGTCGGTTCCGGCCATCCAAAGGGTGTTGTCCCCTTGCATGCGGTGCCAGCGGGAGAGCAGATCCTGCATGACGTTGTCCATGGCGTGGCCCATGTGCAGGGCCCCGGTGACGTTGGGCAGGGGCATCATGATGACGTAGCGATCGTCGCGTTCGTCGGGGATGGCCCTGAAAGCGTCCTCCTGAGTCCAGCGATCGGTGATCGCCGGTTCGACTTCGCCGGGTTCGTACTTTGTCGCCAGTTCCTTGACCATGGTAAACAGACCTCCAAGATCTAACTGTGAGGATCGTTTCAGGTCACCACCAAGTCAAGCGAGACGGGGCCTCAGGAGCAAGTTCCCAAGGCCCTGATCGGGAGGATGGATCAAGGATGGATCGATGAGAGGCTGGAGAAGGATCCGGGATCGCATTTCGGACGCGGGGCGAGTCCTGCGTCGAGGACTGGGGCACCCGGATCTGAGATCATTGAATGCCAGAACCGACAGGCTGGAGAAGTCGATGCGGTCGACTCTCTCGCGTATGTATCCCCATCTGAAAATGGGTCGGGATGGTTCAGATCAGCGGGAAACCGATTCCCCTTCCCTGCATCAATTTGAGGCCAGCTGTCACTCCCAGAATGGCGAAGATGGTTGCCTTCTTGAGATCCTCAACAGGGTCGGAGTTCCGGCGGGGCCCATCGTCGAGATCGGCTGCGGTGCGGCTGCCGAAAGCAATGCCGCTCTGTTGATCTGCGAGTTTGGTTGGCATGGGGTTCTTCTCGACGGTGATCGATTGCAGATCGGAAAAGCCAGAGAGTTTTACCGGTCGAAAAGTGCAGCCGATCGTGTGCAGGTTGAGCAGTGCATGGTCGATCCTGAAAATGCGAAGACGGTAGTGACGGATCTTCTTGCTGGTCAGGACCCGACCGTCATTTCCATCGATGTGGATGGGTGGGATTTTTGGATCTGGAAATCATTGGGCGATTTCAAGCCGGCGGTTTTCGTCATCGAAGTGAATGCCTCTTTTGGGCCAGAGGTCTCAGTGACGATTCCCTATGAGGGTTCGCCAGCGGGTCATGACCCCTTTCGTCATGAGTTCAGGGGCTGGCATCATGGAGCGAGTCTGAAGGCACTGGTGGCTCTGGGTTCCAGTCTCGGATACGGGCTGGTGCATGTGGAATCCACGGGAACGAATGCGTTTTTTGTTCGCGAAGACCTTCTCGGCGATTCTCTTCCGGTAACAGATGCAATCAGTGCGTGGAGGCCACACCATTTTCGCAGTCGCAGGCATTCTGCAGAATCTCAGGCTGAGACACTGACAAAGGTACCGCTGGTCGAAATCCCTGAGGATGGGACAGATCGTCACTAAGGGCGATGATTCTGATTTGGAAGCGATAAAGACTGGAATAAAGGAGGAACAATGAAAGGCATGCAAACTCGGCTGGTTCACGGTGGAGACCCCCAACCCCGAATCGGGGGAGCCGTTGTCCCACCGATCTTCCAGAGCGCCACCTTTGAGCAAAAGGCCGGTAACGACTATCACGATGGGGAATACATTCGTCTTTCCAATACTCCGGGTCACGTCAGCCTTCATGAGAAGCTGTCCCTCGTTTGCGGAACCGAAGCCGCCCTGGTGACCGCCAGTGGAATGGCGGCCATCACTGCCACGTTGCTGGCGCATCTGAGTGAAGGGGACGGGCTTCTTGCTGAGAACCGTCTGTATGGGGGAACAGAGAGTTTTATCTCCGGTGACCTTCAAAGGTGGGGAGTGAAAGTTCATCGCTTTGACGGAACTGATCCGGATTCTCTGCAGGAACCACCTCCGGGAACCAAAGTTCTCTACTGTGAAGCTATCTCCAATCCTCTTTGTCGGATCCCTGATTTCCAAAGGATCACTGAGTGGGCAAAGTCTCATGGAATTATCACGGTGATCGATGCCACCTTTGCAACACCCATTCTGTTCAGACCGGTCGAGCACGGTTTCGACATTGAGGTTCACTCGGCGACCAAGGGTTTGAATGGGCATGGTGATATTGCTGCTGGTCTCGTGGCTGGTAACAGCGAGCGGGTCGATGCCGTTCGCCGCTGTCTCAATTTATTGGGAGGCCATTTGGATGCCCATGCGTGTTTTCTGCTTTATCGGGGCTTGAGAACTCTGGGGCTGAGAGTTGCCCGTCAGTGTGAGAATGCCCAGGGATTGGCCCAATGGCTGTCCGGTCAACCACAGGTGAAGCAGGTTCACCATCCGACTCTGGAGCAGCATCCGGACCATTCACTGTGTCAGAAATACATGGGAGGATTGGGAGGAGGAGTCTTCTCCTTTGAAATCCATGGTTCTGTGGATGAGGCTCAAAGAATCTGCACTTCCACCCGTTTGATGGCCAATGCACCCAGTTTGGGCGGGGTAGAAACCCTGATCACTCGACCCGCTTCCTCTTCCCATGCTGGAGTCGAAAAAGAAATCCGTCTGGCACAGGGGGTTACCGACGAGTTGATCCGTGTGGCTTGTGGTGTAGAGGATCTCGAGGATCTGATCGAAGACCTGAATCGGGTATTGGGGGAGAGTCATGGTTGAGATTGGCGTCGTGACCTGCATGGAGCTGCCGGAACCGGATCCGGATGAAGAAATCCAGTTGGAGGCGATACGGCAAGCGGGTGCCGGAGCAAGCCTGGTTGCCTGGGATGATCCTGATCAGGATTTGACAAGATTTGATTTACTCGTGCTCAGATCCTGTTGGGACTACCCGTGGAAAGAACAGTTGTTTCGCCAGTGGCTTGAGCGTGCAGAGAGTCAGGTTCAAATCGTGAACCCACCCGAGATGATTCGTTGGAATCTGCACAAAAGATATCTGATAGATTTGGCCGTTGAAGGTGTGCCCGTGGTTCCCACCCGGTTGCTGGAAGCGGGCTTCGGAATTCCGGAGTTTGAAACGGCACTTGCTGATTTGGGTTGCAGCAAGTTTGTCATTAAGCCGGCGATTTCGGCGGGGTCCTGGTTGACTCATTTCTTTGAAGATTCCGAAATCGAATCTGCCCGGGATCTGATTCTGGAAAAAGGCACAGACAGGGATTGGTTGCTTCAGCCTTTTGTCAGTTCAGTGGAGTCGGGGGGAGAGAGGGCCAATGTATACCTCGGCGGTGAATGGAGTCATTGCGTCGTCAAATCACCCCGATTTGTGGGACAGGATGAAAGCGTGACGGTGGGAGGGGCTGTTCTTCCAGAAGACCGGGAACTGGGAGAGAGAGCTCTCGAACTCGCTCCAGGAAACGCCACTTATGCGCGAGTGGATACGGTTCGCGACAAAAATGGACAGCCGATGATCGCTGAATTGGAGCTGATCGAACCCAGTCTGTTTTTGCTTCAATATCCCCAAGCACGGTCTCTTTTCGCCAAATCTTGCCTGAGAGCCCTGTCCTAAAGGAGATCTGCCGTCGTCATCAGATTCCTTTCCTTGCCATTATGAAGCGGAATTGTGTACCTTTTGGACAAGGGAACGGGGCGCTTTCAGGTGATCAGGCACCTGACAAGAGTGACCCCGAGTTGGGGGAATCATGGGAAATCGCTATACCCAGTGTCTTTTGGCACTGCTCGTTTTCTTTTTGGGTGCACCTTTGCTGGCTCAACCGGGCAGCATCGTGACTCAATCCAGAACTGCAGTGACGGATGAAATCGCCACAGAGGTGATCGATGAATTCGTCATTGATCAGGTTGTCGCCAATCAGGTGATGAACAATCTGGTGGGCAAATGGAACTTCGAATATGCCCTCAGTGAGGAACTCGCAGGATTTCCCGTGGGAACTCCCGTCAAGGCCACGGTCGTCTATCGTCGTGATTTCAATACCGGTGGGCTTTTCGGCACTGCTGAAACCTTGACCTTCGACAATGGTGAAGTCAGCAATGGCACCTATTTCATTCAGTGGAATGCAGCCAAAAATCGTCTGGAATCCCACGGTTACTTCGTGGCAGGTGACAATATTTCCGTTTTCGACGAATACCTCGACGCCGTAGTGGGTGACACTTACCGGTGGATCGGTCAGGGCAAAGAAGCGGGTGTTGCCGGCTCCAATGTGATGATTGAACGCACCATCAAGAATGGCAATTTCAATGTGGTCATCAGTGAGTTGAATGCGAATGGCAAGCCGCTGGATCAGATCTGGAACATCACTGGCACGAGAGTGAACCCTCTCAAAGAAGCTCTGGGCCCTTTCGTTGCCCTTGCCAATGAATGGCAGTCCGACAACTTCACCGCTTCTGGCGAGCGCCTTCGTGTTGAGCAGAGCGGTTACTGGGCAGCCAATGAGACGTGCCTGGTGGTGGAGACCAAGAAGTTCACGGAAGACACCCTCAAGGAGAGTTCGATCCAGACCTTCTACTACGACTTCGAGAAGTGCCGGATCGCCTACACGGAGATCGGTTCCAACGGATTGGTCTGCAATGGCTACATCTCGCCGTATACCGAGCGGAATGGTACTCCCTGTCAGCTCAGGGTCCTCGATACTGCCTACGGCAATGGTGCAGTGGTCAGCACCATCAACAAAATGCTGCTGATCGATTCCAAGACCATCAAGGTCGATTTCGAGTGGGCCTGGTGGGAGGGTGAAGATATCACCCGCGAGACGGCGGTTCAGGATTTTGAGCAGAAATTCGTGCTCAAGCGTGTCCCCATCGAGGGTCAGGCGACTCCCAGACCCGCATCCTTCTAGATCGCGATAAAATGAAAAGAGCCCGGAGAGCAACTGCTCTCCGGGCTCTTTTTTTGTGTTTGTTGAATCACTCTACCTTGCCGGGGGGGCGATTTTCACTGCCTTCGACCTTGGTCAGTCGATCGCCCAATTCCTTTCGGGCATCATCCGCCATTTGTAGCAGCTTCTTCATGACTTCAGGATGGTTCTCCACCACGTTCGTCGTTTCCGCCGGGTCCTTCGAAAGATCGTAGAGGGCCAACGGCTGTTGCATTTGATAATTGTATTTGGCCGGGATCCCGTTATTCCCCGGTTTGCGATTTTCCAAGGAGCGGTACTTGTGCGGGAAATGCAGTTTCCAGTTCCGAAGGAGCATCGATTCGAGATTGCCCCGGTGATACCAGAAGAAGAGGGGGCGATTCTCTTCCTTCTCCTTCGTGATTCGATCCTCAAGGAATGGAACCATGCTTTGACCGTCGATCTTTCTTGTCGGCGACACCCCTCCGGTTAACTCGACCACCGTGGGCAGGATGTCGATGGTCATCGCATTCAGACTGGAAATGACTCCCGGTTTGACCACCGCGGGATAGCGAATGACGAAGGGGACCCTGACCCCACCCTCGAAGGTGGTTCCTTTTCCTTCCCGCAAACCGCCGGTAGTCCCGGCGTGATCCCCGTAGGAGAGCCAGGGACCGTTGTCACTGGTGAAGATGAGCACTGTTTCGTCGAGGATCTGGTGTTTTTCAAGGGTAGCGACGATCTGGCCCACTGAATCGTCGATCTCGCGGATGACATCGCCGTATGCTCCATATCGGCTCGTTTGACGAAACTTCGGAGTCGTGGCCAGAGGAACGTGGGGCATCGAATGGGGGAGATAGAGCAGGAATCTCCCTTTGGCATTTCTTTCGATGAAGTCGATGGAGCGTCGTGTCAAATCGGCTGTGATCGGCTCCTGGTCATCAAGATTCTCAATGATCCGATCCGGTTTGTCCTGTTCGTACCAGGGCAATGGAGGCCATGCTTTCGGCGATTCCGGGTGGCCTGGCCACATGTCGTTGCTGTAGGGAATCCCGCAGTACTCATCAAATCCTTGGGAAGTCGGCAGGAATTCGGGCAGGTGACCCAGATGCCATTTTCCAAAGCAGGCGGTGGCGTATCCCAGGGGTTTGACCACCTCGGCGATGGTCATCTCTTCGGGGTGGAGTCCGATCTTGGAGGATGGAGCGAGTGCTCCAGAGATACCGACCCGATTGGCATAGCAACCGGTGAGTAGAGAGGCACGGGCGGCAGAGCAAACCGGTTGGCTGGTATAGAAATTATTGAACTGCATCCCCTCTTTTGCGAGGCGATCGATGTTGGGTGTTGGAATCTCTGTAGACCCA
>JAPOLY010000107.1 GCA_029976805.1 bacterium
CCCGATGCCATCTATGGATTGAGTTCCCTCTTCGTGCCCGGATCACCCTTCCCGGGCTGTGCCGATTCAGCAGACTGCAACGATGACGGCAGTTTCAATCTTCCCGATGCGGTGTTCTTGCTGAGTGCGCTCTTCGTCCCGGGCTCCCCACCGATCCCCGAACCATCGAACTGCAGCATCGATGCCAGTGACGACACTCTCGACTGTCAGACCACATCCTGTCCGTAAAGAAACGGATGACCTAAGTCGAAGCCCCCGCTGCCTGCTGAAGTTTCCAGGCGACAAGAATTCCTTCGAGATCATCCGGAGCCAGTCCTCCCGGTGGTCGACCCGCGATCGTACCATCCGGCAACGGGCGGACTTCCCAACCGAAACCGCGGAAGCCCCGTTCGATTCCCTCGCGGTTACCGCGGAGAATGATCCAGCCATCTTCGGCGGCGATGCGATTGACGCCCCATGATCCGAGAGTGATACGCAATCGCTGCTGACCGATGAGACGCAGCGTCTCGCTGGGGATCGGTCCGAACTGGTCTTCCAGATCCTCGGTGATGACATCGAGCTGCCCCGATCGCAGGGCTGTGGCGATTTGTCGATAGTGACGCAATCGCTGACGAGTATCCGGCAGATAGCTGTCAGGAATCAGGCACAACCCCCGCAACGTCAGCTCCACATCCGGCGGCTCCTCGGAAGCGGTTCCCCGCAGATGGGCGACCGCCTTCTCCAACAATCGGCAGAAGAGATCGTAGCCCACCGCACCGATATGACCGGACTGTTCCTTGCCGAGGATGTTACCCGCTCCGCGAATCTCCAGATCCCGCATGGCGATCTGGAAACCACTGCCCAAATCGGAATACTCTTCGATCGCCTGCAAACGGGTGCGTGCCTCGGGACGGATCGGCTGGTCATCGGGCACCACCAGATAGCAATACGCCTTGTGGTGGCTTCGTCCCACTCTTCCCCGTAACTGGTGCAACTGCGCCAAACCAAAGCGATCCGCTCGCTCAACGATCAGCGTATTGGCACTGGGGATGTCCAAACCACTTTCGATGATCGTCGTCGAGATCAGCACGTTGGCGCGCTTGTCGATGAACTCGATCATCTTCTCTTCCAGTTCGAGTTCATCCATCTGGCCATGAGCCACGGTGACCTTGGCCTCCGGAAGCAGCGTCTCCACCCGGTTTTTGCATTCGTTGATGCTGGTCACCCGATTGTGGAGCCAGTAGATCTGTCCATCCCGGTTGATCTCACGCAGGGCGATCTGCCGGAAACGGCGTTCGTCGAAGGCGGTCACTTCTGTCTGGACCGGAGCCCGACCTTCAGGCGCATCATGAAGACTGGAGATGTCTTTCACACCGACCAGTGACATGTGCAGGGTTCGCGGGATCGGCGTTGCGGTCATCGTCAACACGTCGACGAGACGCCGCAGCTGTTTGAGTTTCTCTTTGTGGGCGACTCCGAAGCGCTGTTCCTCGTCGATGACGATCAGACCCAGATCTTCAAAGTGTACGTCTCCAGAAAGAAGTCGGTGGGTGCCGATGAGAATATCGACCTCACCCTGGGACACCTTCTCCAGAATCTCGTTCTGCTTTCTGCGTCCCTGAAAGCGGCTAATCGATTCGATCCTGATGGGCCACTCCGCCATCCGTTCGCGGAAAGTGACCAGATGCTGTTGGGCGAGGACCGTCGTCGGTACCAACACCGCGACCTGCTTGCCCCCTTGCACCGCCTTGAAAGCAGCCCGCATCGCCAATTCGGTTTTTCCGTAACCGACATCTCCACAAACGAGACGATCCATCGGCTTCGGTTTTTCCATATCACCCTTGATCGCTTCCATGGCGTGGAGCTGATCACCGGTCTCGTCGTAGGGGAACGCTTCGTCAAAGGCGGTGACAGCGGTGTTGTCCTCTGGAAAGGGATGGCCCGGTCTTTCCGCGCGGATCGCCTGTACCTCCAGCAACTCCGCCGCCAGATCGTGAACCGATTCCTCGGCGCGGGCCTTCTTTTTTGACCACAGCGTGCCGCCGACCTTGTCGAGTTTGCCTGCTGCGCGACCGCCGCCCACATATTTCTGTACCAGGTCGATCCGGTCCACCGGCACCAGCAAGGTGACACCCTCGGCAAATTCGAGAACCAGAAAGTCTCCCTGGCGTGCTCCGTCCCGGACCGCACGCAACCCCTGATAGCGGGCAATCCCGTGGGTCACATGGACGACCAACTGTCCTTCCTCCAACTCGAGGAAGTTGTCGACCGCTCGGCCTTCCACCCGCTTGCGGGTTTCCTTCTTCTCCGTACTGCGCCGGCGACCAAGGGCAGCATGTCCACTGACAAAAATGCCGCCGCCATCTTCATGCCAGCGGAAACCGGTGGAGAGTTGGCCCATTCGGACGCGCACTCCGGGACCCACATTCGCTTCTGCCAGAACTTCCCGGAATCGCTCCCCCTCCGCTTCCTGTCTGAGGAAGACGAGGACGTCTTCACCACGATCAGAGACTTCTGCCAAGGCAGAAACGGTGCCTTCCAGAGAACCCTGATAGCGATCGGCAGAAACCACCGGGAGTTGAAGAGGACGATGCCCGGCCTCAGGAATCAGCGGATCCAGTTGCAGGCGGATATGTCGTCCGGCTCTTTCCCAAAATCCCTCGCACAGTTTCTGGCGGTCACGGGCTGCCCACTGTCCGACCAGAAAGTGCACCCGCTCTTCCACCTCTTTGGGATTCCACACCGCAACGATGGATCCCTTGGGCAAGGCGTCAAAGAGCAGGCTCTGAGTCCCGGTCCAACCACGGATAAACCATGACTCCCTCGGGGCCATCGACAGAACGACCATGTCGAGATCGCCGCTGACCTTTTGATCGCGGGGAGAGATGGTCTGAATGGCGTCAATTTCGTCATCGAAGAAATCGATGCGATAGGGCACGGGACTCTCCCGGGGCCACACATCAAAAAGGCTTCCACGGATGGCAAAGTCCCCCGGACGGGCAACCTGGGGAAAGCGACGATAACCCGCCTCCACCAGACTTCGGGAAAGATCACCGCGCTCCCGGCGATCTCCCACCCTGAGCACCACACGGTGGTCCCCATCCATTTCCTGACTGATCGGCTGCAACACTGCCTGCACTGGAGCGATCACTGTTTTCAGCTGACCCGACTCGAGGGATCTCAGTGTTTCAAAGCGGTCGCGGAAGGTATCGAGGTCCGGCTCCGAGTCCTCTTCAAAGAGACTTTCCCACATCGGAAAGTCACCGATGGGTTGTCCGGTAAAGGTGGTGATGTCCTGTCGCAATTGTTGAGCAGCATCGGGGCTGGAGGTCAGGACCAGAAGGGGGCGACTCTGATTCTCGGTGAGGGCGGTCAGCAGCAGACCGACGGCCCCTTCAGAACAGCGGCCAACATGCACCACCGGTTCATCCCTGAGACGGGCACAGACCTCCCCCAGAACCGATGAGTCGCAGAGGACCCTTTCGATCAATGGATCACGATCTGTTTCGGCACTCCCTTTAGAGGCAGTCACCGCTTCTCCGCTCAGTTCCGGCAAAGTCCGAAAGCCGAAATGGCTTCCCTGAACCATCCGGAGACCATCAGGATAGCCGCTGGGGGCAGAATTTCATCTGAAGCAGGGAATCAGACAGGCAGAAGTTGTCAGTTTGTGAAGAAAAACCGGGAGTGGCTTCAGCTCTGGGTCGGATCGACCCCGAGTTTGTCGAGGGCGGCCTTGGCCGCAGCCTGTTCCGCCTCTTTCTTGGTCGTGCCTTCGCCGACACCGAGGATGTCCTTTTTCAGCATCGCCTGAACGACAAATTCCTTGGCGTGATCAGGACCACTCTCGCTCTTGACCCGATAGTTGGGGGTCGAGCCATCCTCCTTCTGCAGATGCTGCTGCAGGAAGGATTTGTAATTCACCGAGTGCTCTTTCTGGTGAACAGCAAGGACCTGGTGGTAGAGGTTGCGAACGATGAATTCCTTCGCCTGATCGATGCCCCCGTCGAGGTAGATGGCAGCGATCACGGCTTCGAAAACATTGGCAAGCAAACTGTTCGGCAACTTGCGACGGCTGGTCACACCCTTGCCGACGGCGTAAGCCTCATCGAGACCGAGACGCATGCTCTCCTCCGCCAGCGTGTTGGTGGAGACCACTGCAGACTTGATCTGCGTCAGCTCACCTTCCGGTCGCTCGGGGAAGAAGTTGAAGAGAAACTCGGTCATGACCATTCCCAACACCGAGTCGCCGAGGAATTCCATGCGCTCGTTGCAGGGATTGTCGATGGTTTTCAGGGATGAATGGGTCAGAGCCTGAACCAGATGGTTCGGGTCCTTGAAGTGGTAACCGATCCGCTTCTCACACGCCTCCAGGCGCTTGAGATCGGAAGGGGCAATATTTTCGTGTTCAAATCCGCGAGGACCGACCATGACTCTTGATTTCCAGGAACGATCGCGGGCTTGGATGCGTCCCCCGGGGGGCGTACTTCCCGGAGGTCACGCATACGAGCCGGCCACCGGCCAACACTGGATACTTCGGCACTGTTTGCTGTCCGCCTTACGAAATTCCTGAAGAATCCCGCAAAAGCCCGGAAAACCCTGTCTCTCTCCCTGAAAACGACCCGGAAACCACATTTCCGGATCTGACCCCTTCAGGGACAGCGGTCGACGGAGCCTTCCCGACACCTATATTAACGAGGATAAGACTCGATTTCGGGGCCTGCAACCGGCCCTGACTTTGTTCCCCTGAAAAGAGTGTCTCATGAGTGCCACCGACCGATTCCGCCCTGTCTATGGCGTCAAGGAACAGCGCTGGAGCCTCCTCGACCTGCTGGAGCGCTTTGCCGATCCCGGCTTCTTCTCCGGTGGAGTCCTGCGTATCAGTGATCTGCATCTGCGACCTGGCAAACCGGCCCACTACCGTTTCGATGGGGAGCTGATTCCCCTGCCGGGCGGTGCCGACCTCGACGACGATACTGTTCAGGCTCTCATTAAACCCGCCCTGCGCGAGGACACCCTCGAACGGGTTCAGCAAGGGGAAGATGTGGATGCATCCTGGGAGTGGCCGGAGAAGGATCTCTCCTTCCGCATCAATGTCTTCCGCGCCCGCGAAGGCACCTGCGTGGCCCTGCGTGTTCTCGCCCGCAAGGTCCCCCCACCGGAAGAGATCGGTTTCCCCTTCGACAGCACGTGGAAAGAGTTCATGGCGATGGATCAGGGGCTCGTCATCGTCACCGGCATCACCGGCAGCGGCAAATCGACCACCGTCTCGAGCCTGCTGACAAGAAGAGCCAAAGAGCGGGGTGAACGGGTCATCACACTGGAGGACCCCATCGAATACATCCTCGAAGGAGACAAGGCCCTCGTCTCGCAAAGAGAACTGGGCCAGCACCTGTCATCCTTCAGTGGTGGCTTGCGCAGTGCTTTACGGGAGGACCCGGATGTGATCTTCGTCGGTGAGGTGCGCGATCCGGAAACCGCGGCCCTCGCCCTGACCGCCGCTGAAACCGGTCATGTGGTGATCACCACCCTGCACACCAAGGATGCCCGCGGGGCCATCACCCGACTCGTCGATCTCTTCCCCGGAGAACGCTCCAGCGAGATCTGCTCCCAACTCTCCTTCAGCCTGTCGATGGTCATCGCCCAAAAGCTCGTGCCCCGAAAAGATGGTCAGGGCAGGCGTGCAGCGATGGAAGTGATGGTCAACCACCCATCCCTCTCGCACCTGATCCGCAGCGGCAAGTGGGCCCAGATCACCAGCCAGATGGAAACCCAACGCCGCCAGGGCAGCATCACCATGGACCGCCACCTGAAAGAACTCGTCGCCACCGACG
>JAPOLY010000009.1 GCA_029976805.1 bacterium
ACCGTTCTTCTGGAAGTCGAAGAGCATTTTCGCTATGGTGTGTCCGTTGCGGACGGTTTCCCTCAACCCGAAACCGAGACTATCAGAAATCAAACTCCGGAGGGGCTTGGCCCCCTCGATCCTGATGTGCCGAGAGAGTATTCCTCTCTCGGCGTTTTTTTTTCTGACCTTTTCAGCCCATCCGTTGATTCTTCATCGCAGACGCTGTGGTGATTCTGAATCCGATTTCTTTGGGGTTGGTTTTTTCAGGTCCGGCTCCACCACTTCTGCACCTTTGCACCATGCCTCCATCGCTTTCGCGCTCTTCGGAATGGCCGCCGACAGCACCTCGCAGCCGTCCTCTGTCACCAGGACCATGTCCTCGATTCGGATGCCGATGTTCTCTTCAGGAATGTAGATTCCCGGTTCGACAGTGATCACCATTCCCGGCAGAAGGGCACGACCCGGTCCGACGTCATGGACATTCATGCCCACATGATGAGAGGTACCGTGGGGAAAGTAATTGCCAAACCCGGCTTTCCGAATCACTCTTCTGGCCGCAGAGTCGACATCTCTCTGGGTCGCCCCTGGCTTGACTGCAGCAATGCCCTCACGCTGCGCTTCGAGAACCACGGCATAGATCTGCAACTGGCGTTCGTTCCACTTCCCAGAGACTGGTATGGTGCGGGTGATGTCCGCCGTGTAAGCACCACTGCGTGCCCCCACATCCATCAACAACACTCCGTCACGGTCCAGCTCGCCGTTGTTCTCTTGCCAATGCAAAATACAACTGCGTGGCCCACTGCCAACGATGGATGGAAATCCGGGAGCAGGTGATCCCTGCCTACGAAACTGTCCTTCAATCGCCGCTTCCACTTCATACTCATAGAGGGAACTCTTTGCGTTGAAGGCACCCGCTTTTAAACCCTCATGTGTTCGCTCGATTGCACGCTTCAGTTGACCCACTTCCCAGTCACTTTTGATTTGACGATGCGAATGAATTAGACGGGAAGCGGAGAGAAACTCTGTTTCTTTTGAAAACATGTTGGACCACAGCGATTGCTTTTGAGAGCCGGGCTTGGCCAAGTAGACGGTCTTGATCTGATCCTTGTTCTTCAAGGTCCAGTCCATCAGGCTCGCAAATGGAAGAACCGTATCAATCCCCGTAAGCTCCCGGGACTCCTCCCCGGGGAAAGCACGCGGACCATTCCACATTTCGAAACCTGGATCTTTTGCGGGTAAAAACAGGGTCGACACCACTGCCCCGGAATCCCTCCTCAGGATCAGGACTCCCCCCCATGAACGCAGGCCTGTGAGGTACTCATAATCACGAATTACCTCTTCGCCCTCGGTTCCGCCGGCAGCCACCAGAAGGATCTCATGGCTCTCTACCAAACCGATTTGAGCCCTCCGCTGCTGCAGTTCTGTCGCTGGAGGTATCGGCTCAGAGGCCTGGATCCACGAAAGTCCCGGGGACAGGAGGAAGAGCGTCAGCAGAAGGATACGCAGTCCCTCTTCAGCCCATCTCATGAGTCCTCTCCAGAGAGTGCACAATGATCGATATGAGCCGCGAGAATGAAGTCTGATTCGGTCAGAGCATCAATTTTGTGGGTCCAGATACAAACCTTGACCCAACCCCAACTGAAAGAGATGTCCGGGTGGTGCCCCTGATCTTCTGCAACCTGTGAGATCCTGTTCACAAATGAGAGTGCTTCGAGAAAGTTGGCAAACTTCCACTGCTGTTGCAAATGGTGACTGTCGATCACCTCCCACGCAGGGGTCTGGGCAGCCCACTTGTCGAGCTCCGCACCCATCAGTGCAGGCATGTCTCCCCTGCAGGCTTTACAACTTCTTTCGAGGAGGGGGGTATTGTATTCATTCGTCAATTTCGCGTTTCCTTCCCTGAGACCAAAATCACCTTGGGGGATGATGCCTCCGGATTCCACCCTTGAAAACGATGACGTATGACAGGAAAGACAGTTTGGTCATAAAATAAACCCAATCATGCTTTTACAACAACTTAGAGGCTGTTTTCGGCCACCTCGGCCGCTGCAAAAGGCCAGATTTGGCCACACTTTTTTACTTCAAGAACGTAAGTCCTTTGAAATGACCGTTTCTAAGGTTGGCATGATCATTGCATTACAAATAATGCCCATGCGTTTATTAAACGATGAGGTGTACTAAGTCCCCCACTTGGGACGCTGGAACACCGGACGACATATTACAAGTTCTTGTTATCCAGCGCGCGACCTAATATGCGCGATCACCCCGGCTCCTCCGCAAATGGCGGGAGGACAGGGATGGCTTCCCCTCAATGAGGAGAGCCGGGGTCTTATTTTTTTTCTGCGCTTCAGATTTCCCCCTCCACAGTTTTGCTTCGTCGCTTTGTTTCATCATGGAATTCCTTTCTGTTGGCTACCGGCTTTCCTTCAAAGTCGGGGCTGGATCAGAGGCGTGTAGAGGCGTACTTTGGAAATGGGCTGCCGCTCTCCTGGTGACGTGGTCACGATAAGAACGTGATAGACCAAGGGAGGACATCATGTCGAATCTGCTCGAGATACCGACTCTGGTTCTGAATCGTTCCTGGGTCCCGACCCATACTCTGCCCGCCAGATTGGCGATCGGTCTCGTCGCCCGAGGGGCCGCACGTATTATCGATCCCGAGACTTACGAAGCCCATGATCTTCACTCTTGGCATGATCTTTCAGAGTTGAAGACCAAGAAGAGGAAACAATCGATTCGATCCGAATCTCTGTGCCTCGCTCCTCTTGAAATCGTTGTTCTCTCCGGATACTCCGGGGTCGGTGACCGCCGAATTTCTTTCTCAAGGCTCAATCTCTATCGTCGTGACAAGAACACCTGTCAGTATTGTGGAATTCAGCCAGGAACCCGAGAGCTGACCATCGACCATGTCATGCCGCGCAGTCGGGGAGGGGAATTGAGTTGGGAAAACTGCGTCCTCGCATGCGTCACCTGCAATAAACGCAAAGCCAATCGAACTCCTGAAGAGGCTTCGATGAAACTCAAGGTGAAACCGGTTCGTCCACGATGGTCGCAGATCCACAGGTTGCCCCTGCGTCCGATCTGGTCTTCATGGGAGAAGTTCGTCAGTGACGCCTATTGGCAGTCAGAACTCCTGGACTGAGTAATCACCCAACCCCACAGAATGCTCTATTGCTGGACGGCCACCTGAGCGCAATAGATACGCCCATGGGGTTTCACTCGCAATCGTCCCACCAGAGAACTCAACTGTGAGAGTCGGCGGATTTCTCCATTCTCGAGCAGAACCGGCAATTCTCCTCCTTGCGTCAAAGCAGGAGGAGGTGAAACCACGTCGGCCACCGGATCTTTCAGGGGTTCGTGGTCACGAATTTCGCGGACACGGGCAGCGAGGCGATCTGCCACATCCTCCACATCTTCTCCTTCGACCACTTCTGGAAGTGGCCGGTGCTGCTGTCGACGAATGATCCTGCGAGCAGCGGCATGGGCGGGGTGAGAAGGATCCAGATCAGCCTCGCGAAGCATCTGTAACACCCGAATGTCATCCCAGCGCAAATATTCGTCGGGCTCTTCCGGGTATCGCCGCTGCTCAAGAGTTCGAACCAGAAAATCAACGAGGTGCAAATCGAGGATTCTGCGGGTTCGATGAAAATAGACCTGGGTGAACATCGAAAACCGGGCCCACTGCAAACCTTCTGCAGCAAGGAGTCCACCATGCTCAATCCCCAGCTGAACTCCCTGATCTGTTTCCAGAGGCCTCAGGGTGTGCTGGATTCGGGGCAGATCAAACGCTCCATACTCAACACCCACGTGGTGTGCATCGCGGAGAAGGTAATCCATCCGGTCTGAACCGAATTCACCACAGACCAGAGAGCGAATGAATCGCAAATGACTGGGCAAATCCTCGAGAGCAGGATCCATCACCTGAACCACCGATTGCCAGATCTCCTCTCCCAGTGATTTCAGACTGTTTCGAATCTGCGGATGTTCCAGAAGAGCCAGAGACATCTCCTCGTGCATTCCCCTTGGTAACAGTCTTTCGGTCACATGGGAGAAGGGCGGATGCCCGAGATCATGAAGCAGGGCCACCATTCGGGAGATTCTCAAAAGCTTAACATAGGACTGCTCAGAGACCGCACTCCCGAGGGATCGCAGCAGCTCATCCAGTCCCAACCGCGATTTCATCTCTTCAACCAGTCGAGTGGTCACCTCCATGGTTCCCAGTGCATGTTCAAATCGACTGTGGCAAGCACCGGGATAGACTCGATCCGTCAATCCCAACTGACGAATGTTTCGCAAGCGCTGAACAGGGGCACTGTCGACGATGTCCAGATCGCACCGCTCAAGGCGGATCATGCCATGGACCGGATCCCGGACAGCCTCAGAAAAGTTCAAAACGCCTGCTTTCTAGGAAGTGTCTTCATCTTGATCCCCCCCTCGTTGAGAGGCAACCCCCTGAAGACCGGGCCGCTGTCATTCCCGTCCCTTGCGCCGTCTGCATGATTGCGGAAACTGCTGTCAGGGCCTCCCTCGGGAGGAAATCTGCAAAGGAAACCGGAGCTGTGATTTACTGGGCACACGAAGTGGTTGATCTGGGAAACCTGCTGGCAGGCTTGGGGGTTGCATGGGATGAAACCGGAATCCTGCATGCTGTATCCCTCAACCCCGATGATGAAGCGGCCCGAGCCAGTGCCCAAAAAACCACCCTTCAAACTCGGTTTTCAGAGTCTTCGTATCCCGGAGATCTTCTCCATGAGTTGCGTGCAGCCCTCCACGGTGAAGACGTGAGCTGGACATGGTTCCCGCGATTGAAAACAGGAACTGTTTTTCAAGAGCGTGTCTGGCAAGAGCTGATGCATTGCCCCCATGGCGAAACCTGGAGTTATTCAACCCTTGCCCGGAGACTGGGTCAAAACGGTGCATCACGGGCTGTGGGAAATGCGTGTGGTCGCAATCCGTACCCACTCAGAGTTCCCTGTCATCGCATCATTGCAGCGAACGGAACCTTGGGAGGATTTACCGGGGACCTTGAAGTGAAACGTTGGCTACTGCGGAGGGAAGCGACCCTGAGTCAGGACCACGACTCATCTCGAGATGGTATCGGGCTTCTCTGAATAGACCATATTTGCTGTAGAGACGAGCCAGTTGCTGGTGTGAAACCGGTCTCCAAACGTCATCCTGCAAAGCAAAGAAGAAACATTCAGAAGCGATGTCCTCGTGGCCATCCTCAAGCAGGATTAATCCGAGTCGTTCCCAGGCAGAACTGCACTCCGGAGTTTTGCGTAAAATCAGTGACAGACTGTGACGAGCCTGCTCCATCTCACCAGTAGCCTGTTGTTGAACAGCCTCTTCAAAGAGACAGCCCGGTTTTCCAGCCACTCTGAAAAGGGAAATCGATCGGTTCCCCCATTGATACTGCTCCAGTGTGTTCGGTTCATTTTCCAGTCCCTCGACCAATCGGAGTTGCGCATGATCCAGATTCTGGAATGCGGGTCGATCCGTTCCCATCACCAGCATGTGAGCCCAATGTCCAGAGACCGCTTCACCCGGAGGAATCAGGCGATCGAGACTGTTACGGGCGACTTCCCAACGATCGGTTGAATGGGCCACTCTGTTGAGATTGACCGGGACAAGAAGACTGACCATGCAAAGGACACTGACCCAAGCCACCACTGAGCTTCGAAATCCGCTACGCAATCCGACCAGAGCTCCAACGACACAAATCGCAAGGCTTATGGAGGCCAACATCGCAGCTTCAGCCACCTTCTCCTGGCTGATCAACAAAACTGCCAGACCGATACAGCCGATCAGGAAGATCAACAGCGATTCCCGAATCCCTCTTCCGCTATCATCCATATTCAGAATTTTAACCCTGCTACGATCGGCAAAAGTCTCGATGACCAGCCACACCATACCCGGCAGTAAAACTACCAATGGAAAAACAGGTAACTCTCCAGCAAGGACCCAGGGAAGGGTCGAAGTGACGATCAGTCCGGTCAAGGGCCGCAACTGTGGTTGTGGAGATCTGAAGCCCACGAAAAGAGCCAGAGTCAGAATCAAAACCAGGCCCGGATCCACCAACGCCAAAGACACCCCGGCTTCCATATCGTTGAGATGCATCAAGCCACTTTGTGCCATTGCCAATGTCAATGGGTCCATACCGGCTACTTGTAATCCAACAAGCACCAATGTCGCAAAGACGAAAAGAGCCCACCCATGGGGCTGCCATCGCATTGAAACTTCTCGTCGAAGGCCTTCAATCCAACAGATCGGTATCACCATCGTGATCATGGGGTTAAGGCCCCAACTCAAAATCAGCCCGACCACGAAAGAGAACCACGGAGCCCAGCGCTGCGGTTGACCGGCTATCGCAACCAGAAGAAGAATGATGAGGGAAGCAAGTGGGACCGTCGTGGGGACACTGGACCACGCCATGAAGGTAGGTTGCAACGCAAGCCAACCCCCTCCAATCAATCCAAAGATTCGGCCACGCTTCTTCGCAATCAAAAGAGTGACCGAAAAAATGCACAACATGTAAGGGATCACTGAAAAGAGGTGGTGACTCTCACTGCCATGACCAAAGAAATGATAGACCCACAAAGTGAGAGTGGTCAAAAATGGTTGCTGATCTTGTTGATCCAATCCGGAATCAATACCGAGATGAAGTCCCCTTGCTTCCGCAAAGGGTTCAACACCGATCTCCGGGTAGATTTGGGAGACCCCCCAGTGGGTACTCGGATCTCCCCCGGAACCGAGACAGAGCAGTAATCCCAATGCCATGATTGAGCCGAGGATCAAACCTGCGTGCCTCTGTGGAAAACTCAACAGAGATAAGCTCATTCAGCGAACTCCACCGATTTCACGTGGACTTCAAGCTTGGCCACTTTATAGCGAAATTGACGATAGGAAATCCCGAGCATTTGCGCAGCTCTTGTCTGGTTCCCCTGACACCTGCTCAGGGCCTGCTGAATCAGACGGCTTTCAAAACGCGCCATCTGTTCTTCGAGCCCCAAAGACTCATCAAAGGTCTCTTTCTTTTCGAACTCTTGATTCACCACCCGGATTTCCTGAGGGGTGGAAACGTTGATCTCAGGACTTTCAGGAATGTCAGAAACTTCTCCATTGATTGACGTTCTTGAAGGAGAGATAGAGAACTGATCAATCAACTCACCCTGACAAAGAGCAACTTGACGCTGGATCACATTTTCCAGTTCACGAACATTGCCAGGCCAATCGTGTTGATTGAGCACCTCGTAAGCGACTTCAGTCATTCCACTGACCGTCTTGCCCATCGCTTCAGCATGGCGACGGATGAAATGGCCCGCGAGCAATGGCAGATCCTGTTTTCGCTCTCTTAACGGCGGTAGATGCATTGGGATGACATTCAATCGATAGAAGAGATCTTCGCGAAAACGCCCTTCCCGGACTTCTTCTGCAAGATCCTTGTTTGTAGCGGCAATGATTCGGACATCCGTCTCGATCTCACGATCGCCGCCCACTGGAATCACCCTGCGATCTTCCAGTGCCCTGAGGATCCGAACTTGCGTGGAAAGGCTCATATCTGCCACTTCATCGAGGAACAGTGTTCCTCCGTTGGCACTGAGAAAGACCCCTTTGCGCTCCTCAACAGCACCGGTGAAAGCCCCTTTGACATGCCCGAAAAGTTCACTTTCGAGGAGGCCTTCTGTAAATGCACTGCAGTTTACAGCCACAAACTGCTGTTGATTTCGAGCGGATCCATCGTGAATTGCTCGAGCGATCAGCTCTTTTCCACAGCCACTCTCTCCCGTGACGAGAACTGTGGAATCAGTGGGAGCAACACTCCCAACCATTTCGAAGAGCTCACGCATGACTGGAGTATTTCCCACCATTCTCTGACGCAGATTGTGGATTCGGTTTTCATCCCTGGTGGTGGATGCCAAAGCACGACTGACGGCCCCTTTAACCTCATCGTTCTGGAACGGCTTGCGTAGGAAATCAAAGCCTCCCTGACGCATCGCTTCCATGGCAACATCCGAAGTGGAGTAAGCCGTCATGACCAATACAGGAGTCTCCGGAGCGACCTTGCGAGCCTGCTGAAGAAGCTCCATTCCATCGAGCCCCCCCATGCGCAGGTCCTGAAGAAAAACACGGGCTCCCTGATTGGCTAAAATTTCCAATGCTTCCTCACCGGACTCCGCACAACAGACAGAGTACCCCTCGTTCACCAGAACGATTTCGAGGAATTCACGCATACTCTGCTCATCGTCAACGAGAAGGATGTCGTAAGCCTTTTGACTCATGCTGAACCTGCCTTCGCTTTCACGAATTCACGGGTCTGTACCAGAGGAACAGAGACCCGAATCGTCGTGCCTTCATTCTCTTGAGAATCCAGTTCGATTCTCCCACCTGACTCTTCGACCGCCTTGCGCACAATTGCGAGCCCAAGACCCCCTTCACGGGATTTGGTCGTGACAAAGGGATGAAATACCTTGTTTTGCAAATCTTCTGAGATGCCAGGACCATCATCTGTAATGAAGAAATGGGCCATTCCGTCCATCGCTGTAAGCGACAATTCCAGTCGGCCCTGTCCCTGACATGCTTCAACAGCATTGATCACCAGATTGCTGACGATGCTGTTCCAGGCATCCCGCTCAATTCCGATGTGAATCGGTGACTCGATGGATTCCTGAATACAAATCTCATTACAATCTGATCGTTGCTGAATCATCTCCAGCACCTCAAGCACTCCTGTGGACGCATCACAAATTTCAAATTGGTCACGATTTCTCCGCGAGGAGTATTCCAGGAAGCGATTGACCGTTCGATCGAGACGGTCAGACTCCCGATTGACGATGCGCGACATCAACTCAGACTGTTTTGAATTCAAACGACCACCAGAAAGTTCTTCGGCGGCACCTCTCAGGGAAGCGAGAGGATTGCGGATTTCGTGAGCCAATCCGAGAGAAAGTTCATCCAACTCTTCGAGATGAACGAGTCGAGCCTCCGCTTCGATGACACGACGTTCTGCAGTTCTATCCGTAAATACGGAGAGAATCAGGCCCGAATCAAGAGCAGTGGTTTTAATGCGAAAACTTCTCTCGACACCTTCGCGGTCAGACCACCGTACATCTTCAGCGTGCATTGAGGGGCTGGTGAGAGCCTTTCGGAATTCACCGTCTGTTTCCCGGCGAAGAATCTGCTCAAGCGGAAATCCTGTCCACTGGCGACTTTCAGGGAACCTTAAAAACTGTCTTGCCGCGGGATTCGCCTGCACCACACGCCCAATGGCGTCACAAACGATGATCCCTTCCTCCAGTGCCTTGAGGATCTGTTCATGCTGCTCTTCCAGGTCGAGCCAGCTACCTTTGAGGCAACCACCCAGCCAAGCCAGCCCATAAAGGGCCAATGCCAACGCCAAAGGCTGAAACCATGGGAAAGCCTGGGAAGAATCCGCTGAAGTCATCTGGGATCCGGCGACCAGTATCAGAATCGCAAAGCTCGCTTGCCATTTGGCACGCCCTCCCCCGTGGAGAGCACCGGAAAGGGCGATCACGACCAAAAGAACAGGAACAAAGGGGGAACTCGTCCAGCCAGTCAAAGAAGTCAATACCAGTGCCCCCGAAAGATCCGTGAATCCACGGTCATTCATCGTGGAAGGAATGACCAGTGACCCCAAAGACGCACTGACCCAAATCCACAAAGCCACCATGGCCGTATTGGAAACGGTCTCAAGGCCGAGCACACCCATCAGGCAAAATGCCACCCACGGCATGCTCAGGCTCAATAACAGTTTTGTCATGGTGACCTGTCTCATGACTCCCGCCCTGCCCCCTAGCGTGATCCCATGTTTCCAAGCATCGTCAGAAGCGGGAGGAACATGGCCAGCACCATCGTGCCTACCACTGCTCCCATAATGACGATGAGGAAAGGTTCGATGAGAGAAGTCAGCTGCTTGACAGTGCTGCGTACTTCGGCGTCATAGAATTGAGAAACTTTTTCCAACAGTTGCTCCAAGGATCCCGATCGCTCACCGATAGTGATCATCCGACATACCATCGGTGGAAAACGGCGAGTTCTTGCCAATGGCTGCCCCAGGCTTTCACCCTGACGAACCGAATTGGCGGAAGTTTCAATCGCCTCTGCGTAAAGGGTATTACCCGTCGTCTGGCCGACGATTTCCAGAGCACCCAGAATTGGCACTCCACTCTTGATGAGAGTGGAAAAGGTTCCGCTGAAACGGCTGACGATGGTCTTGCGAATCAAGGGACCAAAGACAGGGATTCTCAAAATCACAATGTCCCAAATGCGCCTGCCCCGCTGGGTTCCCAAAACCAACTTGATACCCACTACTGCCGCTATCATTGACAGCAAAATCAAACCGAAATTGTTTTGTGCCAATTCACTCAATCCCATGACTGCAGCGGTCAGTGCTGGCATTTCCTGATTGAGACCATCGAAGATTTCCTTGAACTGGGGTAAAACGAAAACCAGCAGTCCAAGGCTGATGACGCCAATCATCACAAGACTGACCACAGGGTAGGTCATCGCCGATTTGATCTCGCCTTTGAGTTCTTCAGACTCCTCCATATGGGTAGCCAGACGATCGAGAACGTCATCAAGCTGACCACTCGCCTCACCGGCACGAACCATATTGATGAAAATATCGTCAAACACTCTGGGGTGCCTGGAGAGTGCATCGGAAAAATCTTTACCCTGACGTACTTCTGAAGCGATATCCGCCAGAACCAGTTTCAGGTTTTCGTTATCACACTGCTCTTCAATCACTTCCAGCGACTCTACCAGCGGAATGCCTGACTCGAACATCGTTGCCAGCTGACGAGCCATCGGCACCAGCTCCTTGCGAGGAACTCTTTTGCCGAGAGCTCCACCGGAATTGGAGAAGGCTGGCAGGGATATGGAGAATTTTCTCCCTTTTCCACCACTCTTCTGACCCCGGATGGATGTGACAGTCAATCCGCGGCGACGCAGCTCCTGAATCGCTTCCGATTCGGTTTCTGCCTCGATCACTCCAGTGACCGACTTGCCTTGAGGATTTCTTGATTTGTAGTCATAATTTTTCATGTTATCTCCTGCTCTTAATCGCCCTGGGTGACGCGCAGAACCTCCTCAAGGGAGGTTTTTCCACGTAGTACGTTAAGGATTCCAACTCTTCTCAGAGTCAGCATCCCATTGGCCAAAGCGGTATCTCTAATCTCCAGAGCTGATCCTCCCCCGACGACGACACGGCGAACTTCTTCATCCATGGGCATCGTTTCGAGAAGTGCAAATCGACCCCGGTAGCCTCCCTGACAACGGGAACACCCGCCGGGCTCATACAAACGGGCCTCTGCCGCTTCTTCCGATGTAAAGCCGAGTGCAACGAGACGTTCTGCGGGGAGCTCACCGGCATCCTGTTTGCAATCTTCACAAAGTCTTCTGCACAGCCTCTGTGCAGCGATACATTGGGTTGCTGAAGCCACGAGGAAGGGATCAATCCCCATGTCGACCATCCTTGTGACCGTTGATGGGGCATCATTGGTATGCAGGGTTGAAAAGACCCTGTGTCCGGTCAACGCGGCTTTCACTGCGATTTCTGCAGTTTCAAGATCCCGGATCTCTCCGATCATGACCGTGTCCGGATCCTGACGGAGAATCGAACGAAGCGCCTTGGAGAAGGTCAATCCACGTTTGGCATTGACCGGAACCTGCACCACTCCATCCAACTGGTACTCCACAGGATCCTCGACGGTGGTGATGTTCTCTGTCGGAGAAAGAACTTCATTGACACATGAATACAGAGAAGTCGACTTACCGGATCCGGTAGGCCCAGTCACCAGCATCATTCCGTAGGAACTGGAGATCGCATTGCGGATGTCACTGAGCGCTTTGTCCTCGAATCCGAGAGTCTCCAGATTGAGAGCCAGATTCGAAGAATCGAGGATTCTCAACACGACTTTCTCGCCGTGAACCGTAGGCAAGGTTGAGACCCTGAAATCGACCTGACGACCCTCGACGCGTAATTGAAACTTGCCATCCTGGGGGATCCTGCGCTCGGCGATATCGAGTCCAGCCATGATCTTCAGACGACTGACGATCGAAGCCCGCAACTGAGCCGGAGGCTGTTGAGCCTCTCCCAAAACTCCATCACAGCGGTAACGGACACGAATCGATCGCTCCTGGGGCTCGACATGGATATCAGAGGCACGCTCGCGCAATGCCTGATAAATGATGTGATTGACGATTTTGACGACCGGAGATTCATCTCCCTCAAAGGAAAGTTCCTGAACCGCTTCGTCGGACTCGTCATGCCCTTCACGAAGTTCAAGGTCAAGGTTTCCGTAGTCCTCGAGGACTTCTTCAATTTCCTTGGTGCCATCGCCATAAAGTCGATCGATAGCTTCCTCGATACGGAAATCGCAGGCCAAAACCGGCTGCACCTGACAACGAGTCAGATTACGCAGCTCATCCAGCAACAAAATGTCCTGGGGATCTGATACCGCAACCGTCAACACTCCGGAAGCCTTGGAAACCGGAAGAACTTTACAGGAACGGGCTATCCGTTCCTTGAAATCTTCACAGGGATTTTCTTCCAGCGACAATCGATTCAGATCGATGGGTGCCACACCCGTTTCCATGGCCAAAATTCCAAGGAACTCCTCCTCAGCCACTTTGCCGTCTTCGATGAGGATGCGCATCACCGATCCGTCGTCACCCGATTTCTGGATGGCTTCATCGATGTCCTGATCCTCAACCAAACGATGGCGGGAGAGGATTTTCCCCAATCTGCGATTGAAACGAACGATGGCTTGGGACATGTTCAGCTCTGCCTCTGGAAGATTCTTTTGAGTTCTTCAGTATCCGTCGAACGGGAGATCGCCTCTTCGTAGGTGATCTGACGAGTTCGATACAGTTCATACAGGGATTGATTCATGGTTCGCATTCCCAGTTTTCCTCCGGTCTGGATCGCCGACGGAATCTGGTGAGCCTTGTCATCACGGATCAGAGCCCGAACCGCAGGGGTCGCGAGAAGAATCTCACTCGCAAGAACCCGTCCGCGACCGTCGGAGCGGGTAACCAGTTGCTGGCAAACGATGCCTTCGAGAACGAAGGACAACTGGGTACGAACCTGCTGCTGCTGATGGGGCGGGAATACGTCTATCAGACGATTCAGGGTTTGCACTGCGTCATTGGTATGCAGGGTGCCAAAGGTCAGATGCCCGGTCTCTGCGCAAGTGAGCGCTGAGCCAATACTTTCCAGGTCCCGCAATTCACCCACCATGATCACATCGGGGTCCTGACGGAGAACCCGGCGCAAAGCACTGGCAAAGGAAGGAGTATCTGTTCCCACCTCCCTCTGAGTGACACGACAGTTCTGATTTCGGTGAACAAACTCGATGGGATCTTCGATGGTGACGATGTGATCGTTTCGGCCCCGGTTGATGAAATCGACCATGGAAGCCAATGAAGTGGACTTACCGCTTCCAGTCGCACCAGTGACGAGCACCAGGCCCTTCTTTTTCATCGCGAGACCTTCACAGACGTCCACTGGGAGTCCGAGGCCACTCAACTCAGGAACCTGAGTAGGGATGACACGCAAGATCGCACCGACCGAACCCCGTTGGTAGAAAACGTTGGTTCTGAATCTTCCCAACCCGCTGATACCAAATGCCATATCCAGCTCCTGATCCCGTTCAAAGGATCGGATCTGTTCATTATCCAAAATCGAGTAAACGATTTTTCGGACATCCTCGGCATCGAGGACTGAATCCCCCGCTGCAACGAGACGTCCGTGAATTCGAATCATGGGAGCGGTGCCTGCGCCCAGGTGGAGGTCAGAGCCCTCCCTTTCAACCAATTGCTGCACCAGATCCTCGATGGTCATCGCCATATCTCCTTCGATTTCCGGGGGCTCTCCCCAAAGATGAATGACCATCCGCACAGCCAATTCGATGGACGGATGGATTCACGCTGAAGAGTAGCATCGGGGCTGTACATCGGGCCAAGTGAGGCCAGGGACCGAATGTGGGAATCCCCTTAAACCGCCTTCAGGAGGTATTTCAGGGCGGTTTTTGAAGGAGAGCAGAAATACGCCTTCAAAGGAAATCAGGGATGGAATAACTGCCGACTCAAGGGCCGAAAAACAAAAAAACCGCCCTGTTGAACACTCTTTTCAAGAGCGACAACAGAGCGGTTTCAAAAAACAGGATGAAATTAATTCTCGACGATAATCTCCACCCGGCGATTCAACTTTCGACCAGCCTTGGTCTGATTGTCACCGACTGGCCTCTGATCTGCGAATCCGATCGCCGAGACATGGGAATTCTTGACCGCATTTTCTTTCAGCAATCCACGGAGCACTGCACACGCTCGATAAGAGCTCAACTCCCAGTTGCTGGCCCAGCGACTTTTGGTTTTGACGATGGGTGTGGAATCGGTATGACCTTCCACCCGAATTTTACGATTGGCATATTCACTGCGGATAATCGCTGCCATCTTTTTCAGAGTCTCCTGGCCTTTACGCGTCACTTCCGCACTGCCTGAGCTGAAAAGAACAGATTGATCCAGAGTCAAACGGACACCACTTTCATCGGAAGTGGCGGTCAGTCCCTCAATGCCATCAAAACTGCCCAGGTCCTCCTCGACGAATTCTTCTAGCTTGACTGAAGCCGGCTCTGGTCTCGCCAGCAGTTCATTGACTTCAGATTCGAGAGCGATCTTTGCGGCACTCAGATCTGCGAACCTCTTCTGAAGCGCGGACAACTCATCGGTGGCCACCCTTTGCTGGCCCTCGCAGGTTGCCAACTGAAACTGCAGTCGGTCTCGCTCCTGTTCGACTTCCTGCAATTTGCTTTTGTTGTAACTCAATTGCCGTTCAAGACTCGTGGTCTGACAACCGGAAATCAAAGTCAGAATTCCAATGAAGCAGATCATGCGTTTCCACGACATGAAGACGTCCCCTTTCGATACACGCAGACTCCCAGCGGGATGCCCACGGCGGCGTGATTTCAGTGACATAGGGCAAGAATCATATCGGCCCTGAATCGGCCGGACGAACGCAGTATTCCTGCGAAGACGCCTCTATTCCCCCCTGAACGGACTGGAGGATACCCTCCCGGAAGAGGCAGAGAAACGGCCTCCTGCCAACTTCCGCAGGTGGCACAGGGTCTTCCCCGTATCAGCCCTGAAAAAGCCCCATATAGGCCACCCAGAGCTGTTCCAGCTGGGGCCTGGCAAAGATCCAGAGGATTGCTCCCGAACTGAGGAAGGGACCGAAGGGAATATACTGTTGTCCCTTTCGAAGACGCAGGTAAAGCCCGATCACGGATCCCAGCAGACAGGCGAGGAAAAAAGAGATCACCACGGGAACGGCACCCACCGTCGCCCCCAACATCCCCATCCACTTCACATCGCCAAATCCCATGGCAGGTTTGCGAAAGATCCACTGGCCGATCAGACCGATCCCCCAGATCAACCCTGCCCCCACCAACGCCCCAAACAGGGCACCACCCTCGCGGCTGGCCAACAGCTGAGACCATGGCAAAGAATCCGAGACCCCCAGGCAGAGGATTCCCCCCAATTGAAATCCGGAGACATACGCCAGAACACTCTCAGAAAAGCTCCTGCGATTCCCGGACCAATTCGGAACCCAACGCTGAAAGGCATAACCAAGAATCGACCCGATTCCGATAGCCCACAACCAGCCCTCCATTACCGATGAGGACTCCGGCAAGGGGGCCAACCCCAATAATGGATTGAATCCAGCCAACAACAGCACCAGACAGGTCATCGGAATCGAGAAACGATCCGGGATGATTCGGTGATCCAGATCAATCCCACTGACGACGATGACACAGGAGATCCACAGCCATGCTGCCAGTATGAATCCCCCTGCCATTCCGAACGGATTCACAAGCAAGGTGGATACTCCGACCAGCTTCATGGCGAGGAGAAACAGAACCGCAGTCAATATTTCGACAAAAGGGTAGCGGAAGCTGATGGGTACCGAACAGGTCCTGCATTTCCCTCTCAACCACAACCACCCGATGATGGGCAGGTTTTCAAACCAGCGCAGAGATGTTTTACAACCGGGGCAAAAAGACCCTCTGGGAGAATTCACACTCAGCCCCTCGATGGGGATTCGATAGATACAAACATTCAGGAACGACCCCACCGCCGCCCCGATCATGAAAGCAAAAGCCTGAACGATTTCGGGAATGGGTGATGCAAAGTTCACCGGAGTCATATCCACAGGACTCAAGACCTCTCCAGGTGTTTCAAAACCTCAGTCACTACCTCCCCGGGATCGAGGTCGGAAGTATTCACCGCTTCTACTCCGAGTTCCCTGTACCACTGTTCACGGCGGGAGCGCAGATGGCGGGCAGATTCAGCATGCGTCAGACCCGGCTGCAGGGGTCGTAACGAGTCACGGGTTCTTTCGAGCAATACTTCATCTGAAGCATCCAGCCAGATACAGATCCATTGCTTGAGAATCTCGCGATTGCTGGGGACTTCAACGACACCCCCACCACATCCCAGTATGACATCCGATTGAGACTGGAGACTTTTATGAAGTGATTCGAGAGTGACCGATTCTGCAGATCGAAATGTCTCCCACCCCCGGTTTTCAACCCACTCTCCGGGAGACCAACCTGAAGACTCTTCCAGAATCTGGTCTACATCGACAAAGGCAGCGTGAAGGGCTTCTCCGAGGAGAGGTCCGACGGTACTTTTCCCACTTCCGGGGAGGCCGATCAGGGCAACACGAGCCAAAGGCGGGTTCCTTTTCCGCTCAGGGGTCAGGGAAGCAGCAATGGAATGGAGAGTTCCAGGGTTTCGATTCCCCTGCGAACTTTGACCAAAATGGTGTCGAGTCCCTGAAACTGGAGCGCGGTCGTCACGTCTTCAATCGAATCGACGCTGGAATCACAGATAGACAGGATCCAGTCTCCGGCACGCAATCCACCTTCATAGGCCGGCATTCCCTCAACGGTACCCGTGACGAGGATACCCCAGCTGTTTTCCTCGATGTCGAGGCCCAGAATTGGCGTCTCCTCCAGTTCGAGAGACGCGGCTGCGGGAACCGGGGTTGGCTTTTCTTCAATGGTGGCGATGGCTTCTCTGGGCCGGGTCATCAGAACGACCTGATCGAGGCCCCGCTGGACCTCAAAAACCACCCCGTACTCTTCGCGGTTCTCCAATGCAGCCTGGATCGAGTCGAGAGAGTCGATAGCAGTGCTCTCGATGCGGATCAGGCGATCACCCAGCTCAAGACCCGCTTCCTCTGCCAGCGACCCGGGAAAGACCCGTTCGATAGTCACGCCCGATTCACTCCAGACCACAGCAATTCCAAGGACCGGATCTCCCTTGTCAGCAGTCGAAGCAGGGACGCGGTTTCTCTGTTGTCGCTTCACCGGAGCAGGAAGGCTTGTCGCCACCTCGGGTCCTCTTCGGACCGAACGCGAAGACTGTTCCTCAGGGAAAGCCCCCAGAGTGCCTCTTCGTTCCATCGCCTCTCCATCACGAGAGAAACCGATTTTCAGGGAATCACCCTGACGGAGGTCCTGAAGACTGTCACGAAGGGAGGTCAGGTCAGAGACTGTTTTTCCTCCCACTGATACGAGACGGTCTCCCTTGCTGAGTCCCATCTCTGCAGCGCAGGACCCCTCGATCACCTCCTCGATGATCAGCCCACCCTCAGATTCTGCGGGCACGATGCCCAGAAATCCGCGGATACTGGAAGCCCGCTCCAATGAATCCCGGGCCGCCCCATCGCCGGAAGCCTGTGCCAGCAAGCCCTTGGCGATCCAGGCTCTGCCTTCACGCTGAAAATGCAGTTCCACAGAGGCCCCGGGCATCGTCCGCATGAGAATATCCCGAAGGCCGCCAATGGTGCGGATACGTGCATCCCCCATTCCGGTGATCACGTCCCCGACAATCAGGCCCAGAATTGCGGCATTGGATCCGGCATCGACTTCCGTCACGCGAATCCCAAAGTCGTCTTCCTGAATCACACTGACACCCAATGAAACTCCAGGAGCGTTAGTAACAGGAGCACTCGCAGCTGGAGGCTCAGGGTCAGCGGAGGTCGATTCACTGACCTGTGCGGCAGGCTCTGCCATTTCGTTGTCAACAGCGGCGATGACCGGAGCGGGTACGTTTCCGCCTGAGGCAAGAATGCCACGGACCTGAGTCCGCATAACCCCATCGGATCCCCGTCGAGCCCAGATCAGAGTGATCTCATCGCCCTCTTTTTTACTCATGACAATTCGCTGCATCGTTTCGATGGAAGCCAGTTCTCCATCCACTTGAACGATGACGTCTCCCTGTTTCAGCCCGAGACGATCCGCACTTCCTCCAGAGGAAACCTCGGCAACGATCGTCAACAGCTCTGCAGCACTACCCACCCAAGCCGCGACAGTCGGGTCACCGGGGAGAACCGACATACCCATCCGGGCTCTGGGACGATTGTCCTGCGTGATGGTATCGACCACTTCAGGTGCGTTCGGTTTCTGAGGGGATGTTTGTGCCGCCATCGCTTTCAGATCTTCCACCACCTGCTTCAGGGATTCATTTTCGAGGGTGAGACGTTCGATCTCCGCCTGAGCCTTCGCCAACTTCTCATCCGCAAGGTTCTTCAACTCTTCCAACTGCTTCTCGAATTGGAATCCGATGGATACCAGTTCTTCTGCAGCACGATTTTGAAGAAGCTCCATTTGCTTTCGTGCTTCTGCCCGAGTCTTGTCGAGTTCTTCCGCAGCCATCGCCCGTATCTGTGAAATACGGTTCTCAAAATCCTGGGTACGTCCCTCGAGTTGACGTGAAAAATCTCCGCGGAGTTCTTCCATCTGCTTTTGGAACTTTTCCTTGATCGCTTTCACATCGTCTTCGATGGAGAGCTGACCCGGATCAACAAAGGCGTTCACCGTGACCGCTGGACAGAATGCCAACAGCAACGAAAAAATGATCGCAAGAGGAGTCACTTTGGATTGGGCCATGATTCAGGTCCCTTCCCTTAATTCATTTTCAGCCATGTCGGGGGACCGGTGATGCGGTCAAAAGAAGCGTGTCTGTTTCCCCCGGCCCTGAAGTGCATGAATGGAAACCATTCATTTTCCCCGCACATAAATTCAGGTCTCATGGATTCTGTCTCAGAAAAAGCACCCCATCAACAACCCGAAGCCTTTCCAAGGGCCAAAAAGACACCTTTGAAGGTGGATTTCAGGGAGATTAAGAGGTTTTCTGAAGAAACTGATCCAAACGACTGAGGGCTTCGGCGATTTCAGCGTTCGGTCTGGCATAAGAGAGTCGCAGGCAACCGGGACTTCCAAAGGCATCTCCGGGAACAGCAGCCACTCCCATCTCCTCAAGAAGACCCAGGCAAAACTGATTGGCATCAGTCACCCGCTTGTCATCACCCAGAAAATTCGAGACGTCAACGAAGACATAAAAAGCACCCTTGGGAGCGACAAACTGGACACCGTCCATGGCATTCAGTTTTTCAACCACAAGGTCTTTTCGATCACGAAATGCGGCGTACATCTCCTGAAGTTCCGGGTGATCCATTCCATCCAGTGCTGCCGCCACCGTTGCCTGCGAAATACTGCAGGGATTGGCTGCGTTATGACTTTGCAATCTTCCGATGGCATTGGCCCGCTCGGGCTCACTGACACTCCAACCGAGCCTCCATCCCGTCATGGCAAAAGACTTGGACAGACCAGAGATATAACTGACTCGCTCCGGGTCGATACTGAATGGACTATTGAGTTTTCCCTCATGGACCATCGCCTCGTAGATTTCATCACTGATCACCCACAAATCGTTATCGCGGGCAAACTCGATGATCTCCAAAACTTCTGACGCACTGCTAACAACACCGGTGGGATTGCCGGGCTCGTTGAGAATGATTCCCATCGTCCTCGGGGTCAGCTGGGCTTCGAGAGCTTCACGAGTCAGCCGGAAACCATTTTCGATACGAGTTTCGACGACCACGGGAATGCCATCTGCCAGGCGAATCAGTTCCGGATAGGAAACCCAATAAGGCGCCCCGATCATCACTTCGTCTCCAGGGTTTACCAGAGACAACAATGTCTGAGAGAGGGAATGCTTGACTCCGGATGACAGAATGACCTGCTCAGGTTTGACTTCGACATTACGAGTCCGAAGAACGTGACGGCACACTGCTTCCCGAGCCTCGGGATGACCACTGGTTGGAGTGTATCGAGTCCAACCAGACTCCATCGCCTCGTGGGCAACATCCCGAATGAACTTGGGAGTCTCGAAGTCCGGTTCTCCGACACTAAGATTGATGATCTCTGTCCCCTGAGCCCGCATCTCCTGAAGTCTTGCATTCAGGGAAAGGGTTGCGGATGGGGTAATGGTTCGGACTCTTTGGCTGATCATGCATCCTTCTCTCGACTATTCCGGCTGTATTTCCCGGCTACTCAGGCCGGATCTTAGCCCTCTGGAGTCGATGAATCGAGACGAACGGCCTTACAACATTGGTAATGGTGAAGTTGCGGGCCGCCTTGAAAGCGATAAAATGGGCTCTGGCCTATACATCTGAAGCGGCTCAAGGGCCGCAGACAGCAAAACCTGTCCCGCAGTTGAGGATTGAACACATGAGTCTATTACGTTTTGGCAGCCCCCTTCTGGCGGTGCTGTTCGCCCTCGTTCTGGTTTCTGCCCCGGTCTCGGCCCAGGAGAATTTCAGCCGCGGTGATTGCAATCTGGATGACCAGATCAATATCGCCGATGCGGTCTTGTCCCTGAGCATTCTGTTTTCGGGAGCCGGTCCTGCACTTTGCCCGGACGCCTGCGATGTCAATGACGACGGAAGCACGGATATCAGTGACCCGGTTTCACTGCTTTCTATTCTGTTTTCCAACGCCGGACCTCCGCCAGAACCCATCACTTGTGGCCAGGATCCCACTCCGGATGGACTCGACTGCCCCACCGCAAGCAGCGGTTGCAGTGCTCCTCCGGCAGAGATTTGTGACAACAACATCGACGATGATCTCGACGGAGCCGTCGACTGCGCGGATACGGACTGCGCGACAGACCCGGTATGCCTGCCTCCCACTATTTCCTATTTTGGAGATGTGTACCCGCAGGTGATCCAGACCGATTGCACTGTTTGCCATGCTCCCCCCTCGAACTTTGGGGGCTTGAACCTTGAAGACAGCGCGACCAATGACTCTTACGCCACTTTGGTAAATCAGCCTTCAGCCGAGTGCGGTTCCTACGACTTCGTCGAGCCAGGCGACTCCTCTGCCAGTTGGCTCTTCCGTAAAATCGAGGGAACCCATGTGGCTGCGGCCCAGGCCGCAGGTTGCTCCACGACAGCAGCCGGCTCACAGATGCCCATCGGCGGCTTCTGCTGTCTGACACCGGCTCAGGTCCAATTGGTCAAAGATTGGATCGATCTGGGAGCAGCGCCCTAAATCGGTGTTTTTGAAGAAGTTGGGTGGCAATATTCCGGTCAAACTTGACACAGGAATATTGCCACCTAAACTTCGTGTTTCCGATCATTGCCGAGGTGGCGGAACTGGCAGACGCGTCAGACTAAGGATCTGATGAGCTTCGGCTCATGGGGGTTCGAGTCCCCCCCTCGGCACTCTTTTCTTTTCTGGTCCACGTGTTGCCTGTTTGGATCAGTCTTATCCAAGAGTGACATGCTGATCTGGCCTCCCCGTAAATGCGGGTATCACTCACCATTGCCTGCGATTTGCCCATCAGCCCTGAGTCAACCTTCCCGCTTCCTCTTCCAATCAGTCCCACATTCCTGAACCCCTGATCAGAGAACTCAGATCAGGCCGTAACCTGTGGCAGATCGGTTCAACTCCGTTTATTCGAGAAGAATCGGGATGACCTGCGCAGCAGTTCCCGTGATACACACCGTCTGACTATCCAGAGCTGGTTGAGGGTTGATTTCAACTACGGGAATCCCCGCTCCTGCAGCCATACCGACAAGACCTGCAGCAGGATAGACCACTGCAGAAGTTCCAATGACCAGGACGAGCTCTGACTCCCGCATCACCCTTTCCGACTCAGCCCAGACTTCTGACGGCAACCCTTCGCCAAACCAGACGACTGAGGGTCGCAATCTCCCCCCACAGGGGCAGTGAGTTTTTTCGAGATCACTTTCCGGAGTACCGCAGTCATGACAGTGCTGAGACCAGAGACTGCCATGAAGTTCCCAGACCCGGGAGCAACCACTCCTTTGGTGAAGCCCATCCACATTTTGGGTCACGACTTCTACATGGTGGGAATCCCCGCTCGACCAATTACCCAGAGCCAGATGTCCCGCATGGGGTTGAGCCTCTTCGACAATCCCCCGCCTCCATTGATAAAACTCTCGGACTTCTTCCGGCGATTGCATAAACGCTTCCGGTGTCGCCCACTCCTCTGGCTTTCTTCCTCGCCACAAGCCTCCATCTCCCCGAAAAGTCGGGATGCCGCTTTCTGCGCTCATTCCAGCACCGGTAAACACCGCCACTTTTTCGACAGATTGAAGCATTTCTCGCACCGCATTTATTTCAGTCGACAACGTCACCCTCCCTTCACTGCACTGAATAAATCGATCCGGATCATTTCATAAAAAAAGCGCGGAGATACGGAAATGATTCCGTATCTCCGCGCAAGTTGCCCCGGAGAAAGCAGGGGGAAATTCGCCCCCAGGGTACGCCCGGCTTTAGCCGGGATCCTCGCATTCTCAGTCCCAATAGCTGTACTTGGGACTCGTATCAGGTTTAGACCTGGAACGCTGGGTTCCCTTTCGCCACGGGCGTGACTGACCTGAAGGCGCCGCTACTTTTTTCTACGTGCGGTTTTCTTCTTGGCAGTCTTCTTCTTGGCTACTTTTTTCTTCGCCTTCTTCTTGGCTACTTTCTTTTTCGCCGTCTTCTTCTTGGCGGTCTTCTTTTTAGCCGTCTTCTTCTTGGCGGTCTTCTTCTTCGCCGCCTTCTTCTTGGCTACCTTTTTCTTGGCAGTCTTCTTCTTCGCTGCCTTCTTCTTGGCAGTCTTCTTCTTCGCTACCTTCTTCTTGGCAGTCTTCTTCTTAGCCACCTTTTTCTTGGCGGCCTTCTTCTTCGCTACCTTCTTCTTGGCAACTTTTTTCTTAGCTGCCTTCTTTTTGGCGACTTTTTTCTTCGCCGCTTTTTTCTTGGCCATGAGCCAACTCCTATCGGGGGCAGTGCCCCTCAACCCTGATGCATCCGCTCCCCTCCGAGGGAGCGATCGGTGAACGGGAACAGGACAACCACTGCCCAGGACCGCTCGCCGATAGAAATCTCCAAGAGTATGAAGGAAAAGACGTTAAAGATGCAAGGAACATCTTTCATCCGATTTCCCCCTACGAGTCACAGTCGTATCTCCGGATTTTCAAAACCCAATCCGAAACAACCGTGCGCTGAACCTGTGTTCCCGAGAATCACAATGACAGCGGCACAACTTTTGGGTCCTCATGTCGTCTCACAAAGACTTCGCCTTTGCAAAGGACACAAGATCTCCTCAACAGTTGTCACAACTCAAACAAATGGAAAACCGAGACGACTCAAACCAAGTCGTTCGAAAAGAAACAGGTGTACCCAGCCTGTAAAAAGAAAGTTCGGAACAACGATGTATCAACCGGCATGAAACCAAAATGTTTTTCAAAATGATTTCACTATGTGACTCTTCGCTGTTTCGGAAACTGCCCTCTTCAGGCCGATCACCGGATCCCCCTCCGGCCACCTCGTCTCCGCTTTCCCCTAACCTTGGACACATGGTAACGGGATTTTTTCAGCCAGTTCAACTTTTTTTTTCTGCCAACCACAAAAAAAGTGCAGAGCGATGACTCGCTCTGCACTTCTTCTGTCGACGACAAACATGGTTCTCGTCAGGGATTCGCACCGACAAATTCCATTGAATCCATAACAGACTTTAGAACAAGGCGCGTTTCTTCCTGGCAATCCAATGATCTGTAGAGCGAGAAAAGCTGTTGATTCCCACTCGATTCAAGACTCACGAGGGCATGAACGGAATGATGGTTTTGACCGGGAGAAAGGCTCTCCACCTGAAAACCCGCATCCAAACTCTCCATGAATCTGCTCAATCCATTTTGCACCTGCTGGAATCCCTGGTCATTCAACATTCCCTGAAGCCCGACGGCTGCCCTGCCGGCAGTCAGAGGCCCCCCCTGATACCGATCAAGGGCCAACATGATTCCGCCACATTCAGAGCGAATGCTGAGGGAGTCCTTGAACTCCTGAACGGACCAGGAATCTGGCAAATTCAGAGAAAATCCAAATCTCTGGAAGTTTCTTTCCTCCAACAGTGGCATCGAGAACTCAACTACTTCTGAAGTAACTTCTCCATTGAGATCAGCGACATGCTCACCCTGATTTGAAACAACATCTTTTTCTTCCGTCAATACTTCCGCAGCGACTTCACCATGAAGCTCACTGAACTCTGGCAGCTGAATCGCCTGAGTCACCTCTCTGGAAACAGAGTCGGATTTGGCAGTGTTGTATCTGCGAACGGCTAATTTCTCTTCTTCTGTCAAAGAAATCGATTCGATGAACCGGTGGTAAATGGTCGTCCTGCCATTACCCCAACTCATGATGACTTTCTCGTCATCACTGACGATAACCTTGCCGTTTATGACGTGACCATTTTTGAGAATGATGGTTCCAGACTGAACCACTCCCGGTGCAAGCACCAGGCAGACGATCATGATAATGCTCAGTGCTCTGCTCATTTGTTCTCTCCGATCTCGGTCAAATGCCCACTCAGAGCCTGATCAACCCATTGATCGTAGGCTTCGGCATTAGCATTGACTTCAGAGGTGGCCGAAGCTCCGGTGGAATCACTTCCACCTGAGAACAGACTTGCGACAACAACCAACAGGAATACCGCTGCCCCACCAGCAAACCATTTGCGATGCAGGCTGACATATTCCCTGACTCTCTCCAGTACCAATGCTTGGTCTGCAAAGAACTCGGACCAGTCTGTGTCGACCTCTTCAGAAACGAGAGCGGTGACATCATCCACACTCAACACTTCTGGAATATCCTCAACCAGTTCAGCCTGAACTTCGGGAAGTCTCTCAAACTCCGTCAGTACGTCTTCCTCACCAGGACGATGAGAAAGCAAATCCGGGGTATTCTCCGGATTACAGACTTCCACATCGTCGTCCAGGTAGACGATGACGTCATCTTCGTTGAGCTCTTCATGAGAGATGATTTCCGGTTGTGGAGGTGAATCCAAAGGGATCGCCTTCACTTCCGGCAATTCTCCGCTGTTTGCGGAGGAATCTTCAGGATTGGACTTCAAATTTTCGTCCTTCATCTGTTTCCCCTACCTGTCACGCAATGCCAGCACAATGGGTGCTGGTACCTCAGAGAAGACTAGGATGGGGAATCGAAAACTGGCAAATGGCGAAATGGTCGATCACCGCCGGATGGTCAGACTCGGGTGCCTAGACGACAGGGCACAAAAGAGGAGCAGGCTGCAAAATTCGCCCGCAGGAACACAATTCTGCCGTAAATGGCGCTAACGCCTGGCAATCCGGGCATGATTTGGACCGTTGCCCCTGTTGCTCGAGAACAGACTCCACTTGCAGACGACTGAGAAGATCCATTTTGAATAGAACTTCACCCAATCGGAATTTGAGGCCTATTCGCCTCAATCGCGATTGCTCCAGAAGAGCGTTTTCCAGATCTTGAGAGGAGATCCACCCCGCTGAAACAGCGATACGGCCGAATCTGCCGTCGAAAACACGGGTTTCGGGTAACTCTGCATGGATTCTGCGCATCTGATTACGAACTCTTTTGACCAGCGATTCGACTTTTTCTGGGCAGAGAAGGTTTTCTTTTTGAATCACCCCCACAAACCCGTCCAACCCGTATTTGGACTCCTTGAGAGTCAGCAAACGGGCGAAAGCCTCGCTGTCGAGCCAGTCTCGTTGCCTTAAAAATCTCACCGCCAGGCTGATTTCCACCAACGGAATATCACGTTCGCGCATTCAATCTCTTTTCGGCGTCTTCCACAAACTGCAGGATCATCGAATCTAGAACGTCGAATCCTCTGTGAGTCGCGCGCACATGGCCCGCTTCCTCTACAAGAAAACCTTTTTCTTTGAAGTTGCGCAAACTTCCTGAACAGAGTTCGTAAAACTCATATTTGGTGAGATTCCGAAAATTCTTGAGATCCAACCCGGAAGACAATCTCAACTGCAACATGATCAATTCAACGATAACGTCCAGTTCCCCTGACTTTTCCATGTCAATTCTCTCAGGAGATCCGTCGGCAGAGATATAAGCCGCCACGTCAGGCCGATTTTTCCACCTTGCTCCGTTAAAAAATGAAGCAGCGCCGCTACCAATCCCCAAATACTCACCCCGTTGCCAATAGTTAAGGTTGTGCCAGGAGACTCCTCCACGCTTCTCCAAATTGGAAACTTCATAACGTCGAAAGCCCTGTCGGTTCAAACCGGTCAGAAATGCATTGGAAAAATCGATACAGGTTTCGTCCAGCAATGGTTTCAACCCGCCACGTTCCCGCATTGCGTGCAACCACGTACCGGATTCATAACTCAAGTGATATAGGCTGATGTGATCAGGATCGATTCGCTCAACCGCAGCGAGGTCTTTGTCTATCGACTCCCGATCTTGTCCCGGCCAGCCCACAATCAAATCCAGACTCGTGCGCGGAACTTCCAATTCTTCGAACCACCGGTGCACTTCTTCAACCCTCCGTGCATCGTGCCGGCGCCCCATCAATGACAGACCCTTTTCGGAAAAGGTCTGTGCGCCGGTGCTGAATCGGTCCACCCCCACTTTCAATGCTGCTTCGATTTTTTGAGGATTGATCGATTCAGGGTTTGCCTCGACGGTCCATTCAACCAAGGAACCAGAAAAAGGCTCGGCCAGAGCACCCAGCAGTTGCTCCCATTGCTCCTGGGGAAGAGCACTTGGAGTTCCACCACCGATAAAGATTGTTCTAGGGCTGAAACCGGATTTGGCGACCTGATCAATTTCAGATCTCATTGCCGCCACATAGTCGACCATCACGGTCGGGCGCAAAGCTGCCACATGGAAGTCGCAATAAGTACACCTGCTGCGACAAAACGGGACATGCACGTAGAGGCCCGGAGAAGCGCTCATATGGCAACTCCCGTTCCCACCGGTATCCCCCCGATTGGTTGATCTGGCATCCATTCTGTATCCTTATTCGAGGTCCACTAAAGATGCTACCCGCTCTTATCCAGTCGGGATACGGCACCTTTCGGCCTCCAGATCAGTGTACCAGCGGTACCGAAACGGGAGTTGAAGGATGAGCATCTTAAAAGGACACCTTGAGCACTTCGGATTACAAGAACTCCTGCAAACCCTTTCACAGGGGGCTCGCTCGGGAACTCTTGAAATTAGTCGTGACGATGAAAAGGTGTCAATCGTCTTCGAAACCGGACACATCACTCTCGTGCGAACCGGTTCTTCCAAACAACTCCGATTGCGAAGCATCCTTCTTCGGGAAGGTCTGGTCTCAGCAGAGGAACTCGAACAGGCGGGAAAAGATCACGAGGAAACAGGCATCCTTCTCGGACGTGCACTGATTGATCGTGGATTCATTGCTGAGAACTCTCTTGAAAAAGCACTGCGCAAAAAAATCGAAGAGGAACTGTTTGATCTCTTTCTATGGACAAATGGGAACTTCGAATTTTTCCCGGAACAATTAAAATCAACGCATGAAGATGACGTATATCACGTCACCCGAATTCAAGTTGATCCGATGAGTATCATCATCGAAGGACTTCGCCAAGCGGATGAATGGACTGTTATTCGTCAGAGAATCCATAACTTTAAATGGATTCTCATACCTGTTGAGGAAAGACCGCAGCCCGCTGAAAATCACGCGATCTATAAACTCGTCGATGGAATCAGCACCCTTGAAGAGATTCTCGAAATCTCCCCTCTCACCAGGTTTGACACCTGCACGATTCTTTACAGATTTCTCGAGGAAGAGATCATTCGGGAAGCTGATACAACTGAGATGATCCGTAGAGCCAGAGATCGTGCCTCGGAGAACCCCGAGTCTGCGCTGTCTCTCTATGAAACCCTTCTGGAAGATCAGAACTCGCAGGCTTCCACGGAGTTGATCGAAGAAGCAAGTGACTGTGCAGGCCATGCCAACCCTGCGATTCAGGCAGATTTTCTGAGAAAAACCATTTCACTCCTGTTGGCCAAGGGGGAAGAGAAAGAAGCCTGGAAAAAACTGCAGCGCCTTTTGGTTCTGACACCAGGTCAGCTCGAAGATCTTTTAACTTGCTGGCAAATACGGAATGCCATTCCTACAAAAAAGATCCCTCAGATCCATGAAGATCTCTGCAAAGCTTTGAGAAAGTGTGGCGACCATCAACAATTGGTCACCGTATTGCGCGATGCGGAGAATCTTCGCGGCAAAGAGGGAGCCTACTGGCTTCAACTTGGAGAGGCTCTTTGCAAAACCAGAGATACCGGGGCCCACGAGTGCCTCAAGAAAGCGATCTCTATCTCCAAATTTGACGCCCCTGAAATCGCGCTGAGAGCTGAGAAAAGCCTTCGGACTCTCTCACCCGAACAGGGACTGGATGAAAAATCTTTGGAAGAGATCCTTCAGAGGCAGAATGAACTGGAGACTCGGCAACAGAGAAAGAAGCTGATCACCGTTTCTCTGGGGTCGATATTCTGCATGATTCTGATTTTTCAAATTTCATCTGAGTGGAGAGCTGGAGGAATGCTGGCAGCGGCTCGGGAAATCGAGAGCAATGCCAATGCCATTCACCATTTCATCACAGCCGCTGAAGCCTATGAACGGGTAGAACAACTTCATCCCTGGACTTTCTCTGCCGGACATGGGTCAAAAAATGCACTGCGGATGCGAAACCTCATTTCCAGAGAGGTCAATTCAGAAAAAGACGAACTCCACCGATCCCGGGAAGAGGCACGCGCCCAGCGCCAAAGCCTTCGGAATCGAGTGGATTCAGCCATTCTGGAATCCAATCAGTTTCTGGAAGCTGGAATGCCATTGAAAGCCAGGTCAGCACTCGACGAGATCTCAACGCTCGATCTGACCACACTGCCAACGGATCTCATCGAATCGATTCGCTACCCTGTGGTGGTCGAAAGTATTCCTGCAGGAGCACTGGTTTTTGACAACTCGCGGAATCTGTTGGGAACGAGCCCCGTCACCATCAGTCTTGCCAAAGAAGAACTGTTCGAAATGGTTCTTGAGAAAAAAGGCTGCCGCTCCAGGAAACTGAAGATATCAGCGGGATCAGTCCCCCATTTACTGGTTTCGCTGGTTCGAAGCCCCGAACGAACCATGAAAATCCCTGAGCCTGCTCATGATATGGCGGTTTTGGGTGAATGGGTGCTGACCTCTGGCAGGGACGGGAAAGTCCGTATTCTGAGTCGGGATTTACTGAGCCCTGTAGAAACCCTGTCCGTAGGTATCGAGGGGCACCCTGCTCCAAAGTTGATTGAATCCAATGGAGAAATCCTGGCGTTGCCGCTGGCAGGTAAACCGGTTGCCATTTCCCACACCGGGAATACCCGGGGACTTGGTCAGGTCAACAGTGCCCCCTGGACGAGCGCAATTGGCTGTGGTGAAGAGAGTTGGGCTCTCGGAGATGCCAATGGCAATGTTTCGTTTCATGACTCTACAGGTCAGCAAACTATGTCGTTCAAAATGCCTGCGCCTATTGTCTCTCTCGTTTTAGCAGACTCAGGGGAGATCGTCGCCATCGATGCTATGAGGAACTGTCAGCACTTTACCCCCATCGGTGAGCCGGCAGCTGTTTCCTACCTGATCTCTGGTGATCACTTCAGTTCATTGTCTGACGGAAGCATGTTGTTCACAGAGGGAACACTCTGGTCCCATGAAGAACACAAACAAGTCCCGGTACCAAAATCCACACCAAGATCCTCAGGAAATCTCGATTTCTACAACACGTCCAAAGGTTGGGTCATCTACTCCAATCACCAGGCACAGGAAAACGAATTTTCGGTTTCCAGCACATGCTCCCCCCTTGGTCACTCAACCGATTCCAGTCTTGTTTGGGTCGCAGGAGCCGATGGGATTCTTCGACTGTTTAATCGAGAGGGTGAGATATTGGGAGAAGTGGCTTTGGGTGCAGAGGCCACCGATATGACTGTAATTCAAACCGGTGAAATACTGGTCAGCCTTTCCGATGGAACGCTTTGCGTCGTGAAGGAGCAGAAAAAATGATTTTTCAATTCACACTACTGGTCACTCTGAGTTTTATTGGGCAACCAGACCAGCATCTTGTCAGCGATCAGATCAACCAAATCGCACCTTCACATGCAAAGGTCTACACGCGAATACTGGAGCGTGTTGGAAATACGGTTCGTTTATCGGGTATCGAACAAGAGGTCATCGTTTCACCTCATATCCGATTACCCCGTATCAGTGACCAGAAAAGTGATACGTGCCTCAGCCTTCGTGTTATGAGCCACGGCGATTATCTGGAAATCATTGATCTTCTCGGAGAAGTTGGCATCTCTGGGGTAATAGAAGAACAACTCTCTGTCAGAGACCAAGCCATCAACGATTCTCGTTGGAAACAGGTCTATTCCATCGACCGATTCCTCGTTCGAGAGTCCAGTTCTTCAGACCGGTGGAGTGTGTGGGAATCCCTCCATACGGAGAATCCCAACCATCAAATCGTATGGTTGAAGCTTGGAGGAGATTTCTTTTCCGGATCAAAAGATCTGACTGACCTGATCTTGAATTCAGGCTTCGAGAAACTCGCTTCCGAAGCAGGATTGCACCCCTTCAAATCGAATTGGATTTCGACGTACGCCCTTGCGAAACAGCTTGGCCTCACTGCGAATCCCAATGGATTTGTATCCAGGAGTCGATCAATATTGTTGGATCAGGCCAAACATGGATTAAGCGGTATGCTCGAAAAAGCCTCCAGGAAGTCCTCAAACGCTGGATTTGGATTTGGCAGTCAGCGAAAGTCCGTGCGAGCTGCGTGGGGTGATCCACAAAAGGTTGATTGGGTTCGATTTGATCAACACATGATCGAGCACTGGACCTATCAGGATCGACATGTGCGACTGATCAATGGTCGTGTCTATGAACTGAAGAAGTCGACAGAAGTCTCGTTGAAGTCAAACTGAACCACTTCAGTCGCTTTCTCCATCGGGGTCTGAATCCTTCTTTGGACTGAGTACCGGCATGTCGAGTGGTTTCTGTTCTTCCTCATCCACAACCGTGCTCTTTGGAATATCCCTGAAGAGCCTCTCACTGTCAGGTTGCTCACCGCCAATACCTGCTTCAGGACGGGAAATGGAATCTCCAGACGGAGTTTGAACCGGCTCACGACTGGAGTGAAACATGAAGCCCCTGCTTGAGACCTCAACCCATTCATTTTTTCTGACCGGTAGAGGGATTCGTTTCCCCCACTGCACCATCACTTCGCCAGCCAAAACGAAGACTTCGGTTCGACCCACTTTATCCCAGCGACGGACAAGGAACTCTGTCCCCACTACCGAGATTTCTACTTCTTCGGTAATGACTTTCAGTTCCCCTTCTCCAGGACTCAAAAAGAATCGCGCTTCCCCCCGCTGAACCTGTAACTCCCTGGGAGATCGCAGTACCACGACCGAATCGAATAAAATTTCCGCTTCGAACCCTTTTCCGTCTGCCAGACGGGCATTGCCCTCTTTACAGGTCAGTGTTTCACCAACTTGCAAAGGAAATAAAACGGTCTCAGTACCTGAGATTCTTGTCGCCTCTCCCAGTCGTTCAATGAGAGAGACTCCCGAGATTTCGGCCGTCACAGGAAATCGATCTGTGGACGTTTCAGACCTCATGAGATATCCGACTACTGTCAACGACAGCAACGTTAACACCAGAGAGAGTCTCGAGGCCGCAACTCCACCTCCATGACGGGAAACGGTCACTTCAGGTTCTGGATCAGAGAGGTCAGCCGTTTTCAAATTTTGCCGAATCAGATCTTCCAGTTCACCGGACACCTCACTGAAATCTGAATCGAAATTCTCCAACCCAGATTGAAGCGATCGCTCCCACTCCCTGCATTCCTTGCAATGATCCAGATGCGATTCCAACTGAACTCTTTGCTGATCATGGATCTCGCTGTCGAGTTCCAGAGAAATCAAATGACGAATGTTTTCGCAATCCCTGTTTTCAACCATTTGAATCTCCTGACTCTCTGTCCTGGACTATTTGCCACTTCTCAGCCAGCAATTTCCGGGCTCTGGACAATTTTGATTCCACCGCCTTCGGTGTTGTCCCCTGAATTTTCGCGATCTCCTGATAACTGTGCTTCAACTGATGCTTGAGCAAAAGGATCTCCCGATATTCTTCCGGAAGATCTCGAAACATCTGGCGAATCAAATGGGATCTCTCCCGAGTTTCCAATTCTTCAGCGGGTCCCTTTTCATTGCTGGAATCGATCGACTCATCGATGCTGTAAGATTCCCTGATCTTGGCAAACCTTTGTCTTTGGAGGTCAATTGCCCGGGAACGTACGATCATCAGAAACCAACTCTTGAATTTGTGATCTTCTTTCAGTTGCCCTATTTTTTGCCATGCGTGAACAAAGGAATCCTGCACCGCATCTGCAGCAAGATGAGTATCGCTCAATATTCCGTATGCCACGCCACCTGCGATTTGCTGGTGCTGCAGAACCAGTTGGCGAAAAGCTTCCCGGTCACCGGACTTTGCCCAGCGAACCAACTTTTCCACTGACTCCGATTCATGGCGATTCAATGGCTAACCAATACTTTCTTGCTTGGATGACGATTGCAAATGGCCTGATCCCTTGAAAAAACCGGATTAACGATCCCTTTCGATTCTCTCCAATACTGAATCCAGTATTCCGAGGTAGGATCGATAACGTCGGGGGTCCAGGTCCCCACTCTCAACAGCCCCCAAAATTCCACAACCCGGTTCTTCCCGGTGCATGCAGTCATTGAACTTGCAGTCGTGAAGGTGCCTTTTGAGATCAGGCATCCAATGGGCCAGTTCTCTTGGCTCCAGGCCCCACAGAGCCCAATCCCGAAAACCCGGTGTATCGACGATGGCAGAATCAGCAGACCCGGGATGCCAGGTTACAGCCGTGGTCGTATGTTTTCCTTTTTCGTTGTGCTCACTGACTTCCCCCGTCTTCAGGTCAATACCCAATACCTTTGAAATCAGCGAAGATTTCCCAGCTCCACTCGGACCAGAAAGTACTGTCGCTTTTCCACGCAGTTTCTCCTCAAGCAAATCGAGGCCTTCACCTGTCTCTGCAGAAGTGCGCAAGATCTCATATCCCAAATCGGGGTAGACAGAGAGTCGATCTTCAACTTCGTCGGGTATACCCAAGTCAGTCTTGTTGATCACCACCAGTGCTGGAAGAGACATATATTCACTGGCCATCAAAATTCGGTCCAGTGCACCAAATTTGATTCGGGGTTTTTTGACGGAGAATACTCCTGCTACCTGATCAACATTTGCAGCGAGAATGAGTTCCCGTGCTTTACCCACATCACGTCTGCGTGATAGCCAGACTTTTCGTTCCTCAACTGCAAGTACACGACCATCCGATTCGACGTCCGTGTTCTCATTGCGCTCAAACTCAACCCAGTCCCCGACAACGATGGGATTGATCCCCGCTTTTCTCAGCCGGCCGGCGAGATCGCACCGAAAAACCTGTCCTTCGTGAAGAACACGGACTTCCCTGCTTGATCGAAAGATGACCTGTCCTCGCAGGGCAGACATCAAACCTTCAGATCCGTGAGGTGATCCTCACTGGGTTGGGGTAATTTTGCGACGATTTGATCGAGGTATCGCAAAGTCTGATCTCCAGCCCTTCCAGTAAATCGCTGGGCATCCCAATCTGGTAATGCTGCGACAACCGGAGAGAGGATTTCATCCGCTTCGAGGAGACTTCTCAGAGGATTTTTTTCTCCTCTGACGACGGCCTCACGTGCTGCCCATGCATGTTTCCGAATCTGCTCATGGAGCTGCTGGCGATCTCCCCCACGGGAGACCCCTTCCATTAACAATTCTTCAGCGGCCATAAACGGCAAGTGCTCATCGATCCGCCTCATACGGACATCATCATGAACACTCAATCCCGCAAACACGTTTCTGGAAATAATCAGGATGGCATCCAGAGCCAGGAATAGTCCCGGTATCTGAACTCTCCTCTGGGCACTGTCATCGAGGGTTCTTTCCATCCACTGGTTGGCTGCAAGCTGCCCAAGGCCCGGTGCCAAAGTCATCACATGACGACAAAGAGCACACAATCGCTCGGATCTCATTGGATTCCGCTTGTAGGGCATCGCCGAGGATCCTACCTGAGTTGATTCATAAGGCTCTTCGACTTCGCCCCAGGATTGCAACAAGCGGATATCAGTGGCCGCCTTGTGAATTGCAATCGCCACATCCGTCAGGCGGGAAGCCAGCTTGTGATCCCAGATCCTCGGGTATGTTTGCCCACAAAGATCAAAAACCCGATCGAAGCCCAATTCACTGGCCAGGTTGGACTCAAGTTGGTCAACCTTGTCGCCGTCCCCTCCACAAAGGTGAAGGAAGGTTGCCTGCGTTCCGGTTGTTCCCTTCAGGCCTCGCAGCGGAAGTCTTTCACGGAACTCGACCAGATCCGTGTAGGCATCCACCAGATCCTGCAACCACAATGAGGCGCGTTTTCCTATTGTGGTCAACTGGGCAGGTTGGAGGTGGGTCAACCCAAGAGTAGGAACATTTGCCTGTTGACGACAGAAACTTCCGAGATCGTGGATCGCCAACAGCAAACGATTTTCAATCAATTCCAAAGCACGTCGAAAGAGAACCAGATCAGCATTGTCGGTCACAAAGCAGGAAGTCACTCCGAGGTGAATGATTCCAGCTGCACCTGGCGCAACTTCTCCGTAATGGTGTATGTGTGCCATCACGTCATGGCGAGTTTCTCTTTCAATCTCTGCAACTCTGTCGAGATCGATCTGGTCTCTGGCTTTCTCCAGCTCCATGACCTGATTTTCGGAGACGGGAAGCCCGGACTTCTGCTCCACTCGGGCAAGGGCAATCCAGACATCACGCCACGTCTTGGCTCGCTCAAGTGGTGAAAAGAGAACCTGCATTTCGGACGAGGCATACCGCTGTGCGACTGGATCGACATATCGTTCCTGAGACACCGCAATCCTTCCTCTCGAGCATTTTTAAATCCCGGAATTGGCCTTCAGAGCCCCTCCGGGAAGGTCGATAAACAGATGTCGCCACTGTACGGGTCTGGATCAGCCAGCCCCTCCTTGCGTGACGTACCGGGAAAATCCCCCGGAAGAAAGGATCATCGCTCGTGGTGAGTCCCCTCGTCAACTGCTCCCGGAAAAGAGAGGGAAGTACCTCTGCACCTGCATTGGGCTTCGTTTTCGCCTTTGCATTGGCTGTATTCGGCCTTTGCCCCCTTGGGTCTGTCCGGGTCCATGGAGACGAGATCTGGCTCAAAAATGGCCACCAGATTACCGGCAAGATCTGTGAAAGCGGTCGTCACCACCTGCTCATCGAGGTCCCGGAAGGTACGATCCGGCTCCAACGTCACCTCGTCGACTACGTCATCAGGATCCCTGCCAATGACTCCATGCTGGCAGAATGTCGCCGGAGACTGCAGGGAGGATTCCCGGGCTCGGCATTGCCATGGCTGCGCAAGGAATACATCCATCATCCCGATCTGCAGGGATTGCTCCCTCTTTACCGGGAGTGCCTCGTTGCAGAGTTGAAACTGGAACTCGAAAAAGAATCGGTCGAAACCGCACTGACTCTCTGGAATGAGGTCGTCACCCTCCCCGGAACAGACCCCGAAGTCAGTCAACTTCGTCCCCTTGTCATGAAGGAACAGTCCAGACTCCTGCAAATGGAAAAAGAGATTCTGTTGTGCATCGAACGGGGTGAATCTGAGCAGGTGATCGACAAACTGGAAGAATTGGCTCTCAGATATCCATCCGAATCCAAAAGCTGGTTGAAAGTCTTTGAAGAACAATCACGGTTGGCTGCATTGCAGTTTCTTGAGCATTCGGATTTCCCTGCCTTGCAACAGACTCTGGAAAAACTGCTCCAACGATCAACCCGCTCATGGTCGTTTTGCCGATCTGCATTGACTTTGGCATGGATTGAAAATGGACACGGATCACTGACCGAGGCTTTGACCTGGCTCCCCGATTCAGCGGCCTTGCATTTGGCTCTGGCCAAAGAATCCGCCCAATCGGACCACCCCCTCGATATGACTCCCCATTTGAAAAAAGTCTCTCATTTGGTTGGCGGAGAAATCGATGCCCTGAAGATTCGCGAAGAGCTGTCTCGATCAGCAATGGAAGAGTTACGGGGAGAGACCTCTCCAGCCCCCCTTGTGCATGATATTGCGACCGAATGGTTCCAGCAGTTCTGGGACCGATTTGCATTTGCGGGATCCCCTCCCCAGGTTCCGGCCATCATCGAACATGCCTCTGTCGAGGAGCTCGATCAGCATCTGGGTAGCCCCGGAGGGCCGGTTCGACTGGAATCCATCAGTGAGTATGGACAGGTACAGAGATTGATCCTGCACGTGGTCCGCGATATTCCCTTTTTGTGTCAGGATCAACTCCCCCGAGAGCTGTTCCGCGCACTCATCGACACCGCTCTCGAGACTCCCCGTTGTCCGCCATGGCTTCAGGAAGGGCTCTCTGCAAGGGCAAGGGGGCCATTGGCGAGGGCCAGGGACCGCTTCCTTCTCCATGAGGCCCGCGAACAGGGTCGCCTGCCCGACGTCAGGGATCTCGTCGATATGAGGCAAGTGGATCATGAGGTTCACAGAGCAGCATGTGGTGCCATCGTCGACCAGTTGCTGGATACGACACCGAGAGCCTTGATCCCCCTCAGATTACAACAAATTCGGGATCTTGGACTGGAGGCCTTCTTGAGAAGCACCAAAGAGATCGATACCTTGCACAAACTCCAGCAACGCTGGGTAGGGGATTTGGTCGACCGAAGGGGGTAATCCGGAATGAAGGGCAATGAGATCCTCACCACCGGTATCTCCCGTGCTCTCACCTTCCTGCGATCGATCCGAAAAGAACAGCCGGGTGCAGGTTCAACCGAGCCTTCTTTCTTTCCGGAGAAATCCCCCGTTTCCAGTCGGGACAAACCCTCCTTCAATGAAGACACCTGGCTACAGATTGCAGCACTCTTTTCAATTTTTCTTCATTTGGGGCTATTGGTCCTGTTGCCCGCTCCCGGAAATCGGGGAGTCCTGCCCGCCCAGTCCGGGCCCATGTCCATTCAGGTCTTCTCAAGGGAACCAGAACCAGAGCCAGAGCCTGCACCTAATGTCGAAGAAGAAGTGGATCCGGTCACCACCGAGGAACAACCGGTCCCCGAGGAGCCCCCCCCCGTCAATCTTCCTCTCGAACCCGATCCACCGATCCCACCCGCATTGCCCAGCCCTGAATTGATGATTCCGGATTTCCCACTCGATGCCCCCGCTGAGCCGGAATCGCCCCTCGAAGATGGGGAAATCGAACGGATCCAGTCACTCCTCAGTGAGACATTACAGTTGTCCCAAAGTGACAAAGCCCGAGATCGCTGGCTCATGCTTGAGGTACGGGAGCCGATTCGCCGGGGATTGAGTGAACTTCATGGGCGCGGAGTCTCTGTCTCGGATGCAGAAGGTCAGGGAAAGTTTCTGCTTTCATTCTGGATTGATGGCGACGGGTGGATCTACGATCTTGCACTCAAGCCCGCCCCCGGTGTAGAAATCGACGCCTTCGGGATTCGTGACATGATCGCCGGCCTCAATCCGCTGAAGGCGGCACCTTCCGGGGTAAAAACACCGATCAAACTCCAACTTCGGATTCAAAACCTCGAATGAATCAGCGCCACCCGGTACTTTCCGCCGTCGATGCTTTTCTGGATTCATTACCAGACCACCCCGAGGCGGGATTACTGATCAGTCTCTCCGGAGGAATCGACTCAGTGGCACTCCTCGCTGCCGTGGCAGAAGTGAATCACACCCGGGATGTTCCAAGGCCCATCGAATCTTTTCATTTGCATCACGGACTCCGGGGCGAAGAAGCCGATCGGGATGCCGCACACTGCCTCCAGCTGTGTCGGCGCTGGTCAGTCCCGCTTCACATCGTCCATGAAAATCTGGATCTGCAGTGGGGAAACGGCAAACCTTCCATGGAAACGGTAGCCAGAGATCGCCGCAGATTTCACTTCGAAAAAATCGCCCATGCTCGCAATTGCAGCCACATTCTCCTCGCCCATCACATCGAAGATCAGGCTGAAACTCTGTTGGGCAACCTTCTCAGGGGTTCCGGATTGCGAGGACTGGCAGGGATTCACCCCCTGACCCCATTGGGTGATTCTGGACTGACTGTCGCGCGCCCCCTGTTGGAGTGCAGGAAAGCAGAACTCGCCGATTTCCTGCAGAGTCGATCGCTGAAGGCTGTGGAAGATTCCACCAATACTTCCCTTCAACACCGCAGAAACAGGATTCGTCACCGCTGGATTCCACTCCTCGAAGAGGAAAGCCCCGAGTTGATTTCTCACCTGCATCATCTCTCCGTTGAGATGAGAGAGCGCTGGTATCAGTCCGAACAGAAACTGAAACCCCTTCAAAGTCGCCTGTTCATTCGTGAGGGCTTCACTTCTTTCCCGCCAGAGACTTGGGAATCACTTGCTGACCATGAAACGACCGATCTCTTTCGCGAGTCTTTGCGGGGGGATGGATCGGGACAACAGTTGGACCGAAGGCACCTGCACCAACTGCTCCTTCTGACTCGGGGAGAAAACATGACTGAAACCGAACTCCCTGGACAGCGTGTCGCCCGTCGCTGCGGAGGCTGGATTCACGTCTCACCCAAAAGTTCATCAGTACCTGAACTGTGGAACCCGGTCATGACAGATACGACGCAGAATCTCCTTCACCTCGGTCTCCAATGGGAAGTGGACCATCCTGCCCCCCTGCTCCTGCGCTGTTGGAGCGAGGGTGACCGTTGGCCTGGCAGGGTCACCCGCTCATTGGAATCACTGCGTCTGGCCGGGATTCCTGCGGAACTCAGACCTTTGTGGCCCGTTTTTGAGAATCCCGATTCTGGAGAGGTGACCGGATCTCCTGGAATCTGTGGACCGCATGTTCGATTGAACCCTGTCGAATCGGCGAATCTGGATGCACTCGGTTTTCATTTATTAAGAGTGACCCAGCCGTAAATCGACGGATTCCATCTTCCCACAAAAAACCGGTGCCGACTCGAATCGAGTCGACACCGGTTTAAGGTCACAACAAGCAAGAATCCTGTTTCAGCGACGAACCTGGATTTTTTGCAGAAGTCCTTCGCCGTATACGAATACCATGCTCTGACCAATGGCCTGAACTGAATCACAAGCAGAAGTATCGAGAGACCAACGCACTCTGCCATCATTGGATGAGCAGTTCATCAACATTCCAGCAGAGTTCAACAACGCAACAGAGTCACGTCCGCTGAAAAGGATTCGGTCGTATCCAGCCAGACGCCATTTTTCTTTACCGTCTGCACTGTCGAGGCAAATCACCTCATTGAGAGCAACGCTGTAGCGATCATCCGTCAAAACAGCAAACACGGAATTGCCTGAGACCACTGGGCTGGAAATCACCGGCTTGCCGGTCGGAGTTGACCAATGCAGATAGGCCTCCTCACCGGCGTCCGAGAAACAATGCACTTTGGTGTCCCTCGAACCGACATAGATTCGGTCACCAGAAACCGTCGGTGAAGCTTCGATCGCTCCGTAGGTTCGGTAATCCCAGCAATCACTTTTGACGAATCCCGCACCCTGAATCAATTTGTAGACGGTTCCGTCTTCACTGCCCACATAGGACGCATTTTGGTAGTTGGCGGCATCAGCCGTGACCCCACCACCCGTCAGGAAAGTCCAATTGACGAATCGGTCTTTCTTCGAGATTCCGTATGCACGCATGTCAAATCCACCAATGATCAGATTCTCCATTCCGGGAGACACTCCGGTGGAAATCGGAAAATCGCACTTGACCACGTAGTTGCGGGCGCCGTACTGATCGTCAACACAGTGAATACGACCTCTTTGCACGATGAACAACTCGTCCGGCTGGCTGGAACGCAGCTCTTCCGGATAGACGTACACTGAAGGGGCGTGCTCCAGTCTCTCCTCCAAAGGGTAAGTCCAGCGAGGAAGCCCGCTCTCACCGTCAATCTTCACCAACACATGGGGATAATCTTTCGTGCTGGACACGATGTAGATGTTTCCGTTGGCAACATAACTCTGGTGAATCGGTCCGGAGTGACGGTAATTCCAGCGAAGATCCAGACCCATGGGGGCGACATCTTCTTTACTGAAACCGGAAGCTCCATTGCCATCCCTGCTCACGGCTGCGGCATTGGATTGCATGCTGGAGGCGGATCCCTCGTCTCGGGTTTCCCCACCACCGGAACAGCCGGCAAGAACGGGGATCACCAAAAGCAGAATCGTCAAACTCAGTGAAATGCGCGAGTTCATGGGCTCGGTTCTCCACTCAAGATCGGATCATACTCCGGGTTAAAAATCCCGGTTGCGATCCAATCAGGTCTTAATTTTCATCCTCGAGGTAATCCCCGAGATTGATGTCGTGTTCGTTTTCGTATTTCGCCAACTCCTCGATTCGCTCGAGATCGGCCTCAATCGTTTCTGTCAACTCGAAGACCTGGGGTCCTTTCTGCAACCTTGCAGAGAGATCCAGAATCATTTCTTTCCAGGATCCTTCGTAAAGTTCTTCACGCAGGATCAGGAGCGTTCGCTCCTTTTCGGAGAGTTCGCTCAGAAATCTTCCATGATCTGGCGTCATCTCCGAAACCCCTCCCCTGTTCAACGCCATCACTGGTCCCGGGTAACCGGGGTCAGATCAGGTCCGCTGAACTCGAGGGTGTTCATTCTCCAGGCCTTGCTCTTGAAGCGGAAGAGATCCATGGAGGTATAGAACTCGTCACCGGGACGCTCAAAATTGAGGCGCAGAACCCTTTCGGTCAGCTTGAGTGAACCTCCTGGGGTTTCCTCCACCTCGATATCGTCGACAAGACCGTGGAAATCGATCTGCACTTTATCCGCTTCAGGATCGATGGCATTGAAGATGGCCACGCACTCCACTTTGTCACCGGCATTGACCTTCATGCCGAGATCACCGGCACCATTCTTCTTCAGTAGATCGGCTCTGGAGAAGAGCATCTTGCCCTCGCGACGCTCCACCGCATCCTCGACCCATGGCAGGGCAATATTGGCGTAACGGCGATTCTTGTCGGAACGGGCCTTGATACCTACATGGAAGGTACCATCGATGCCGGACTTGTTTTCAACGGTGTAGCGGAGGTACCAATAGGTCCTACCTGACTCCGGAACTCCATCCGGTCGAAGATCGTTGCCTTCACCACCAAAAACTGTGATCTGGCGCGGACGCTCGAACTTCAATTCGAGACGGGCGATGCCGGGATCGTCCTGCGCGAAGGCAGTGGATCCCCCGATTCCGGAATTCAGGAACCCGAAGGGTGCAGAAAACGTCACCATGAAAAGAGTGACGAGCCCCAGCAATACGACCCTCTGGAAGATGTTCTTCATGGTCTTTACTCCGTCGTATCTCGTGTGTCTGAAAGAGGATCGCAAAATGCCTCCTCTTGATTGATTCACAGTACTTTGAATTGCGGTGCTGTAACACCAAAGACAGAAAACCGGGACGGAAACCCATGATCCGCTTCGCTTCAGGCCCCAATAAGGAGGTTCCTCTGAAGAAAACCAGAATCAACAGCAGCGATTCGAGCAGGACAACCCGTTCGAATCCTGACGGCCAATCGGCGGATTCACCGCCAATCGGGCCTCCCCGAACCATTTTCCTTCCGCTTTCAATCCCCGCAAAAACGCATCCTCCAGAAAAGCCCGGTGTTTCGGGCCCCCTCCTGCCTCTTATCCTGGGCAAGGGCTGGAAAGATCATCTTCGCAAGGATGAAGCCAGAATCATAGCAATCCCCCATCGAGGGTGTCAACGTCCCCGGTAGGGTGGTAATCGTTAAAAATCCGGCTTATGATGCCCGCTTGGTCAGGGCAGACTCGGGAAACGGAAAGAAATCCCCCGTCTGACCCACGCAAGTTCAACAGTGAACTGGACAAAGGTCGCTTGAGAGGGCAAGGGGAAGCCCTCTGGCAGAGATCGAGACCGGAAATGCCCAATCGATCCGCAAACAGAAACATTCCTGTTCGCGGTGGTCAAACTGGCCTTGAGACCCTCTCCAGTACTGTGAGGAACCCCAATCAATCAGGACTCCCGGAAGGAGACTTCATGAAACAGCAATCATTGCAAGACAGCACATCCCTTCGAGGGAGAGGTGCAGAGGGATTCACCCTGGTCGAGCTGCTGGTGGTTATCGCCATCATCGGAACCCTCGCCGCACTCTTCTCCGGAAACATCCTGAGTGCACTGCGCAAGGGTGACGAAGTCAGCTGCACAAACAATCTCAGAAACATGGGCCAGTCGGCGATTGCCTATGCACTGGATAAAAGATTCTTCCCCGTTGCCAAGGGTAAGAACCCTCCGGCATACGAGTCCCTGAATGTACTGGTCAGCTCCGGAGAAGGCTCCGATCTGAGCCCGGATGTTTTCATCTGCCCCTCTTCTCTGGAGATTGCAGCCGAAAAAGATTCGGACGGTAACTTCGTTCTCGATGAGGACTCCTGCTCCTATGCATGGCTCGGTCAGCGCACCAAGTCCTCGACATCCACCGACACCGCGCTCGGAAGTGATGATTCCATCGCTGACAAGGAAAACGGTGTTGAAGAGAACCATGAAGGATTCGTCATGGTCGTCTACGCTGGTGGTGACGTGAAGAAAGTCAATGCTGACGAACTGCCGGAAGGCCGGGTTCTTCCGAAGCGTCTCGTCAATCAGGCTGGCGAGTAAAACTCGATCTGGACCAAAGAAAAGGCCCGGGAGCGATTTGCTCCCGGGCCTTTTTTATGGCTTCATTGCTGGATCAGCTTTAGCGCTTCCATGCTCACTGAAACAACTTAATCCACTCCTGAAGTATCCGTGAACCCCTCGACCTCGTCCGACTCCAGTGGACGTGACCCCAGTCGGTACTGATCCTGCAACCAGCCTCCCAGGTCGCGGTCACGACAGGACTCACTGCAAAAAGGATAAGTTCTGGGCTGCGCATCCCCGGTCGCTTCCTCTACCGCCTCCCGACAAACAGGGCACTTGGAAGATCGACTCACGAGGAACTCTTTCCGGAATCTTTCTTCGGGGACTTCGAAGCCTCCGACTTGGTCTTGGACTCGGGCTTGTCCTCTTTCTGACGCTTCTTGTAGTTGTCACTGCGGTAATCAGTCTCATAAAAGCCTGACCCCTTGAACAGAAGTCCGCTGCCTGCGCCAAAGAGACGACGCAATGCAGATTTGCCACATTCCGGGCAATCCGTCAGAACATCTTCATCGATTCTCTGAAAAGCCTCGAAGGCGTGCTCACATTGATCACAGACATAATCATATGTTGGCATGAGTCTCTCTATTCAGCAGCTTCACTGCCACGGGCGACGACAACCCTCGCTGCCCTGACCAGAAGATCCCCGCAGCGGTAACCTTTTTCAACTTCCTCGACAATCTCGCCCTGACGTGCATCCGGTTGATCCACCTGCAACATCGCTTCGTGCAGCTCGGGGTTGAAATCTTCCCCTTTGGAATCAATCTTTTCGACCTTGAGATCTTTCAGAACTGAATCCACACGCTCAGCGATCATTGTCAATCCCTCACGTATAGCTTCGTCCCCTCCCTCATCGGTCCCGGCTTTCACTGCAGCCTCGAGACCGTCGAGAACAGGGAGAAAAGACCTGACGACCGAAACGGTGGTACGCAATCGCTGGATCGACTGATCTTCCAGGGTGCGGCGACGAAAGTTGGCCAGCTCGGCGTGTGCGCGCTGAAGTTGATCGAGAAGAAAAGCCTTCTCTTCTTCCGGATCTTTTTCAACAGTTTCAGAATCAGGCTCTACCACTTCTGGAGACTCCTGATCAGCCGCTTCTGGAGCGGGAACAGATTCCTGCCCCTCACCCGCAGGCGGGGTCTCCTCAGGCTGACCTTCATGCTCCATCGACGTGTCCTGTTTGTTGGTCTCCATGGCTCGGCTCCTAACCGAAGTATTCCTTGAAGCGATCAAGGAAACCCTTCCTTCTAGCACCGACTTCTGTCTCTTCAATCTCTGCGAGTTGCCTCAACAACTCTTCCTGCTCGTCACTGATTTTTTGGGGAACCTCGATCGTCACTTCGACCAATTGATCCCCCTTGCTGCGGCGGGAATGCACCGAGGGGAATCCCATCCCTCTCATGCGCAAGATCTCTCCACTTTGTGTCCCCGGAGGAACCGTCAATACGGCTTTTCCGTCCAAGGTGGGAACCTCCAGGTCTGCACCGAGGACCGCCTGAGAATAGGAGACAGGAAGTTCAAATCCGACGTGATCTTCGACGCGCTGGAAAAAGGCATGACGCTCGTAACCGATCACGACTTGCAAATCTCCGGCAGGAACTCCGCGTGCACCTTCATTCCCCCTGCCGGTGACCCGGAGAATCATCCCCTCCTCGACACCTGCAGGAATTTCGATCTCGATCTCTTCATTCTTTTGCTCGAGGCCAGCCCCGTGACAGGTCTTGCAGGGATTTTCAATGATTTCACCCTGCCCCTGACAGGTGGGACAACCACTGCGAACACTGAAGAATCCCTGCGAACGCAAAACCTGGCCCCGGCCAGAGCAGGTGGAGCAGGTTACGGGGCGGCTCCCCGCTGCTGCTCCGCTACCGGAACAGCTTCCACAGTGAACCTTGCGTCTCAATCTGATCGTCTTGCTGGTTCCACTGGCAGCCGCTTCGAGAGAAATCGTGACATGGGCACGGAGACTTTCTCCTCGCCGGGTAGCCGTCTGGCCTCCACCAAAGATATCCCCAAAGATTCCACCACCGCCTCCACCGAAAATATCTCCGAAATTTCGGAAGATGTCCTCGATGTCAGAGAAACCTCCTCCACCCCCCATGCCGCTGAGTCCGTCATGTCCGTGGGTGTCGTAGATTTTTCTCTTCTCGGAATCACTGAGGATTTCAAAAGCCTCAGCCGCTTCCTTGAAATGCCTCTCTGCAGTTTCATCTCCGGGGTTTTTATCCGGGTGATACTTGAGAGCCATCTTTCGATAGGCTTTTTTGATCTCGGAGTCGCTCGCATCGCGATCGACTCCGAGAACGTCGTAGTAATCCCTCGTTGCCATGCAACTCCCCTAGATGAGCGCGCCCTGAACGGCGTCCTCGTCTTTTTCCAACTCGGTGATGGTCGTGTCAGAGGTCAGATAGAGCGCAGCCACACTGGCGGCATTCTGCAAAGCGACCCGCAATACTTTTGCCGGATCGATCACACCACTCGACAACAGATCTGCCACCTTGCCCTTTTTGGCATCGAATCCCATTTCGAAGTCTTCGTACTCGAGAACTTCAGAGACCACCGCAGGACCATCAAGGCCTGCGTTGTTGGCCAACTGGGTTGTCGGAGCCATCATGGCGTTGGCGACGACTTCCACACCGAAACGTGCGTCACCAGAAACGCGAGTCGCAGCAACTTTTTCAGCGATCCGCAAGAATGCAGTTCCCGCTCCGGGAACGATGCCCTCGGACATCGCCGCGCGGGTCGCACTGAGAGCATCGACTGCCCTTGCCTTGCGTTCGACGATCTCGGCTTCCGTGGTTCCGCCGACCCTGATCACCGCAATCTTGCCCTGAATTCGTGCCAGGCGCTCTTCCAGTTTTTCGCGGTCGTAGTTTGAATTCGTTTGCTCAATCTGAGCCTCAATCTGTGCACAGCGATCCGCAATCGCCTCTTTGTTGGTATTTCCACGGAAGAAAATCGTGCGGTCCTTGCTGACCTCAATCTTCTTCACCGTTCCCAACTGTGCCTTGCCCACCTGACTCCAGGAAACTCCGGAATCCTTGGCAACCATTTGCCCACCCGTAACGATGGCCAAATCCTCAAGAAGGGCTTTGCGTCGATCTCCGAACCCCGGGGCCTTAATGGCCACCACGTCCATGACACCACGCAATTTGTTGAGAAGCAGACCCGCAAGGGCTTCTCCTTCGACATCCTCGGCGATGATCACCAGAGGCCTCTTCGTCGGAACCACCTGCTCAAGAATTGGCAGAAGATCCTGAAGTCCACTGATCTTGTGATCGGTAAAGAGAATAAAGGGCTTCTCGAAAGTGCAGATGGCATTCATGCGATCGGTGACGAAGTAGGGAGAAATCCAGCCCTTGTCGATCTCCAGACCCTCGACCAAATCGAGATGGGTGCCGACGCTGTCATTTTCCTCGACGGTCACCACACCGTTTTCTCCGACCTTGTGGATCGCCTCACCGAAGAGTTTGCCCAACTCGGGCTCATTGGCAGCAATCGTTCCGACATGAACGATTTCCTGCTTTTTCTCCACTGCTGCTGATGCCTTCTCCAGCTCTTTCACAGCGGTCGCAACGGCCTTTTCAATGCCCTTACGAAGTTCCACAGGACTGACACCGGACAGGGCGAAACGACTGCCCTTTTCGATCATCGCTTCGGCAAGGATGATGGAAGAAGTCGTACCGTCTCCCACTTCCTTGTTGGTCTTGCTCGCCACCTCATTGAGAAGCCGTGCACCCATGTTTTCAAAGCGCTGCTCGACTTCGATCTCTTTGGAAACGGTCTGGCCATCCTTGGTCATCTCAAGTTTGCCCATACTCTTGCCCAGCATCACATTTCGACCGGAAGGTCCGTAGGTCACCTTCACTGCTTTTGCCAGGGTCTTGATCCCGTTGCGCAACTGGCGGCGGGCGTCTTCGTCAAAAAGAATCTGCTTGCTCATTTTGAGTCTCCTCTAATTCTAGAATGCGCCAACGCCTTCGTGGTCATGGTGGTGGTGATCGTCTTCATCGTTCTCCTTCGGAATGTCGGTAATGACCGCATTCGATGTCAGAAGCATCGTTGCCGTGCTCACCGCATTTTGCAGGGCACTGCAAATCACCGCACAGGAGTCAATAATTCCATTTTCATACATATCGCAGTAATCCAGGGAGGCGAAATCGTAACCGTAGCTTTCACTCTCCTCTGCCTTGATCTCTCGCAGAATGCGGGAAGGCTCAAGGTCAGCGTTGACTGCGAGTTGACGGAAGGGCTCCTCGAGAGCCTTGGCAAGGATCACCGAGGCCAACTTGTCGAGAGGATTCTTGAATCGTGACAGCGAAACTTCAGCGCTGGCATGGATCAAACCGATACCACCGCCAGGGAGAACACCCGCCTCCAGCGCAGATCGGGTAGCAGACAAGGCGTTGTCAAAACGCTTCTTGCGCTCCTTGACTTCACCTTCCGTTGCTCCACCAACACGAATCACAGCGACCCCACCCACGAGGCGGGCCAGGCGCTCTTGCAACTTCTCTCGGTCGTAATCGCTGCTGGCATTGTCGATTTCCATGCGGATCAGGCGAGTACGCTCCTTCATGTCTTTCTTTTTCCCGCCACCCTCAAGAACCGTGGTGGTCTGGGAGTTGATCTCTACCTTTTTGGCTTTACCCAAGTCGGAAATCTTCAGGCCGGAAGGCTCAATTCCCAAATCCTTGAAAATGGCGCGGCCACCGGTGGCGACAGCAATGTCTTCGAGCATCGCCTTGCGACGATCACCGTAGCCAGGGGCTTTCACAGCCACGACCTTGAGAGCCCCCTTCTGGCTGTTGACCACGAGGGTCGAAAGAGCTTCACCATCGACATCCTCGGCAATCAGCAACAACGGCTGATTCTTTTCGACCACCTTTTCAAGAACTGGAAGGATCTGGGAGATGTTGGAAACCTTCTCCTCCATGATCAGAATGTAGGGATTTTCCAGAGTGATGGAGGCTGAATCGGCGTCCGTAACAAACTGCTGTGAGATGTAACCACGATCGAAGTGCAGTCCATCAACGACATCGAGAACCGTTTCCGTACTCTTGCCTTCTTCGATACTGCAAACTCCGTCATCACCCACTCGCTCAAGAGCTTCTGCGATGCACTTGCCGATCGCGAGATCATTGTTGGCGGCGATGGTGGCAATGTTGGTCACGGCCTCAGAGTCCACGACATCGTCAGCCATGTCCCTGAGGAACTGGTCGATCTTGCCGGTGACGGACAAAAGGCTGCGCTGCAGCAAAACAGGGTTTTCTCCTGCCGCTACCTGTCTCATTCCCTGAGAGAAAATGGCGTGAGCAAGAACGGTCGCAGTGGTGCTGCCATCTCCTGCTTCACGAGCCGTCAATGAGCCCGCCTCGCGCATGAGTCGAGCACCAATGTTTTCCACGCGATCATCGAGATCGATTTCTTCGGCAACGGTCGCACCGTCCTTGGTCACCTTCGGTCCACCCCAGGATCGATCGATGATGGCGGTTCGTCCCCTCGGTCCCAGTGTGGTTTTCACCGCACGGGCCACCTTGTCCGCTCCACTCAGCAGCTTTTCTCTGGCGGAGTCCTCAAACGTCAGTTCCTTGGCCATTGGAGCCTCTTCCTCTTGTTCCGAATTCGCAAAGTTGGACACCGCCACAAAAGGGGAACAACTGATTCCCGGGAGCCCCCGTGCAAAAGCCGGGCACCCCCTCCAGGCCTGCTCCGGAGGGCGGATCGCGGGCGATCCACCAGCCGTAAGCCTGCACAAACAATGGGCGGCCATGGGGAACACAGCAAAGAGCGGGCCATATGGCACAGAAACCGCCGCCCTAAACCATTAAAATAAAGCGACTTAAGAAATCTCTCTCGAAAAGAAAAAGGAGGGACTGCCACAGTGACAGCCCCTCCTCTGACTCTTCCGCACAGGCCTGCCAGAGTGACAGCCTCGTGTCATTTTCTATTTGGCGAAGATTCCCCCCTCACGGGTGTCATTGACCAGCTTGACCCGGACTCCGCGAATCTCGAGCCGGGTACCGTCACCGGCGTAAAACACAAACCCGCCTGTAGAAGGAAGTCGAGTCGTATCGGGGTCCATACTGATTCGGGTACCCGCGTCGCCATAGCGGAGGTCTACCGAGTTGCCATTGACCTCCATGGTGACTTTGAGCCAGCGATTCTTCGGGAAGTCATCTCCCAACTCCAGAGGTGGTGAAGTGCCATCGGTGATCGCACCCACTTGAGCATTCGCCTGGGTTCTGGGTGAGATACGCAATGCCCCCACCTTCAGGTTGAGTTCAAACTCGAGAACATAATCTTCCCAGTGATTCGAATAGACTCCCGTGTAGGCATCACGGCCGGACCGGTTGTCCACCAGCATGACACCTGCGCCATTGCGGTCGAGAACCCTCCAAAGTGGTTTTTCCAGTCTCGTGTCACTGGAGGCCACCCAGTTGTAAAGGTTGAAGCGACCCAGCAGGGGTTTCCAGGCGACGGAATCACGCATCTCCTGCCAGCGCCGAATACGCTCGGCCTGCTTGCGCTCTTCTTCCAGACGACGAGCCTCCGCCATTTCCGCTTCCAAAGCCGATTCCTGTTCAATCAGCAAGGCGAGTCCGTCGCGCTGAATCTTTTGAATCAACTCTTCCTTCAAACGCCAGACATCCGGTGCATCTTCCTCCACCTTTTCAGGGAGGGCTTCGATCACGGCGATCGCAATGTCCTCATAACCTTTCCGGGCGTACACTCCGGCCTTGGTAGAGAGCTCATCCAACCGTTTCTTGAAACGCGCCTGAGCCTTGGCGTCTTTCCTCAGTCGATCGATTTCATTTTCAAATGCTGACTCCAGAACATCTGCCGCTCCCAAAAATACCGGCGGCAATTCTTCAAGCATGCGCTCAGCCTGCTCAAAGCGCGCTTCACTGAACGCAGTCAGAACGTCCCCGCGGAGCGTATTCCATGCAGCGACGACCTCATCATTCCAGGT
>JAPOLY010000006.1 GCA_029976805.1 bacterium
CAGGAGTTCTTTAGACCGTTCTTCATGGGAGGAACCCCTACATGTGCTTGCAACCCAAATTTTTGCTGATCACTCTCTTCGCTGCGATGTGCCTCACCTTTTGGCAGCCTCTTCTCCTGGCCCAGGATTCCGGGGAGGCCGCAGAAGAGGAAGTTGCAGAAAGAGAGTATGAAACTCCACCCCTGCCTCCTCTCGACCTCAATGACGAAAAGCTGAATCAGGATCTCGACCGCTACCGGGAGCATCTGGAAGCCAGAGAATTTTCCAAAGCTCTCGCGATTATCAAGAGAGTGAAATCCAAAGTTAGAAAGCCGGAAGAATCCATCGCTGAGGTTATCGACCGTTATTTCAGGGAAGCGGAAGCCGGTACTGTTCTGGACAAAGCCGACCGTTACCACAAGAAAAATCAGTTCCGTAAAGCCTTGAATGTCATCATTAAGGAAGACCCCAAAGAAGAGGCCTTCGAAGGAACACGCATCGGAGAAGAAGTCGCCGAACTTCGGAAAACTCTTATCGATGAAATCTATCTTCTGATCGAGAACTTTGAAAATGAGCAAGCCTCAAACGATGAGGACTCGGAAGAAGAAGAGCAGGATCGAGGAGGTCGGGGCCGGGGGCAAAATCAGGGCATGGGTGGAAACAGCAAGGTCGTCGGCGGCACACCCGAAGATGGGGATGTTCGCAGTGGAAAATTTGCACTTCATTGGCAAACCAGCGAACGCCTCTCCTGGGTCACCATCGGCAACAAGGCCTTCAGCAAAATGATGGAGGAAGGTGAGAGCATGACTGATTACCGTTATCTCACCCTCTCACTCCGTTGTGAAAATCCATCCGCCAAACCCAATATTCTTGTGCTCTTTGACGTTGACGGTGCACAAGTGCGAGCTCCCAGAGGTGGAATGCGCAGAGGCGGCGCTCGTGCATGGCAGCGGGATGGATTCAATACCTCCGTCAACCCCAAGGGTGGCTGGAGAGAGTATCGCCTCGATCTCAAAAAGTTTACCCGCAAGGGTGAGGTGGACTGGGACATGGTTGAGGCCTTGCGCCTGATCTACACCGGCGGCCCGGATCACCTCATCATGATCGACGACGTACAACTCGAGAAACCGTAAATCGGATGCAACGACCTGAAATCGGCGTCAAGGGATTCATCCGCTTCCTGCTTCTGGTGCTAACCGTCACCAGCGCAGCCGGTTTCAGTGATCCGTTACACTCGCAGCCTCCACCAGGAATTCAGGAGTTCGTTTATGCCACGGTGGGAGGAACTCCCCTATGGCTCGACTTTCTGGCGGCGACAGACGGCAGTCCAGGTCCCCATCCACTGATCATTTTCATTCATGGTGGAGCCTGGCAATCGGGGGTGAGACAAGCGGTGCCGGGGCCGATCCTCGGCTTTCGTAACGACGGTTTTTCCATTGCCACCATCGACTATCGATTGACCTCCCAAGCGGGTGAGTTTGGCAATGAACCTGTCACGTGGCCTGCACAACGGGATGATGCCAAAGCCGCCGTACGCTGGCTTCGAGCTCACGCCAACGATCTCAACATTCGCCCGGATGCCTTTGTCGCATGGGGTCTTTCTGCCGGCGGACATCTGTCCGCGATTCTGGCACTGACCAACGATGCACCCGGCTCGGAGGGTTCTGTGGGCGACTGGACCCAGGTTTCTTCCGCGGTTCAGTTGGGAGTCAACTTTTACGGTCCTTCAGACCTGCTTCGACTCGATCTGGACGTGACCACCCCACCCGGTTCCACTCTCAATCATGAGGAACCCGGCTCCCCCGAATCCCTGCTTCTCCGCTGGCAGGATACCGGCATCTCCATGGGTGAAATCCTCGATAATGAGGATTCCAATCAGGCCCCCTGGCAGGAGTTGGTCGAACTCGCTCATGACGCCAGTCCCATCTTTGCGGTTCAACCGGCCCATGCAGTCCCGCTGATGATTGCTCACGGAACGATGGATACCGTCATCGCCTATCCCCAATCGGTCCGTTTGCAGGACACGCTCACTTCTCTCGGTCTGGTCTCCACTTTGGAGACGGTCGCAGGTGCCGGCCATGGTCTTCCGCCTTCTTCTTTTTTCATGGCCCGGGATTGGATTCTTGAACAGTGGCAGCAGCCCACATTTATTCGCGGGGATACCAACCAGGACAATTCCACCGACCTCGCCGACGTGATCGTGATCCTCGCGGTACTCTTTCAGGGTGGTCAGGGAGTCCCAGACTGTGGTCTGGCTCAGGATGTCAACGATGATGACAGCCTTGATATCAGCGATGCGGTTTACATGCTCTCTTGGCTATTCAGCAATTCGGCTCCGATTCCTGCTCCTCATCCCCTCTGTGGAAACCAGGCAGCCCCCGGTAACCTGGGTTGCATCACCCCGCCTGTTTGTCCCTGAGGGGACTTCTCTTCGTTGACCGCTTCGCAGGGTGCGGTTTAATGGGGCAAAGGGGAAATTCAGTGCTTCCGATTCGCAGACTGTCCACTCAGCATCCATTGTCTTTGATCCGCTCCTTCTTCGTGGGCGGCTGGCTCCTGTTCAGTGCACTGATTCCCACCACCGGTCTGCTGGCTCAGGAAGCGGAAGATCCGTTCGCCGATCCCTTTGCAGAAGAGTCATCCCCCACACCGACACTGGATGACCCTTTTGGCGATCCCTTTGAAAACTCTGAAAACGATTCGGCCACATTTTCGACCGATGAACGCCCTGGATCTAACCCCCGGGGATCCATCGAGTTCTCCCCCAACGGAAGACTGCAGATTCGTGGTCCGGGAGGGGTTCCCGAACTCTCGATCATCCCGACCCTGCGACTCGAACTGCTGCATACACCCGAAGATTTGGACAACCCCATCTTCACGACACGAGACAGTGAAATTCGCCTTGAAGGCCACATTCTTGGACGGGACTCATTTCTGGCTCGACTGAACCTTGCAGGGGATCATGCGCATGGAGTCATCTCGGAACTGTGGTTCGACACTCCACTCAAGTATGGATTCCACCTGACCACTGGACGCATCCCCGGAACTTTGGGGCTCGAGAGCTTCCCGGGTCAGGAGAGAAGAATCTCCATCTCTCCAGGGCTCGTCGATTGGGCGGGCGGAGGAACCGCCTGGGGAATACGCACCGGCGGCCGCTGGATCAAGGGAGCTCTCACAGGCGATCTCCAGTTGATGCTCGACGAACCCGTCGATGTGGATGGAGAAAAGTTCGGCGGCTACGGACTGTTGACCCGTCTCAGTATTCGGCCGCTTTCACGATTCCTCTTTGGAGGACCCGATGGAGCTCAGGAATCATGGAAAGACACCTCCCTGTTTCTCACCTCCCGTTGGGACTGGGAGGCGGATGGCATCTTCCGTATTCGATCAGCCGGAGAACAGGATCTCCTGCAAACCATTCCTCTTCATCATGACAATATCCGCTGGGTCAGAACAGGGTGGCGACTGCCACTCACTTCGAATCTTCAGTTTGAGAACGAGTGGTTGAGATGCGGATTTTTCGGGGTTGGCCCCGCCGACTTTGATATGCCAGGAGAAGTCACCGCATTCCAACTTGGATTGCGGGCCCAATTGGGATCCAACAACCCGCTTCCTATCGCACTTCCACACGATCTCCCGGGCAAAGTCTTCAAGGAGGAGGTCCCCTCTCCTTCATCCGGGGAACTCGCATCCGGGGAACTCGCTGAAGCCCGGAACGGTTATGATCTCCTTCTCCGTTACGAACAACTGACGGTAAAGTCGGGCCTTTCTGAGCTCGGCTGGCTTTCTACCGGAGCGGGTTCCAACGACCTGGAAGCGGTCCGTTTGGCAGTGACCCGCAAGATGCGGCCCGGCCTTCGCTGGACCCTTGAAAGCGCATGGACCCGCAGTGACGTCCCCATTCTGTTGTCATCGGGTGGGTCTTCAGCCCAGAATCTGTTCACTTTCCGCTGCCTCGTGGAAATCGGGCTCTAACGGCCATTTGCCGGGAATAAGTCCCCAAGCAGCCCTTCCCTCTCCCCCCGGTGATTTGCCGGGATTTCAGACCCTGTCGTAGTCTTCTCTGGAGCCTCATGGCCAGAGGTCTGTCGTGATTTCGATGGGAGAATTGAATGGCAACACTGGAACACTCCAAATCTGATCCTTCAGCGGGATTCACCCTGCTCGAAGTGATGATCTCCATCGCCATTCTGGCTGTGGTCGGTCTCGCTTCCGCAATGGTGATGATTCCCGTGATACAGGCCCAGAATGAATCCAGAGAGTTCACCCAGGCGACGGCGATGAGCCGTGCGGTTCTGGAAGAGCTCTACTCCCAGTCTTTGGAAGAACTGACCAACCCGGAAGATGGTTATCTGCTTTCAGCCAACTGGCCTCAAAAAGGAACACAGATCTACGGAGAAACTCCTACTGTTCTGGAGATGAGTGACCCGACGATTCCAACAGTTCAGGTTTCTACGACAGATCTGGAAGCGGACCCGGTCGAGGTTCTCGTCACGGTCAGCTGGACCGGTCGAGATTCAGGACCGGTCACCCGTGAATTTTGGGTCGTCAGGACCCGATGATGGAGATCACTTTGAAATCCCATGACCCAATTTCCGAATCGGGAGCCACACTCCTCGAAATCCTGATCGCCTCCGCAGTGTTTATCATCGTGTTGATACTGAGCCTCGGCGCAGCCACTGAATTTTCCGAATACGGGAATCAGGCCGACGCGGATGCCGGAATCCAGCTCGACAGCCATCGGGCCTTTTCCAAGATGGAGCGGATTTTGCGACAAGGTTGGTCCACACCCATCGTCAATACCGAGGGAACTTCCGTAACGATTCAGGTTCTCGGCTACTTTTTCAATACAGGGTCCCAGTCGTGGGAGCAGGTCGATCCTGCAACATGGAAAAGGGATTACGACCCTTTGACCTCTTCTTATTACTTCGTGGATTCTTCAGACAATGCGCTCCCGGTTGCAGATTGCACCATCAGTTGGGATCGGCTCAGCAGTGACCCCAATGCAGAGCTGTACCACTTTGGAGACGTGAAGTGCACCCTGTCCACCGGAGCAAACTCGACTGAGTGGATCCTGGCCAAGCAGATCGGCACACATGAAACCGACAGTTCCGGACAGCGAATGAAGGGGATGGAATTCTCGGTGAGCGGGAACTCCATTGAAGTCGAGCTGCACCTTCAAAGAGAAACGGAAGACCTCCCCTACTCGATCCGCAGCAGAATCCAGCAAAGAAACTACCTTGAGAGCCTTTAGTCACTCTCTTCCAACGCTTCCGGCATAAAGGAGCAACTTTGACGATTTCCCTCAAAACTACAGATCAGTCTGAATCATTTGACTCGACTCGCGAAGAGTCCGGTCTGGCCATGTTCGTCACCGTCTTCATGGCTCTGGTCCTGGGAATGGTCAGTGCTGTCACGGTGACCACGACCCTGACCCGCAACAAGGATTCGCGGTTTCAATTGGACCGATTGCAAGCGCGTGCCCTTGCTGAAGCGATTCTCGATGCAGCACAGAAACAGATTCTCCAACGCACCGCCAACTTCGATGATCCTTTCGCCGATTCTCTCACTGCCAGCGGAACCGTCACCATCGGCGGCGAGAACTACACATGGAATGGTGAAGATCTGACTCCCACGGTGTACCCTGGGGAAGTGGACGAGAATGGCTGGCGACCCATCGAAGTGAATTATGACTCCACCGCAGGAAGTGCCTCGGACAAACAGGAGCTTTACACCCGGGTCGTGCAAATCTACCCCGGCGCTGAAAGTGATTCCGGCGTACTGATCGGCGAGGCTGCCAGTCGGCTGAAAAGAACCATCGAAGTGCAGAGAAATCCACTCTTCGACTTCGCCATCTTTTTTGACGACGATCTGGAATTACTCCCCGGGCCTTCGATGACCTTTTCTGGCAAGGTTCACGCCAACGGAGACATCTATGTGGGTGTGGGAAGTAACAAAACACTCAGCATCGATTCTGATTACTTCCGTTGTACCGGCGAGATGTTCCGAGAGCGGAAGAACAACGGCAGTACCACCGGTGGAACGGTTCGCATCAGAAATTCTGACGGAGACTACAAAAGTCTCAGAAATGACCGCGATTACGAATACTGGAATGATCCTGAAGCGTGGGCTGATTACGCTACCAATCGCTGGGGTGGGACAGTGCAAACCGGCAGTCATGGTGTGCTGACCCAAAACGCTCCAGAAATCGGATCGATTGCCAATAACGGTCACTATCGAAACACTGCGGATCTCCTCTTCCACAACGATCGTGTGTATCACGTTCAAAACGGAGTTGAAGTCGACATCACAGCCCAAGTTTCCACAGCGATCAGCGAATCTTCCACTGATATGTACGATGCGCGGGAAGAAACCTATGTGCCTCTGACCGAGATCGATTTGTCCGATTCCCTTCTGACCAACTACATCGAAAGTGCCAATCAGGATTCGGATCCATCCAACGACATTCACCAGATCTACGCATACCGATCCCCCACACCGGAACCTGCCAATTGGGATCCTGGAAGTGCTTCAAACTGGTTTGAAGGGATTCGACTGGTCAATGGACACACCATCCCATCAGATATGCTCTTCGTCAGTGAAAACCCGATCTACGTTCAGGGCGATTTCAATACCACTGATTTCGGAACTTCGAATCAAAAGACGGTGGCTGTCATCAGCGATGCCGTCAATCTGCTCTCAAACACCTGGGATGACGACAGAGACTCGGGCGACTCCGCCTCAGACATCGACAATGCGACGGAGACCACTTTCAATATGGCAATGATCACCGGGAATGTTCCCACTCCCGATGGTGGTGGTAACTACTCCGGCGGTCTGGAAAACCTTCCCCGTTTCCATGAGCGCTGGTCCGGTGTCGACTGCAATATCAATGGAGCCTTCATCAATCTGTTCCAAAGCCGCCAGGCTACCGAACGCTGGGGCAAGTCCGGGGTCTACAATCCTCCGGTCAGGGCATGGGGTTACGACCAGGGGCTTCTCGATGCCAGTGTCCTCCGCGACCTCTTCCCCCAGGCCGTTTCCATCGATCGCCTCGTGTGGGAGGAAGGGCAGCCGATCCTTCCCGGAACCTGATGGGCCGTTGGCGAGCCGCAGTCGATTGACTCCGGGTGCATTTCGGCACCCATGAGGTATCCTGTTTACCAACAGGAAGGGCAGGATCACGGCAATGGCACCCGATTCACAAGATCAACCGACTCCCCGCAATGCCGCGGTCCATCGACCGACACAGAAACTCTCTGTCAAAAGGACACGTCCCGGTCGCTCCCCCCGAGGCCTCGATGAAATCGCCGTCGAGGAACCACTCGAGATTCGCCTGCGCTGGTCCGAAGATGGGGAATCAAAAGATCAAAAAGTCGGCACGACGATGCGGACTCCCGGAGACGATTTCGACCTCGCTCTGGGATTTCTCACCGCCGAGGGAATCCTCGGTCTTTCAGAAAAGCCGGCAGGGATTTCCCATTGCACCGATGGTCAGGCAGAAGAACCCCTCAACGTGGTAACCGTGACCCTCAGGGAGGGCTCGATCCCTGCGATCGAGCATCTGGAAACCCTGGGACATGGAACCAGTGCATGTGGCATTTGCGGGCGTACCCGACTCGACGATGTGGTCCAGCGAGTTCCGGAGCGGGCAGAGTCCCCCACCCTGGATCCGGATTGGTTGTCGACCCTTCCCAATCTCCTGCGTGCGTCGCAAAGCCTCTTTGAATCGACCGGCGGCGTTCATGCAGCCGGTGCCTGGCCTGCCGGAGGAGAACTGATCACACTTCGGGAAGATGTGGGCCGTCACAATGCCCTCGACAAACTGGTGGGAGCTCTGGCGACGCGAGAAATGTTGCCGGCAGATCAACTCGTGTGCACCGTCAGCGGACGGGCCAGTTTTGAGTTGGTTCAAAAGGCCGCCGTCGCAGGTTTCGCTGCCCTGATTGCGGTGGGTGCACCATCCAATCTCGCCGTGGAAACCGCCCGGGAGGCGGGAATGGTGCTGTGTGGATTTGCCGGAGAATCCGGCCTGAACTGCTACGCCGGATCAAAGTCGCTCGGACTTTGAAACTCGTTCCCGGGACTCTGGAGCTCACAAGGATCCCCTCGCAGCCAAACCCTGTTATTCCCCGGTAAGTTCACCCTCTGTAACAGGAATCGCCTTGAAGCGCCCCTTCTCCTCGATGATCCGTGCCCAGGGGTGGACCGGGTCGTGCTCAAGGGCTAGCAAGGCTTGTTCTTCTGACGCCGCCTCGAGCAACTGACGCTTCTCCTCGACCACTTTCAGGGCATGAACGTCGTATCCCATCGTCCATGCGGCCCGAAGGTGATGAATCGTCGGGGCCAGATCTGCCAGATATCGGATCACCCGGCCTCCCCCTTCGATCCGAACCGTCTGCATTCCGGTCGTGTGACCATCCACCTCTTCGACAGAGATTCCGGGCATGATTTCGCCCGGCCCATCGAGCAACTGCAGATCCGTTCCCTCGAGCGGCTCGATATTGGGACGAAGATAGGAAGCACGCTCCCGAGGATTGGGTTGAAGCCCATTTTCCCAATTCCGCTTCTGAACCCAGTGCCGGGCATTGGGCAATACCGGTATCGAATTGCCGGAAGAGTCCAGGCGAGTTGCACCGCCGACATGGTCAAAGTGCAGGTGAGTGATAATGATGTCGGTCACCTGATCCGGATCGGTTCCTGCATTGCGAATCGCCCTTTCGAGGGGGCAATGCCCCTCACCGTCCGGCAATCGCACATCAAAACGCTCCCGAAAAGCTTCTTCCTCTTTGTCACCCACACCGGCATCGATGACGACGATCCGGTTCTCATCCGCGTTTTTCGCCAGCAGCAATCGAGTTGCGAGCGGGATCCTGTGTGCGTCATCCGGGGGAATGCACCCCTCCCAAACCACTCTGGGAACGGAGCCAAACATGGCTCCCCCATCGAGATACAATCCACCCCCATCGAGAGTGGTGATTTCCCAGTTGCCCGCCTGTGTTTTTGCAGTCATCAAAACTCTCCCCACGCAAGATGATTTTGTCCTGATTTATATCCCATCTTGACTCACCTGACCCCGATAATTCGCTGGTCCTGATTGCTTCCGCAGTCCCCCACTCCTAACATGAAACAGGGGAAAAATGACACCGGTTACCGGTGGACATTCGGTTGCCACTGGCCTTTCGGGGCCCGGTAGCCCGCTGTCGCACGGTATGCCGACTGTGGGGTCATCTTTCCACCGCCCATTCCGAATTTGTCTCCGGAAAGTGTACTGAAGTGACAGTGCACCGAAGAGACAAAGAAGGAATCGGTCGGAACCATTGTGAACCTGCATACGATTACCTGCGCACTTTTGACGATCGAAAGGATTCGAACCCGAATGAGTGACCAGCAAGCATCGATTCCGATTCTCGAACTCGACGATATTTCCGCCAGAATTCCCCTTCTGGAGAAGATCGGCACCGACGTTCTCAAACTGATCCAGAGACGCGATGAAATTCTGGGGCAGACCCGCTCACCAGGACGTGGATTGGAAGAGAAATCCCCCACACTGGTCGAATTGAAGGAAGAATTGAGAAGACTGTCCAGAAAGCTCGAGGCCTACCGCGAAGAGGTCAAGGAGTTGGGCGGAATTCTGGCTATACCGGATGCTGCCACCATGGAGTTCCTTGGGGAAATCGACGGTTGCCTTGCATGGTTTTCATGGCAGCCGGGCGAAAATTCTATCGACCACTGGCGCCCGGTAGACGGGGATCCTGGAGAAAGAATACCCCTGCTCGTCAAGCAGGATGATTTGGATACGGACGATTTGATTTACCCCCTCGATTGAGGGAAGGGAGAAGAAGAATGTCAGACAAACTGTTGAACATCGACGATACTAACTTCGAGACTGAGATTGCCAGCGGTGGACTGGCCATGCTCGATTTCTACGCCACCTGGTGCGGCCCCTGCAAAACTCTGGAACCCGTGGTTTCTCAGTTGGCAGACGAGTACGCCGACAAGGGGATCAAAATCGGCAAGGTCGACATCGAGCAGGCCGAAGGCCTCGCCGTCAAATACGGCATTCAGGGTGTTCCGACCCTGCTCTTTTTCAAGGACGGTGAAGTGGTGAACCAAATGACTGGTGCCCACCCCAAGCCGACCCTTGAGCAGGCACTCGACGCCATCAGCAGCTGATTTCGCTGCTGAAACCACCTGGAGGAGTAGCATGAAAACCGGATCGAGATCTTTCGCTTTCGAATCAATGTTTTCACGGATCACCGGCGTGATCTTGATTCTGTTTTCGTGCGGCTGCCTTTCAAACAGTGGCCCACCCCAATACCAGAATCGGGTCATCCCCGAGTCTGCCCATCCTGTTCTCGTCGACGCCGATCTCTCACAAAGGTTTGGAGCCCGCAGGGCACAACAGGAATCTTCTCCCTCGCCAGATTTGAGTTATCAACTTCCGAAAGGGTGGGTCGAACTTCCCGTGACCTCGATGCGTCGCATGAACTTGCGCATCGCCGGGAACCCGCAAACGGAATGTTACCTGACCGTCTTTCAGGGTGGCGGATCCCTCCGTGACAATGTCGACCGCTGGTGTCAGCAAATGGGAGTGGAACCGATCTCCAATGAAGCTCTGGCCGCTTTGCCAAAAGCCAATCTTCTGGGAATGGAGGGGGTTCGTTTTGAGATCGATGGTGATTTCGACGGCGGTATGAGTTCTTCTGCCGTCGCAGATGCCCGCATGATCGTCTACGTCCTCCCCCTCGGTGGAGCGACAGTCTTTCTCAAGGCGACAGGTCCCAGAGATCTCTTGATCGCTGAGGCAGACAACCTGAGTCAGTTTGTGGAAGGCCTGAGCCTTTCACAGGCGACCGCCGCACAAAATCCTGCACCGACCTCCTCATCTCCCCCGGCGGCTTCTCCCCTTTCATGGGAGACACCCGAGGGCTGGACTGCGATGGGCAGGAAGCCGATGCGCGAAGTCACCTTTGCCGCAGGGACTGATGCCCGCTGCTGGATCACCATTCTCGGGGGCGATGGCGGCGGCACCCTCGCGAATGTGAACCGCTGGCGCAATGAGATGGGACAGCCTCCACTCAAGGAGGGTGACCTTGCCGGTTTGCCGACCATGCCCATGTTGGGTGGTCAGGCATACGTGGTCGAGGCAGAGGGCTCCTATTCCAGCATGGGCTCCGCTGCGGAATCGGATTGGGCCATGATTGGTCTGATTCGAAACCTCGATGGAAAAGCAGTCTTCATCAAACTGGTCGGGCCCAAGCCTGAGGTCGAAGCGGCCCGGGATAATATCCGGTTCCTGGCCCAGTCCCTGAAGGAGACATCATGAGTTCTTCCAACCCATCTTTTTGGGATTCCAGAATCATCAAATCTTTCGGTTCGCTGGGACTCGCGGCGCTGATGATGACGTTCCTTCTGATCCTGACCTTTCTGGGAACGATGGATCAGACCAACATGGGCATCTATCAAGCCCAGAAGAAGTATTTTGAATCTTGGGTCGTCCTCGATGCCTGGGCTCCCTGGGGCCTGCCGATGATTCCCCTGCCCGGCGGAATGCTGTGCATGATCATCTTTACTGCCAACCTTCTGGTGGGCGGCATTCTGAGGTTGCGCCTGAACAAGAACAATCTCGGTGTCTTTGTGATTCACGTGGGTATCGCCCTCATGATGAGCGCTGGTCTGGTGAAGCTGCTCGCAGGCCAGGAAGGCTACCTCCGTCTTTGGGAAAATCAGAAAGCCTCCGAATACATCAGTCATCACGAATGGGAAATCTCTGTCTTTGAGGCGGATACGGGCGAAGTGACTGAGAAGACCCTGCACGAGCGATTCTGGCGTGGGCGTGACACTCTCACCGTTGCTCCGGTTGATGGAGTCCCCTTCTTCCTGAACCTTGATTTCCTTCATGGAAACTGCAGGCCCCAACCAGTCACGGCCGGTGAGTCCGTTCCTGAGGGAACCGTGGTCATCGATGACTGGTATCTGAAATCAGAAACGATGGATCCGGAAAATGAACGCAATATGCCCGGATTGGTCGCCTGGATTCACAAAGGACCGGAAGACAAGGAAGCGGGCAGGGACCGCAAAACTTTCCTTTGGGGTGGCCAGAACTATCCCTGGGCTTTCCAGCATGAAGGCAAAACCTGGGTGGTGGCGATACGAAAAGTCAGGCACTCGATGCCCTTCACCATCCAACTCGACAACTTTGAGAAAGTGGATTACCCCGGCATCACCATGGCCAAGGAGTTCCGCAGCGATGTCACCCAGATCTCCGAGGGTGGCCGCCGAAATGTCCGCATCGAAATGAATGATCCCCTCAGGGATCAGGGGCTGATTCTCTTCCAATCTTCATGGGGCCCCCCGGACGCCAAACCCGGCGATGAACTTTTCAGTGTCTTCGCTGTCGTTCACAACCCCTCTGACCACTGGCCCCTCTATTCCTGCATCATCATCGCACTGGGAATGGGCCTTGCCTTCGTTCAGAAATTCCTCGCCTACGGGCGCAGGCAATCGAAGAGATTGCAACAGGAGGCCGCATGAACATTTTCCTCCAAAGATCTATCCTGCTGATTCTTCTGGCCCTCTTGAGTCTGCCTGCAACAGCTTTCCCGGTTCTTGCACAGGACGCTTCAGCGTCTGACTCACAAGCCGCTGACCCACAAGCGCCTGCCAGCACCTATGGAGAACCCGCAGCTCCCACTGCCAAGCGAGCTGCATTGTCTCGTGCTCCATGGTCTCAGGAGATTCTGGATGAAGTGGCCCGCTGGCCAATCCAGCACGGTGGACGTGTGAAACCGTTCCAGACCTTCGCCGGCTTCCTGATGCTCAAGGCCAATGGCAGAAGAACCCTGAAACTGGAAGACGAAAAATTGGATCCGGTAGCATGGGCTCTGGATTTCATGTTTTACCCCGAAGTCGCCAAACAGTACCGCTGCATTCACGTCCCCAATGCTGAGGTCCTTACCGGCATCGGTTTCGATACCACGAACTTCCGACGCAGTGATCGCTACAGTTTTGATCAGTTGGAGCCGGTCTTGCCGACACTCTTCGAAAGTGCCCGCAGAACCACTCAAGCGAAGCCGGAAGCCAAGGAATGGACTCTCGTCGAGCGTCAAACCATCCAGTTGATGCAGGACATCCGAGAGTTGGAAGTCCTCCTTTACTCAATGGATTCAGCCCGCAAGACCTTTGGGCTCAATACCGTCGAAGAATTGACTGCGATCTTCGGCGAGAACCCGGCACCGGGATACTCCCCCATTCTCCAACACATCGATCAGATGGCAGAGTTGACCGATCGCGAAAATCTTCTCGCAATCCCAGAAGATCGTCGGCCTGCTGTCATCGAAGCCTTGCGCAGTCTGCAGGAAGACCTGATTCGTTCTCTGGAAATTTCAGGAATGGGATACAACTGGTTTCCTCCGGAAGAAGTGATTCAGACCGAGGAAAATCTGCCCGTCGTCTGGACCACTTCTTCGGAAGTCATCCAGGAAGCCCTGGTGATGAAAAACACCGAGGAACGCGGCAAGGCACTCTACAGTCTGGAAAGATTGCCCTACCTCCTCGATGACCGCCCCCAATTTCTGGCGGAGGCCACCAACTTTGGTGCAACCTTGAGAACTCTTGCCGTAACTCAGGACTCGGGAAAACACATCTCCACTGAAGTCTCCTTCTACAACATGGATTACTTCACCAAGGCACTGGTCCTCTTCCTCCTCGGCTTTATCGTGAGCTGCCTGGGCTGGCTTGCACCCCAGAGTCGAGCACCCAAAAAGTTGACATGGATTCTGAGCCTTTCAGGGGTGGGGATGCTGATCGCCGGGGTCACCATCCGCTGCGTGATTCAGGGGCGTCCCCCAGTCACCACGCTGTACGAGACGATTCTCTTTATCACCGGCTGCTGCGTGCTCACGGCCCAAGCGCTCGAGTACTACGATCGACGCAATATCGCCCTGACCGTCTCCACCTTTCTGGGAGCACTGGGCTGCTTCCTCAGCAACCGCTATGAGTTGAAGGAAGCGGTCACCGCAGGCGATACGATGCCGAGTCTGGTCGCGGTTCTCGATACGAACTTCTGGCTGTCGACTCACGTCACCACCGTGACCCTCGGATACGCCGCGGGATTGCTGGCTGCCGCCATCTCTCATGTGTGGATTTTCTCCAAGATGCTCGGTGTCAAAAAATCAGATCCGAGTTACTACAAAAGTCTGACTCGCATGGTCTACGGAACACTCTGTTTCGGTCTCTTCTTCAGTATCGTCGGCACGATTCTGGGTGGTATCTGGGCCAACTACTCATGGGGTCGATTCTGGGGCTGGGATCCTAAGGAGAATGGCGCACTAATGATCTGCCTTGCCGAACTGATCATTCTTCACCTCCGAATGGGTGGCTACATCCGTGACCGTGGTGTTCATGTCCTTAGTGTCCTCAACGCCATGATCATCGCGTTTTCCTGGTGGGGCGTGAACCTGCTGGGGGTCGGTCTTCACAGTTACGGATTTACTGACGGTATCTTCAAGCTTCTAGCGGGCTTCTTTGCCCTCGAAATGATCGTCATGGGCATTGGCCTGTTGCAAAAGAGTGGCGGTGGCAAGGAACCCCCTGCCCCTCCTGCTGAATCCGCAGCCACAGGTTAATGGAGCGACTGTCGTTTTCACCGAAGCTCGTCGTTTTTGATCTCGATGGAACCCTCATCGATTCCATCGGCGACATCGCCTCGGCGGTAAATCGCTTCCGAAACTCCCGAGGTGGATCAGTTCTCACAGAGGAGAAGGTCAGAGGAGCAGTGGGGCACGGCGCCCGAGAGCTGTGCAAAGCACTTCTGACAGACCTCGCCATGGCGGACGAGAGCACTGAAGATCTGTATCAGGCATTCCGGGCCATCTACATTGCAGAAGCGGGACTCCCAGATCACCAGATTCGCTGGCTACCCGGGGCTCTCGAGTTGCTCCAGCATCTGAATCAGCGACAGATCGCCGGTGCCATTCTGACCAACAAGCCACGAAGGGTCACCGAAGTACTGAAGCCACAACTGACGAAGGCTTTTGCGTGGAAACAGATCTTCTGTCCGGAGGATGCCGGTACTCCCAAACCGGACCCCGCGGGACTCCAACAGCTGATGGATTTGAATCAGTGCCGGGCCGATCAGGTGATCTATGTCGGCGATTCTGCCGTCGATTTTTCAACCGGAAAAGCCGCCGGAGTCCTGACACTGGGTCTCCGGGGAGGTTATGGTCAAATCACGCCTCCAGAACCGGATCACTGGATGGCCGAGATTTCAGAAATGATTCCGCTCATCGACTGACTTTCTGCGAAAGGAACGACGATGCCCACCGCCACCGCTGGACAGAGAAAACTGCGCAAAAGCTTCAAGAACACTGAAGACCGGAATTGCCTTGGCAGCCATTTGTCAGTTTCCGGAGGTCCCTGGAAAGCCGTCGAGGAAGCGATCGAGCTGGAGATCCGGGCACTGCAGATCTTCACCAAAAATGCCAGTCGTTGGGTACAGAAACCCATCGACCCCAAGCATGTCGAGAAGTTTCATGCCGCCATCGAAGAATGGGGTGCCCATCCCCTCCTCAGCCACGACTCCTACCTGATCAATCTCGCCTCTCCCAAGGAGGAGCTGTTCCAAAAATCCATCGCCGCCTTCGCCGATGAATTAGAGCGGGCAGAGTTGCTCGGCCTCGATTTCCTCGTCATGCATCCCGGCGCCCATGTTGGCAGTGGAGTCGAAGCAGGCATCGAACGCATCGCTGCAGGCATGCGGGAAGCCTTTGATCGGGTCCCCCATGTCAAAACCCGGGTCCTCCTCGAAAACACCGCGGGTGGTGGGTCCACCATGGGAAGATCCTTCGAGGAACTGCGGGATCTCCTTGCCGCCATCGACACTCCAGAACGAACCGGAACCTGCATCGACACCTGCCACATGTTTGCCGCCGGCTACGAACTGAGAACCGAAGAGGGCTATCAGGAAACGATGAAACAACTCGACAAGATTCTGGGGGCCCGCCGCGTCTTTGCGCTTCACCTCAATGACAGCAAAGGTGATCTCGGCAGTCACCTCGATCGTCACATGCACATCGGTGATGGCCTGATCGGCAAAAAGGGGTTCCAGTTCGTCATGCAAGACGATCGCTTCGCCGGTATTCCCAAGATTCTCGAAACTCCCAAGGTTGAAGACATGGATCAACAGAACCTTTCATTGCTGGAACAACTGGCGAAAAAGAAATGAGGCTTTCTTGAACCAGGAACTTCAACCGGAAGACTGGGTTCCCATCGGCAAAGGTGGCCCCTCCGAGATTCGAGCCCTTGCCCAGGCGCTCGAAACCGCCGGTATCGCCCCCATGGTCCAGACGGTTCCCGGAGGCTGAGGAACCCAACTGATTCTCGCGGTCGCGAGAGCCGATCTTCCCGCCACCCAACAGGTTCTTGCAGCTCTCGCCGCTGAGAATGCTCCAGAAGGATCACACGAACCGGAAACTGACGGCTCTGCCTGCCCCGCCTGTATGACCAGTATTCCCGCAGAAGCAGAAGAGTGCCCCGATTGCGGGATTCGCCTTCGGTAAACCTCTGCCGATGACATCCGATTCTTGCTGAAACTTCATTCCTCTTCCCCAGGTCCGTAAAACTTCTCCCGGGTCCCATGGAATAAACCATGAGCCTGATTCAGCTGCTCTGGATTGACTCCGGAGAGTTGGGCTAACGCCGTCCACTCTTCTTCAGAGCGCTGCCCCCATCCCATGGCACACAAACGCAACGCCAGAAACCTCACTCCCTGGGATGGATCGAGCCGTGCCGTTTCATCAAGAGTCTGCATCCACTCCAAAGGATAGGTCCCCGAAGAATCTCTCCCACCCAAAGCCCCATAGAGAACCCACAACCGGTAGGACTCTGAACGGGCGTCGTCACCCCTGCGATAGAGGAGTGGTTTCAATCGCTGTTCTCTGGCTCGATGGAAAGCGGTCAGTAATTCACTTCCCCGGTATTCGTTGCGGATGAAGAAATCTGCCCATTCATCCAGTACCGCAGCCAGTTGCTCTCCGTCCGCTTGCAGAAGGATTCCTTTTCCGACTTCCAACTGAGTCGGGATGTCCCGGGTACCGATTCTGGAAAGCACCTTTTGACGGAAACTGAAATCTTCACTCGAGTACAAGTGGGCGACGATACCCTGAGCAATTTTTTGAAACTCAGCATCATCCGATTCCAGCCAGTCGAGAGTCCATTGCTCCAACCACGGTGGTGTTTTCTGACTCATCTCTGATTGCAGTCCGCGGAGAACCACCTCTCTCCAGCGGGTCCGTATTGCCGATTCCTCTGAGTATTTCTCAGGCTCCGACAAAAAGTCGTCGATGAGTGAGAAGGACAGATTCCCATCGATTCCCATCGTGGAATCGAACCAACGATCCAAATGACCGAAATCCTCTAAACCCTCTATCCACAAATCCACTGCCCACTCGAGAACTCCACGACGATCGATCCAGATTCCGGAAGGAATCGGATCCATCGACAACGCCGTTCCCAGAGCAACCAGCAGAGCTCTCTTCTCGTAGAGAGTTCCCTGCCCTTCTGCCAGCAGTTGCAGCAGTTGATCCCCGATTCCGTTTTGGCATTCGAAGAGGTTTGTCAGTTCCTGTGCCACATCCGAACTGTACTTGCCCTTCTCGATCAGTCGCTGAAGAGGTTCACTCCAGGGACCGCTTCTCAAGGTGGAAACTGCTGAGGGTTTCGGAGTCGGGGTGACGGGCCCACTGGGATCGGCTGATTCATTCTCTTCGAAGATCTGATTCCCGGAATTCCCCGAAGACTCCGCAGCGGGTTCACTCTGGATCAGTTCAAGACTGCCTTCGGAAGGATTCGTCAAATCGGGTCCGATCCTGTCGTGATCCCGGCCGACGTCGATGAACATCCACAGTGCCAGAATCATCGCCATTGTCATCAGCAGAAGGGGAAGCCGCTTCATGGAGTCCTCCCGAGACAATCAGTGCTATCCCCGCTCCCTGGACAGGGCAAAGAGGTCCAATGATCGACGCTGTTCCACTGAATCGCCTCTCCTGAAGGAAGGCAGGCCCGACTCCAGCAAAAGATAAAAAAGTTGGTGCACTCACAGTGCAGTTTTTGCTGAAGCACCGCACGGGTCTGCCTCTCGAACAGACAGCAGCCATTTCGGGGAGTCACGACCGCATGGGCCGGTGTCAGCAAGACCCACAGTGGACACTGGGGCTCGGGGAAGGTCACGGTGGATCCCCAACGCTCGAGCAGCAGTTTGAGTGGCATGTCAGAGCAGGGATTGCTGACCGGTGAAACCACCTGATCCACAGCAATCTGCTGCGTTCCCAGATTCGGACAGTCCTGCTGACAGTCCATTCCCACGGGAATCTGTCCCTCCAGCGGATCACACAAGACAAACAGGAATACGACAGCAACCAAACCGGGAATGCCTCCCCGACCGCGAAAACTCATCACTTGAAACAAAAACAAACTCCTCCCTTCGGGCGGTACCGAGGGGAGGAGTTTGCAGGGAATCAAATCTTCTGTCAGCGAAGAGATCGCATGGATCGTCCGTGTAAGGTCAGTGTTTCAGGATTCTTCCCGTTCATTTCCTTCAACATTGAGTCTCAACTTCAGGGGTATGGCAAAGGTGCGCAGACGGTCATCCCCGTCATAGATACCCCCGACCACCCGAGCTCTGAGAACGTACTCACCCTGCAAATCATCGCCGACCCGGAAGGTGGCAAAAGCGGAGAAATCTCCATTGAGTGCAGAGACTTCCGTTCCCTGATAGGTCGCCTTTTCTTCTCCCTGATAGGTCCAGGCACTCTCACGGGTCAGCACCGTGTAGTCCTTGCCCTTCTCGCGGATCTCCAATCCTTCGATCTGAATCCGACTCTCAAAAGCAGGGCGGTCCGTCAGGCCCTGATCGAGGAAGGAGATAAACTGCTCAGAACTATTGGTGAATGATTCCCGTGCCACTTCGAGCTGGTCACGACTGTCGAGCACGATGTAGGTCGGGTTCGCATAGTATCCGGTGATGCGGATCTGCTGCTCCCGGTAGGTCGCCTCGATCTCACTGGTAGCGTCGTCGGTATAGATCTCAAAGAGTTCGTATTGGCTGAGCAACTGCTCAACTTCAGACTCGCGGAAAATGCCATTTTCCATGAGTCGGCAATTCTGTCAGGTATGCCCCGTGAAATTAAGGAACAGCGGTTTTCGCGGCCGCTCTCCTGACTCCATCTCCTGGCGGACTTTTTCGAGCTCGGCGACGAAGTCCACATCTCCTTCACGATCGAGGTGCTTCCACGGCAGGGAGGCTTTCTGGTGAAGACTGGGGACCAGTAACTGGGCCTCAATGTTCTCGTTCATGCGCCAACCTGTGACCGCATAGAAGCAACTGCCCGCACCCAACAGGGTCAGCAACAGCAATCCGCCGCGACCCGCCGAAATCGATTTGACGGGAGAGTCGTGGGGAAAGCGCAACTTGCCGATGATGTTGAGCGCCATCGCGACCAGAGTGAGCCCCCAGATCGCCATGATCACTTCACGGTTGACGACGTGACCAAAGCGCCAGTAGGTCGCCACGGCACTGAAGAACTTCCACGCCGCCAGCAGCTCGATGAAACCGAGGACCACCTTGACGGTGGAGAGCCAGCCGCCTGAGCGGGGCAAACCAGTGAGCATCTTTGGGAACAGGGCCAACAGCACAAAGGGGAAAGCAATCGTCGAGCTGAAGGCGAGCATCCCCACCGCGGCGAAACCGGGGCCCTCTCCTGCAGCCAGGGCCAACAGGGCGGCAACGATCGGTCCCACACAGGTAAAGGTGGTCACTGCGAAGACCAGTCCCATCACGAGAACACTGGCCGCACCTCCGCCCCCTCCTCCTCCACCCACACGGTTGCGGATGAAGGCCGGCAGCTGGATGTCGTAGTAACCGAACAAGCTGAACCCGAAGACGATGAAGAGGACACCGATGGCCAGATTGACGTAGCCATTGGTGGCCATGAAGTTGGCGCCTTCCTCACCGAGGAGAGCGGACAACAGGAAACCGAGAGAAGTAAAGGAGACGACGATGCCTGCCCCAAACAGGGCGGCCAGACCGATGACCCGTGAGCGACTCTCATGGGCCTGTTTGGTGAACACGCTGACGGTGATCGGAATCATCGGATAGACGCAGGGAGTCACCAGTGCAAGGAACGCTCCACTGATGGCCAGCAGAATCACGCCCAGCAATCCCTGATCTTCAGTTTCAGACTGAATGTCCCCACGGAATGCGGGGATTCTCTTTTCCGGGGAAACCTTGCCATCGATCCGCAGGGTGACGATGTCTCCGCTTCCAATGGTGGAACCGGCTTCCAGAGTTGCGGTCAACTGCAAGTCATCATTGGCGAAGGTGGCCACGCGCGGGTCGCTCTCCTCAGCCAGCCCTGTAGCGGAACTTTCCTCCGCCGCAGATCCGCTTCCCACAGGAAGGTCGAGGTTCAATCTCTCTTCAGGCAGACACATCATGGCGTCGCAGGACATCGACTCGACGATCAGCGGCAGAGTGCCCGAGGTCAGTTCTTCTTCGCCCTCATATTGGAGGGTGACCTCGAAGCGGGCCTTGCGCTGGTGCTTGATGCTGTTTCCACCGATCAGGGGATCAAAACCCTTGTAGGGTGCGGTCAGCTCCTTGACCTCGACCACCTTCAGGGAAGATCCATCGGCAGTGAGGAATCGGGTCGGAGTGCCATTTTCGGGATTCATTTCAAGGCCGTAGATGTGCCAGCCCCGTTCGATCTCCGCTCCGACTTCCACCTTGAAGGTTTCACCCGGGATCACTTTCCCGAGTGAGGGAACGGTCCATTTCACGGGAGAATCATCCGCCTGGAAGGTCGCTGTCGCCGACTCTTTTCCGGGGGACTCGGTTCCCACTGTCACTTCTGTGCTGAGTACGACCGTATTGGGCAGCAAGCACTCCTTGGCATCGCAGGCCTGGTAGGTCACGGAAACCGTTACCGTCCGCGGTCCCGGCTCCGCACCCTCCGGAGCACGAAGAGGGATCCTGAAGATCGTCTTTCCTTCGTGTTCGAGATAATACTCTTCACCCACTTCGCGCTCATGGGGCTCGGGTTCCGAGACCTCTCCGTCAAAGAGCAGGTCCTTCGATTCGAGAACCACGATGGAGGTGGCCACTCCCCACTCCGGATCCTGATTCAGGCCATAGATATGCCAGCCCCGCTCCATCGCGGCCTCGAGCTCCAGTTGGACAAGCCCACCCGGGGCCAGACCTTCTGCTTTTTTGAGGCTCACGGTGACCGGATTGTCCGATCCGAAGATGGCATCACCAAATCCACCGTCTCCAAATCCCCCAGCTCCCAATCCGTCCTGCTCCAATTGGTCGAGCAGCCCTCCTCCCGCCCCGGGCTGGGCCGGCAGGGTTTGATGGAAGCCTGGCAGGGTCAACATCGTGATCAGGGTCAGGATCCCCAGCAGGATATTTTTCATCGGCGGAATCTCCTCAGAGTGATCTCGGATCGGCGGATTATCAGCGGCTCGATTCGCGGGGGCCTTCGATGGCACGGACGATATCCTCCTCGGGGAATGCACCTCCACCGGGGGTGTAGGCACGGACCCATTGGTCACCGACGACGAGGAAGGGAATCCCCTTCTTGCCGGTTTCCTGCTCCAGGCGCTCGGCGGCACCTTCCACTTCGTCGATATTGACGACGTCGTACTCGACTCCGAGTCCGTCCAGAAAGCGGACAGCAACAGTGCAATCAGGGCACCAGGGGGCGCTGTACAACTGAATTTTGACGTGGTCACTCATCTCGGCCTCTTTTCAACACAAGGAATGCGGAAGAGGGCTCAATTCGACGTCGAGCCTGCCGCAACGGTCATGAAATGCTAGCACAACGGCCCCTCAAGGGCGACTAAAGGTGGTATGCCGCAATCCTCTCCAGCCCTGAAAAATCCTCTGAATTCGTTGCTCAGGCGACTTGGACTCCGGTGCTTGAGGACGATATCCTGACGCCAGAGGTGAGGCTTCGGTTCCCGGTTCACTTCAGACTCATAAATGATCGGGAAGAGCGCCCTTCCACCCCCGTGATGACCCCGTGATGACCCCACCATGAAAGGTGGTCCCTTGAGAGACATGCGACAGACTTTTCGGATCGGTGAGAAGGAATTCGCTGCTCCCCTGTGGATCATCGGTCCCGACGTCATCGAGGATGAAGGCTTCGCCGTCGAGGTCGCCCACGTCATCGCCGAGGCGGCCCAGAGACGAAACCTTCCGGTCATCTTCAAGGCCAGTTATGAAAAAGCGAATCGTTCCAGTACCGATTCCTTCCGTGGTCCCGGACTGGAAAAAGGCTTACCCATCCTTGCTCGAATCCGGGAGGAGACCGGACTTCCGATCACCACCGACATTCACGATAATGAGCAGGCGCGACGCGCTGCAGAAGTGGTCGACGTCCTGCAGATCCCCGCATTTCTCTGTCGCCAGAACTCCCTTCTGGAAGCTTCTGCTGCCACGGGCAAAATCGTCAATCTCAAGAAGGGGCAATTTCTTTCCCCCTGGGACATCGCCAGCCGCGTCAAGGTTCTCAACTCCGCTGGAGCGGCAGACGTGTGGATCACGGAACGCGGATCATCTTTTGGCTACCAACGCCTGATCAACGATTTCCGGGCAATCCCCATCACTCAGGAAACCGGTGCAGCCCTGATCTTTGATGCGACACACAGCGTCCAGACACCCGGTGGTGCTGAAGGAGTCTCGGGAGGAGAACGTCACTTCATTCCTGTTCTTGCACGCGCTGCGGCAGCAGCAGGTGCCGACGGTTTCTTTTTTGAAGTTCACCCGGATCCGGAGAAGGCTCTCTGTGATGGCCCCAATGCCTTGCCCCTGGATCAGCTCGATGGACTTCTCAATCAGTTGGAGCCGATCGCCCGGGTGACACGGGAAATCCCTCCCCTGGACCTTTGATCCCATGGTCGCTCCTCTGCGAGGGTGGAAGGTTCGAGTCGTCATCCCCGCATTGAATGAAGAACCCTCCTTGGGACAGGTCCTTCGAGCTCTTCCAGAAGATCAGGTGTCTTCCATTCACGTCGCAGACAACGGTTCTACGGACAGAACCGCAGAAATTGCCGCCGGGCTGGGCGCCAGAGTGGTTCATGAATCCCGAAAGGGATACGGATCTGCCTGCCTTGCTGCCCTCGAAGACGTGCGATCGGTCATCGAACACCCCGAAAACGAAATCGTGGTCTTTCTCGATGGCGACTTTTCTGATGATCCATCCTGCCTGCCAATTCTGATCGCCCCCCTGATTCAGGGAGATGTGGATCTGGTCCTCGGCAATCGCGCACACCGTGGAATCACCAAGGGAGCCCTGACCCCCCAGCAACGATTCGGGAATCGCCTTGCCACCCTTCTGATCCGTTTGATTCATGGTGTGAAATATCAGGATCTGGGTCCCTTTCGGGCTCTTCGTTGGGAAACTCTGGAACAAATGAAAATGCAGGACCCGGATTTTGGCTGGACCGTCGAAATGCAAATCAAGGCAGCTCGAATGAACTTGCGCGTCAGGGAAATCGATCTCCCCTACCGACCTCGAATCGGAACCTCAAAAATTTCCGGCACCCTGAAAGGCTCATTTCAGGCCGGAGTGAAAATCATGTCATGGGTTTTACGGGACCTCTGGGCAGGCCCTCGCAATCAAACTTGAATCGGTGCACACTGCACCGTGAACATTGGGATTGTTTTCTTGAATCGGGGACTCTTGGACGGCATCTCCTGTGACCGCTGTGAAAAAAGCCTGCTGATCGACGAAGAGGTTCGTTATCAGGTCAAGATCGTCGTCCAGGCCGCCTATGATCCCATGGAAATTTCAGCGGAAGACTTGCAGGGCACCGGTCCCGAATCGTGGAAAAGCCTGATCAAATCCCTCGAAAATCTCAGTGCCGAGGAAGCACAGGATCAGGTCTACCGGGAGATTCGCTTCGACCTCTGTCCCCCGTGCCAGAAGATTTATCTGACCAATCCCATCCCCGGAACAGATGTCAGTGGGTCTTCCAGTTCCAGCGGTTCGGGGATTTCTACGTAGATCTCTCCTACCTGTTTTCCCGCTACGTTTGACACGCGAGGAGGATGATCGGTGATCCACCGATCAAAAGTGGTTTCGTCGATCCAGTGAGCTCTTTTGAGAAGGTGCGGAATCACGTGGATCAGCCCTCGATCTGCGCCGTCGTGACTCTTGATCACGAGTGATCCTTTTTTGCCCCAGATCACCATGACGCCTTCCGCCCCTTCCTTGGCCCGCAACTTTCCGGCCAGATAGGGTCTCCAGAGAAGTGGAAGCCGTCCCTCGCCACTGAATGCCTTGGGGTGGGAATCGATGGCATCGTGAACCCGTTGCACCCTGTTTTCCAGGCCACAACCTTTGAGAAAATCCGTGTGATGAAGTCGATGGAACGCCCTTGCGATCGAAAGTAAAGGCATGTGGTAAGTGGGTGCTCCACAGCCGTCAGTTCCGTAACGCTCCTCTGTGAGAACCTCACCACTGAAGAGTTCAATCATTGCACGAATCGCGCGCTGAAGGGGATGCCTGAACTCAAGGTAGTCTGCCAAGTCGTACTGTTGCTGGATGGCCGCCAGCAACATGCCGCTGTGCTTGCCTGAGCAATTGTTGCAGGTTGCGTCCAGAGGTTCCTTCTCCGTCAACATCCGCTGCCTCTGTCTGCGTGAGAAGGGCGCATGAATACCACACTTCAGATGACTGATGGAAAGATCACCCTTGGCGAGGAGGCCTCTGACAAGGTCCCTGTGCAGCTCTTCTCCCGCATGACTGGCACAAATCACGGCCAACTCGCGAGGTGTCAGTGTGTAAGCCTCATCGATTCCGGCACGCAGAAGAGAAAGGGCCTGAAAGGGTTTCGCAACAGAACGGAGAAATGTCCCCCTGTCGGCGGCTCCAAACAAGAGAGGGCTGCCACCATGGGGATACATGATCGCAGTGGCCGAATGGCGGGATTCTTCACAGGTCCCCCTGCCAACGATCGTTTGAATCTGGAATACGTTTTCAGTGTGACCGGCCAATAGAGCCTCCGCGGCGATTACTCCCTGACCGGCTCCTCACTGACTTCTTCGACAGGGGCCGGATCGGTTTCTTTTTCAATAGGCTCCGATCGAGCTTCCAGCGCATCGATACGGTTCAGTATAGTTTCCCGTTCAGATCGCTCTTCCGCTAGCACTCTTAGGCCCCGAATCAACTCTGCTTCCGCAGTTTCGAGACTGTTTTGTTCCAATTGATCCAATAACCATGTCCACGGATCCCTGGAGAAATAGCTTTTCACTGCGGGAACACCACTCTCGGTGGTGACGGCCTCGAGATAGACCGTGAAAGACTGGATGATTCTGGGAGCTGCGCCTGCCCCCAATGCTTCGGAGACCACTGCCCGTCCATCGATTTCTCTGGCCAGTTGGCGTAAACGGGCGACCGCTTCTGCATGGGAACCTGTGACGGGCTCGCTACCGATCAACGCCAGTGAATCGACCAGTTCCTGTTTCATGTCATTCCAGGCAACATCGTCAGCAGCCGCTTCCGACTGAATTCCAGCAGAGGTCCGTGCCAGATAATCCTGAACAAGGACTTCGAACCGCCTGGCCTGCAGTTGAATCCAACGCTGGAATCTCTGTGGATCACGATCGCGGAGATCGGTCGGCTGTACCTTCGCCCGCAGCAGGTCAATCAGCGAAGAGGATTCCAGAAGTTTTGATCCCCAGGGATTCAGCTCGCCTTCGTCGTTGAGCAGGAAAACCTGGGCCAACTGCAAGGATTCATCTCCCACGACCTGTGTCGTCGCCAATTTGAGAGCGGACTCCCGGAGCGTATCGGAGGGTGAAATCTCTCCAAGAATCCTGACGATTCCACTCACGGCCTCACTTCCGCCAATCGAGCCAATCATTGCCAGAGCAGCTCCGCGTTCCGCCTCACTCTCACCGGCCCCTTGCAGGACCATCGAGACGAGGATGGGAATCCCCTCCGGAACACCCAGTCGTCCGATGCCATTGATGGCCAATGAGCGAATGTTGGACTCTTTCGTCGCTTTGATCAGTTCATCGTAATACTGCAAAACCTGGCCCACAGAAGACTGCGGTACCTGACCATAGACCAGAGCTTCCAGGACCACTGCTCCCAGAGGCGGACTCAGTCGGGCAACACGGAAGAGAATGCCCACCGTGTTTTCAGAGAACCCGATGGTTCGGGCAGCCCCTACCAATCGCCGGATTTCAGCACCGTCGACTTTTTTATCCACCCCCGGAATAAACCGGATGATGGCGGTATCCACTTCGTCGGAGACAGGAGCACGCAAGGCCATCGCGGTACTCAAGGCCTCCCGAGCCAATCTTCGGGATCCGTTGGTCAGATCCGGGTTCAATCGGGAGATGTGGAATCGAAGGATCTGAACCAGATCCGATTCCTCCCTGAAATCTTCAAATTCCCTCAGGGCAGAGAGGCTCAATAGTGCGAGTTGCTGAAAGCGGGCAGTACTTCTGGCGGTGTTGGAACCCTCCTGAAGTACCGAGATCAAACGCTCGACGATGGGCCGAAAGAGGCGAACCCGGTTTTCACTTCCGCCGTTCGAGTCAGAGGAGGAATATTCCTTGGAAAATTCACCGGCTCGGCTGATCGCTGCAGACCGGATTCGATGGGTCTCGGCATTCGACATCGATTCGATCAGCCAATTCAGGTATCGCTCAGGGTTGCTTCCGGCGCGGAGATATTGATCCGCACGATTCCACATCGCCAATTCCCGCTCCTGGCCGGCCTCTTCAGTCCTTGCAACGATGCCATCCAGAATCGGCAAATCACCATTGGCGTCCCACCAGGCAATCCAGCCCGCCTGATCGAGTTCCAGTTTCATGAACTCGCCCAATGACGACAAGATCGTTGGTGCAGCAGTTTCAGCAGAATCGCGCAGTCGATCAATGGCCGCCTCGATCACCGCTCGGGGGTCACCCACGGTCAAAACGTCAAAGAGACGTGCCACCTGCAGCGGGTCCGTGGCCACTCGAAACTCCGTGATCAATCGGTCTCGAACCACTTCATCCAGAGACCATTTGCGAAAACTGTTTTCGACTTCCTCAAGGAAGGGCCAATTCGCTTCCTGCCTCAGCAAAACGGTCAGAATCAGAATCCCGGTGTTGCTGTTCGTGATCAGTTCATCCTGAAGGATTAATCGGGTGCGCACAGGATTTTCCAGTGCACGATCCGTCAGCATTTCAAGAATCAGGGGGTTAATCCATTGAGGTGGGTCTTCCCGCTCCAAACGGGCTCCAAGAAGCGTCATCGCCCGAACCCAGTCAGAGGTTTCAGAAGAATCGAAGAAGCTGCGAACCTTTTTGAGCAACTGCTGGTCAGGATCTTCTTCGACTACAGGATCCTGGGGATCCTGCTTTTGACCCGACTCCACTGAGGGGATTGTGACCGGTGGATCCTGGACTTCCTGACTCTGGATCTCCTCGACAGGCAGAGCCTTCGCCGGTTCCACCTTGACGGGTGTCTCAAGGGAGACACCGTCGGCGGGTTCCTGAGAATACGAATGATTCGAAACCGAAATCAGTCCGAGGATCGAGAACACGTTCAGGAAAATGATCCAGAGCAAGAACACCCCGGGCACCGGTGCGCTTCTCTCTGACCTGGAATTACCCTTGTCATCCATCGATCGGATTCCTTTGATCGACAAAATCTTCCCCCTGAACTTCACTCGCTTGTGCCCTATCCTCTTGTGCCAGTCATCGGATTCCGAAAGGTCGATCCCTGAATCCCGAAGGGGGATTCAGAAGCAAACCCATGCTGAGAGAGAGACGGCGCCGCCAGTGGAAACGTGCCCCAGAAACACGAAGGTTCCTGAAACCCTGCTCAAGCATGAACAGTGTACTCCCTGACAGGGATCTTGACTGCCTGATTCTCCGAAGAACCTGATTAGAAAATGCCGGTACTGAAATTGTCATCCGGAGGAGGCATCAACTCTTCCGTCTCTTCCGATTCCGGCTTGTTGAGGAATTCAGCTTCGGAAGCTCTCTCGCGCTCCACATCCTCCAGGGGGCCCCGGGGTGCAGGCTGCTGGTGGCGTTCACGTTCCGGGGCTCGATTATTCTGCCTCTCGGTGGAGCGCTCCTCCTCGAAGTCATCCTCTTCGTCGAGGAAATTTTCATAGGCATCCAAAACCGAATCCTGAATCTCTTCACGGAATTCGGTCACGATGGGGTGGGCGATGTCTGCGTGCAGTTTGCTACGTCCCTGCTCGACCTGATCAGAAAGAGAGCGATCGATGGAATTCCCACACTGATTGCAATAGTTACTGCGAACCACGTTTTTGAAATTGCACCCGGGACAACGAACCGTCAACTTCCGGCTCGGCATGGCTATGAACAGGCCCTTACTTCCTTCGATCACGCGAATATCACGGACGACAAAACAATTATCGAATGTGACGCTGCAAAAAGCCTTGAGCTTGTCTTCCTTGGATCCCGCGGGACTGACTCGAATTTCAGTAATTTCCAAGGGGCCTCACCTTCCTGTCTCCGACCGAACTGGTGGTCAACAAATTTGCAGGGCCAGTAAGTCTCAAAGAGCCGAGAAGACCGGGGTCTCAGCGACTCATTCCATGGCCAGGGGAAGACTTGTCAGGAACCGGTCAGCAACGAAACCACATGGATCTCGTCACCATGAATACCGTCAACTGAGGCGTCATCTCCCGCCCGGAATCTGGAAGCGATCAACCCTCTCAGAAGGGTGGCATCCGCCTCAGAAGCTTCAGGGCCAGTAGCAAAAATGACAAAACCAGAGCCACTTCCGGTCATGATCCAGCGACCGGAAAAATGATCTTCCAGCAGATCGGAGATCTGGGCGATTCTGGGATCCAGCAGCCTCGCTCCATCAAGGAGTCGATTGAACAGATGCTGGAATCCTTCCTGCCCATGCCGGAAGTTCTTTATATTGAAATTGCGACACATATGGCCAGATGTCAAGAGACCGCTCAACTGCTGATAGACCTCCGCAGTACTGAGACCAAAGCCTGGATACCAGATGCACGCATGGGGAGAGAGTCCCGTAAACAAAGGCTCCTGTACGGCTTCGAGAATTTCTCCGCGACCACGAACCACTGAAGGCCCATCTCCCAGAAAAAAGGAAATATCAGAACCCAGTGCCTCCGCATCCGCTAACACCCCTGTCCATCCACGGGGATCAGGATACTGCCGATGGAGGCACTTCAGGATGGCTGCCGCATTTCCGCTTCCTCCACCCAAACCCGCCTGCGCCGGAATCCTTTTGATCAATTCCAACTGTACTGGGGGAATGGGTCGACTCTGGCGAGCGAGATGAAGAGCTTTGAGAACCAGATTGGAAGGGTCCGCAGGGGCTCCCCCTTCCGGTACTTCCAGCAGATCTTCCGGGGCGTCGAATGTCAGGGAGAGGTGATCCACCAACGTGGTCGGCACCATCAATGAGACCAGTTCATGAAAGCCATCGTCACGGCGCCCCAGTATTTCCAGCCACAGATTGATCTTTGCTGGGGAGGTGACGGTGAGTGTGTGTTCAGATTCTTTCACCACCGGAATCATGGGGGCATTCATGAAAGACACTCCAGAGTGATGTTGTCGATCAGGCGCACTTCACCGGCACGGGCTGCAATGCACACCGCCACATCACCGGTGGCTTCCTCTCCCTCAATCGGGGAAAGGTCGTTGCGGTCGACCAACTCGAGGTACTCCAGTTCCAGACCGGGATCGAGGATTTCAAAAGCCCCTTTCACCAGAGTCTGGACCTTGCGTTCTCCCCCACACCATGACTCCTCGATGGCAAACAGTGCCTTTGAAAGACTGAGAGCGCGTTGCCGGTCCTCGGGGGTCAGTCGAACGTTTCGGCTCGACATCGCCAATCCGTCGCCCTCTCGTACCAACGGACAGCGAACGATTTCGGTATCCACATGCAGATCAGCCACCATTCGTTCAATAATGGTCACCTGCTGAAGATCCTTCTCGCCAAAGAAGGCCTTTGTCGGTTGGAACAACTGAAAAAGCTTGAGCACGATGAGGCAGACTCCACCGAAGTGATGGGGTCTGGATTTTCCGCAAAGACGATCGGACAGCGCCGGTACCTCAACGATGGTGGCGAATCCGGAGGGATACAGGTCCAGAGAATTCCCCAGCCAGACCAGATCGACACCTTCCTTTTCCGCCAGTTGGAGATCGGAATCCAGCGTCCTCGGATAGGAGTCCAGATCCTCTCCCGGTGCAAATTGGGTCGGATTGACGAAGATGGTCAACGCCACGACGTCACACTCCTGGCGAGCCTGACGAATCAGGGACAAATGACCTTCGTGGAGAGCCCCCATTGTCGGAACGAGTCCAATGACCTTGTCCGAATCCTGTGATTTTCGCCATTTTTGCAGTTCTGCCACAATGCCGGTAGATGACGGCATTTTCTTTTCAGACTCTTGCAGATCTGCGCCGATGATCTGCATCACGCAGTCCCCTTCAACGAAGAGGGCAAGGCAGCCAGCAAGTCGCCCACAGACCGGCCAAAAACTGGTACCACAAAGTCCGGCTCGAGATCCGCCCACGGTGCGAGGACGAAACTTCTTTCAGCCAATCTGGGATGAGGGATCGTCAGCTTCGGCTCCGACACCTGCTGATCACCAAAGGTCAGAATATCGATATCGATACTCCGTGGCCCCCACTGCTCCATTCTTTCCCGCCCCATTTGCAATTCGATCCCCAGACAGATCTGCAAGGCTTCCAGAGCACCCACAGAAGATTCACCCCGGATAACCTGATTGAGATATCTTCCTTGCGGAGGACCGACAGGTTCGGTTTCGTGAATGGGAGAACAGCAAAGATTTGTGAGCAGTCGCTCTTCGATCAACTCCCTCGCCTGCTGTAACAAACGCTCCCGGTCACCAAGGTTGGAACCCAATGCGAGCCTGACGGGGGAGAGTTTCATTCCGACTCCGGATCAGACGCGGCTGAAGAAGACAGGTTCTCATCTTCCACTGACTTCTTGCGCGAAAATGGTCTCCACAGGAATGCAAGAATTGGCGAGATTCCATAAATCACGAATCCGAAAAGAATCACCGGTTCGGCAAAGAAAACCAGCAACGTTGCTCCGAAGACCATACTGGTGAAACGATCGAAGTTCATCCCCCGACGCATTAGAACCGTGCCCATGTGGGTGTAGCAGATCCGTTGCGACACCATCAGGTATCCCAGCACAAAACAGGTCACCGGAAGATAGGAAGTCATCCCCTGAGTGAACAGGTCCACCCAGCCAGGTTTCTCTACAGCCAACAGCTTCAGATCCCATGACTGCCAATCCCGTAACCAGAAAAAACAGATGACCAGACCTGCGACCACTCCCGCAGCTCCCGGTGTGGGAAGACCCACGAAGGCTTCGGCTTCATCGGGATCATCCTTCTCCGCCTTGACGGAGTTGAAGCGAGCGAGACGAAGCAAGGCACCCAGGAAATAGGCCAACGAGAAGAGCCACATCATTCTGCCGAGCGGAGTCACGAAGTCATTGGCTTCTGAATGATGGAACATCGCCAGAGCAAGGCCTGCAGGGGCCAATCCGAAACTGACCAGATCCGCCAGAGAATCCAGCTGTGCACCCAGAGTGGTTCCACCACCGGTAACGCGGGCTACCTTGCCATCAAAGACATCGAAGAGCATGCCTGCGAGAATAAACCAGGCCGCTTTCTCGAGTCGTTCGAGGGGATCAGATGACCCCCCCTCGAGGCTTCCGGCGATCAGGGTCAGTGCAATGAAGCCACAAACGGCATTGCACAATGTGATCATGTTGGGAATAAAGGCGACTCGCCTCGCTGTCTCATTCGACCCAATCACCCAGCACCGTCTTTCCGCCGTGAACCTTGTCTCCAACTTTGACCGCAGACTTGAAAGCCACACCATCCCGCGCGGGAATAATGATCTCAGTCTGGGATCCAAAACGAATCATGCCAAAATCGAATCCCCGCTTCACCGACTCACCCACTTCCAGAGGGCAAACGATGCGTCGGGCAATCAATCCGGCAATCTGACGAACGAGGATGGGAACACCCGAGGTGCTTCGAAGGCCTATTTCCTGGCGTTCGTTAACCTCCCGGGCCTCTGCTCCCACCGCATTGCGAAACTCACCGGGGATATAACGCAAATGCTCGATCTCTCCATCCACGGGAATGCGATTCACATGGACATTGAAGACGGACAAAAAGATGTGGATTCTCAGGGCTTGCCCATCGACATAGTTTTCGTCGTCGACCACATCGACTCCGATGACCTTGCCATCCGCAGGAGAAATTGGTTGATCCCCTTCCGGGGCAACCCTGCAGGGATTGCGGAAGAAGTTCAGGCAGAAAAGCCACAAACCGCCGAACAGCGCCCAACCGCCTATGCGAACCTGCTCATTTTGCAGGAGAATCAAAGACAGGGATCCAGCGACACAGAAAAATGTGATCCAAGCGATGACAGGGGTGCCATGCCGGGTCAGTCGATTACCGAACCAACCCCTTGCGGAGCTGCGATTTCCGGATGTGGTTTCGCTCACTTCAGTTTCCAATCTAGAAACTCCTGACTGCCCGATCGGTTGACATGTGGGGTCCCGGACAAGGACAATCCACTGCCTCCATCGTGAAGCATCCCGAAGGTGGAGGCAACTGACCCGAAGAAGTGGGAATCGGCATTTTCCGGCCGCTGGAATGGAAGATCAGATGAGCAATATCGCACAACTCCATGGACGAATGGCCCTCGACAGTCGTGGATTTCCCACAGTCGAAGCGGAGTGCATTCTTGAGGATGGCAGCCGTGGGGTCGCCCTGGTGCCTTCCGGAGCATCGACCGGAGAAGCAGAAGCGCTCGAACTCCGGGATGGTGGCAATGAGTGGGCCGGCAAAGGCGTCGAAAAAGCGCTCGGTCACCTGCGCGGTGAAATCGGCGAATTGCTGAGCGGGCAGGATGCCCGTGATCAGGAGGGGATCGATCGCCGACTTTGTGAAGCGGACGGTACCGAGAACAAGGCCCGACTCGGAGCCAACTCCATTCTCGCAGCCTCGATGGCGGTCTGCAGGGCCGCCGCCCAAAGTTGTCAGTTACCCCTCTACCGTTACATCGGTGGTCCATCATCCGTACGCCTGCCGATCCCCCTGCTCAATGTGGTGAACGGCGGAGCACATGCCGACAACTCCGTCGATGTGCAGGAATTCATGCTCGCCCCCACCGGCTTCAGTGATTTCACCTCCGCCCTGAGAGCCGGAGTCGAGGTCTACCACATCCTGAAGAAGAGATTGAAAGGGGCAGGACTCGTCACAGCGGTCGGTGACGAGGGCGGATTCGCACCCGACTTTGACAGTGACGTACAGGTGCTGGAAGAACTGAGCGCCGCCATTCGCGAAGCGGGTTATACCCTGGGCCATGATGGTGATTTCACCTTCGCGCTCGATGTCGCTGCCAGTGAACTGTTTCAGGGAGGCAGCTACAGCATGGGAGGGTCGGGTGAATCCCTGACCTCCTCCCAAATGGTCGACCATTGGGTTCAGTTGGCGAGCCAGTTCCCCTTTACCAGTATCGAGGACGGACTCGATGAAGAGGACTGGTCCGGCTGGAGCCAATTGACCGCTGCTCTTCCGCAGATCCGCATGGTAGGAGATGACCTGTTTGCAACCGACCCCAAACGGATTCACCGTGGGGTAACAGAGGGTGCTGGCAGTGCTCTTCTTGTCAAACTGAATCAGATCGGAACCGTCTCGGAAACTCTGCAGGCCATCGACATCGCCTCCGAAGCCGGCTTCCGGATCATCGTTTCCCATCGCTCCGGTGAGACCGAGGACGACTTCATTGCTGATCTCGCAGTGGCCACCGGCGCCGGTTGGATCAAGACCGGGGCTCCTTGCCGATCGGAGCGAAATGCCAAATACAACCGGCTCCTGAGGATTGAAGAAGAGCTCGGTTCCTCGGCAGTTCTGGGACCCTTGAAGTTTTGAGCCAATCCTGATCTACTGCGGCTGTCGGATTCGTCCGCCTGCCCAGCAGAGTAAGGAGCTCGGAGCTTTTGTTCGCAACGATCACTGCCCGCATACACGCTTTTACATTACCGATGATTCGATGGGCTTCTTCACCACTGAAGAATCTGGGGTTCAACACCCTGCAGATACAACTCACTTGCATCGGTTTATCTCTGGTTTTTTTTCACCAGATTGCTGCTCCTCGAATTGACCAGATGAATCAGCTGAGAAATCAGGTTGAAGAGATTAGTAGTGATATCCAGGTACAGGAACTGAGCAATGAACAACTGGCAGAGTGGAATCGCCTGCTGGAAGAAGATCCCCACTTCCGTATGGTGCAGCACCGAAAACTGACCGGTTTCAGGAAATTCGAACAGCACACCCTCGAAGAGTTCCTTCAGAGCCAGACCCCCCAATCCTGAACAGAGGGTCTCCTCTAGACCCGATCTCCAACGACCGTGTGATTCACGTTCAAAGTCCGAACCCGGTACAAAAAAGGCAGGCCCACAGTTTTTGGAACTGCGGGCCTGAGGGATGACTTTGTTGAATCGCTCGTTCGATCACTGCTTCGGAAGCTGGATCACCTTGCCGATACTCAGGACCTGAAGGTTGACCCCGGGATTGGCGCTCTCGATTTCTTTCCAGCGCGTTCCGTCTCCCAACTGGTCACTGGCAATTCTCCAAAGAGAATCACCATCCTGAATTTGGTAACTGCGCCCACTGCGTGCGACAGCAGGTGCGGCGGCAGCGGCAACACTCTTCTTTGCCACTCCCAACGGAATCTTCAGAACGAGACCGGCGGAAAGAACCGTGTCCTCTGTCAGTCCCTTGTTCGCCTCGATAATTCTCTTGTAGGCGATTCCTGAACCGAGGTGACGCTCAGCGAGCCTCCAGAGACTGTCCCCTTCTTCCACGACCACTTTGTTGAACTCTCTCTTGGGAGCCACCGGTCTGGGAGGCGTTGTCGTATTTCGGCGAATCGAAGAGACATTCCCCTCGGAGGTCCGCTGTCCCACAGGATCGTTGCTCAGGACTCCAGTGGTTCGTTGGATATCCACACTTTCGAGACGGGCCGTCGCTCGGCGAGGTTGCCCGGCAATTGGCGGGTTGCCCGAGTTGGATTCCGTGACTGCAACCTTGTTCCCGGAGGGAGTGAGCGGAGTCTTCTGATTTCTGACAGGACGCTGCAACCTTCCGGTTGAAGTCCCCGCCACAGGCCGAGTTGATTCCTTGTTCACCGCAGGGACCGATTTGACCTTGCCGATGCCTTTGGAAGTTTTGTTGGAAGTAGATCTTCCGGTGACCTGCTCTGCCCCGCTTGGACCATCCTGAACCTTGTTATCCAAGAGGTTCGCGATAACGATCACTACGAGGATCGATATCAGAATGAAGCCGATTTTTGTGCCTGTTCCCATGCCACTCATGGTGTGTTCCCCCTGTTCCCGAATCGTCCTTCCAGAGTGCAAGTCCCCCGACCTGTTGGATCACTCTGGTGAGCGGATTCTCGTCCAGCTCGAAGTTAGATTGGGCGAGCTGAATGCCGTTGCCGGAGGATAACCCGGAAAAAATCGTGAAGCCACGACCCGTTACCGGATTTACAAGGGATTTACGAGGTTTGAGTCCACTTTTGCCAGGGCAAGAAAACAGGCCCGCACCCCAAAAGGGTACGGGCCTGAAGTGACTCTGCTGAAAATGCGAAATCAGGCCTTTTTGGCCAATGCGGTCTCCACACGGGCTTTTTCGATTCTTCGACGTGCCGCTTCCTGAAGTCGGATCAGGGTCGGACTGGCGACGAAAATCGAGGAGTAGGTACCGATGAGGACACCGACGCAGAGGGCAAAGGCAAAGGAGTGCAGTGCTTCACCGCCGAAGACGAGCAGAATCACGACCACGACAAAGGTGGTCAATGAGGTCAGAATCGTGCGGCTCAGGGTCTGGTTGATGGACTTGTTGACCAGTTCGACGTAGTCCGCATCCCGCCGTGCATCGCGAAGATTTTCACGAATCCGGTCGAAGATAACGATGGTGTCGTTCAAGGAATATCCCACCACCGTCAACAATGCGGCGACCACCGGCAGGTTGATCTTCAGGGAGAGCGCATCTCCCAGAAGGAAATCTCCCAGGGCCAATGCACCGAGGGTGAAGCAGATATCGTGAACCAGCGCCGTAATCGCGGCGGCACCGTAACTGAACTCAAAGCGGATGCTGATGTAGAAAATGATCGCCAGGAAACTGATCATCAATGCGATGATGGTGTTCCCCTGCATGTCCTTCGCAACACGGCCACTGATACTGCTGACTTCCGGGAAGGGCTCCGAGAAATCGAGTCCATCGACATTCTTCAGTGCCAGACTCAACTGGGACTGCAATGCCAAGGCCGCTGCCTGATCCAGTTGCGGATCACTGACCAGTTCAAAGGAAACGATGCCGGCTGATTCTCCGGGTCCCCCACTGATCTCGCGGATCTCTCCCACCGGGAAATCGGTTGCAAGCAGACGATCCTTGACAGAACTGCTGGTCACTCCGACGTCTTCAGTGGTGCCAAGACCCTTAATGACGTGAACGTTGGCATTGAAGAGGTAGGTGCTGATTCCATCCTGGACATTGTCGGTGATCTTCACTTCTGTGAACGCGTTGGGAGCCAGAATGTTGGCTGCACCAATCACACTCTCCAGTTGCGACTTGAACTGCTCCGTCTGCTTTTCCCCTTCGATCAGGGTACTCGTACGGATCGAATAGCGGGCAGCTCCTGCCTCGCTGAGTTCACCCACAGCCTGCAACTGGAGATCCGCATACTCGAAGGCATTCGGATCCGCTGCGACTCCGTCGGTGATGATCTTGCGAATCTCCGATTCCTGAGTCGGCTGGGAAAGATTGACCGTCAGGCGGGTTCCACCGGTGAAGTCGATACCGAGGGCATCAGAACCACGCCAGCCGAGAACGCCGATCCCACCGACCACGAAGACCCAGAAGAGAACCCGGGTCGCCTCACGCAACTCCATGAAGTTGATATTCGGCTTCTGAATGATTCGGCCCATGCTCAGGTCACTGATAATTCCCTTCGAGATCAGGAAGGAAAGAACCATGCGACTGAAGAAGACGGTCGAGAAAAAGGAGGTCAGAATACCGATACTGAGTACAACGGCGAAGCCCTTGACCGCACCGGTTCCGAACTGGAACAGCACGAAAGCGGTGATCAGCGTCGTCAGGTTGGCATCGAAGATGGTCCAGAAAGCTTTCTGGAAACCTACTGAGAAAGCAGCAGGCAATGCCTTGCCCCGATCCCTCTCTTCACGGATTCGTTCGAAGATCAGAATGTTGGCATCGACCGCCATACCCACCGTCAACAGCAGACCCGCCATTCCCGGGAAGGTCAGGGTGTTGCGGAAGATGATCAGCAGGGTAACCACCAGCATCAGGTTCATGATGAGGGACAGATCTGCGACGATTCCTGCCGCCCTGTAGTAGAGCAGCATGAAGATGGCCACCAGCATCAATCCGAAGATCATCGCCTGGGTTCCACGATCGACCGACTCTTTACCCAACAGCGCTCCCACCGTTTGCTGATTGACCAGGAACGGTTTCGCGGGCAGGGATCCTGCTCTCAGGATGGAGACCAGGTCGTTCACCTCATCGTTGGTAAAGTTGCCCTCGAGGATTCCGTTGCGGGAGATCCGTGCATTGATGGTTGCGATACTGCTCGCCTTGCCATCGAGGACGATGGCCATGCTGCGATTGATGTTCTCGCCGGTCATATCGGCGAAAAGGGTCGCTCCCTTGCCACCAAACTCGAATCCCACCGCAGGCTGTCCCGTTTCATTGGTGGTCGGGAAGCTGTTGCTCAGAAGAGAGGCACTGACCAGATTCGGAGCACGGTTTTCCACCACCACCTTGCCGGCGGTCAGGGTGTCATCGGCACTGGGACGCTCAACCACAATCTGACGCGGGGATTCGGGAGCCGTTTGTGAACCACGTTCCGCATCGGACATGCTGTTGAAGGCGATGAGGGCCTGCTCATACTGAACCGTTTCCGCCTCGATACGGACGATATTGGCTTCAGTCTGCTCCGAATCGGGTGCCACGAGCTGGAAGTTCAACTCACCGGCACGCTCGATCTGCCCCTTCAGTCGCTCCAGTTCGTCATTGTCAGATCCCGGCAGCTGAATCAGCAGTCGGTTGCGGCCGGAGATGGCCACACTGATCTCTTTCAGACCGTAGTTGTCGAAACGGCGAGAGATGACGTCCTTGATGTCTGCGGCCACAGTCGATCTCTGACTCGGATCGATCTGATCAAGGGGAATCTCGTAAAGCAGTTCAGTACCGCCCTCGAGATCGATGCCCTTCTTGATGTCGTTCTGGTAGTCCTGAAGGGCCCAAACACAGGCTGCAATGAGGAGGGCGATAAAAACAAATCCCCTACCGAAATTCTGCATCATTTTGTGATTTCCTCTTCCTGAATGCTGGAAGGCGTATCCTTGTTTTCTGAGGCACTGCTAACCGTCGACACAGAGGTCAAGGCGACCTTCATGCGAACTCCCTTGGACTCGTCGATCACCAGCACCACATGCCCATGATCCCGATCCACCAATGCCACCTTGCCGATGATTCCACCGGCTGTTCTGACTTCATCATGTTTGGACAACCCTGCGATCAGGTTGTCATGCTCTTGCATCTGCTTTCTCTGGGGCCGGATGACCATGAGGTACATCACGAAGAAGATGATTCCCATCAATGGGAGAAAGTCCAAAAACCCCGGAGGCTGGGGAGCACTTCCCCCAGCTGCAGCGGCCCAGAAAATCAGGGCATCAAAGATTCCATTTACAAACGTTGTCATCGGTCATCCTGCTCCCTGACACGCCGATTCAATTCCATCCCACCCGGGAGGGGCTGAAGTCGACGTGGATGGGGCCCTTTCTTACGGCCGGTAAAACCGCAAGGTGTGCCCATCAGCCAAGTTGCGGATCTTAGTCCGATGGCCCTCGGGATTCAACCGGACCGGGAGGATAATGCCCCCAGGAACTGGTCCCTGAATCGGCTCCAATCGCCGGATATGATCGCTTTACGGGCCTTTTCAAGAAAGCGATGAAAGACCCGAATGTTGTGCAGGGAACCCAGTGTGTAGGCGAGAATCTCTTTGCGCTGGTACAGATGGTGCAGGGTTCCACGGCTGTATTTCTGGCAGGCGTAGCAATCGCACCCCTCCTCAATGGGACCCGCATCCTGTTTGTGGCGGGCATTTTTCATGTTGAGACTGCTTCCATCACTCAGGAACAGGCTCGCGTTGCGAGCATTTCGGGTCGGGATGACACAGTCAAACATGTCGATCCCCTGATCGACAGCAACGACGAATTCCTCCAGTCCCCCCACCCCCATCAGATAACGGGGCCGATCGAAAGGAAGCATCGGTGCACTGATCCCGATGGTCGACAGCAGAGCATCTCTGCCCTCACCGACACTCACCCCACCGACGGCGTAGGCATCGAATGGCAACTCCAGAAGTTGCTGTGCCGATTCCCTGCGCAGATCTTCATGGGTTCCCCCCTGCATGATTCCAAACACCGCCATCGGTTCAAACAACTCGAGTCGCTGGCGATGTTCGTGGGCACGCAAGGCCCACCGATGAGTTCTGACCACCGCCTTTGCGACCTCGTCTCGCGAGACTCCGCCTGCCGGACATTCATCGAGAATCATGGCAATCGTCGAACCCAGTTGTGCCTGAATGTCGAGAACCGATTCGGGTGTCAGCAACAAAGGACTGCCATCGATGTGGTTGCGGAACTCCACGCCCTGCTCACTGATTCGGTTGCGATGACCGAGGGAGAAAACCTGGAACCCACCGGAGTCTGTCAGAATCGGTCGATCCCAACCCATCACCTGATGCAGACCACCCAATTTTCTGACCGTATCCACTCCGGGCCTTACCGCGAGATGGTAAGTGTTGGAGAGGATGATCTGTGTTCCACAATCGGTGAGCTGATCAGGGGTCACTCCCTTGACCGTTGCCTGGGTTCCCACCGGCATGAAGACCGGAGTCTGAATCTTCCCGCGCGGAGTCGTCAGCAGACCGGCGCGGGCGGAGTCGCAGGACGCTTCGACTTTGAAATCGAAGCCCTCCGTCATGGGGTGACGGGCCATTACTTCCGAATTCACCACAAAGTCCTCAATTCAGTCCCGCGGTAGTAATGCTGGAGAATCTGCTCATAAGTCTTGGACTTGGCATAACCCTTGGCTCCGTGCTGGCACATGCCAACCCCGTGTCCCCAACCGCGGCCATGGAAGACAAACCTCTTCTTTTCAAGGGAGACTTCGAAGGCGGACGAGCGCAAGGTCACTTTGGGCGTCAGTTTCCCCAGGCTCGCTCGCAATCGACGGGTATTGATCTCCAGAGACCCCCCGTCGTGAACGATTCGCAAATAGGGCACGTATCCGGAATCAGACACGTCCACGGGAATGACCTGGCGAATCGTCCCTACACGGATGCCGCTTTGCCCTGCCACCCGTGCGACCGCCGACCTCAAGACCGGTTCAGCCAGTTCGAGTTTCCAGCGATAGAAGGGGGCCTTCCTGCAACCATCGCAATCGACACTGCTGAGAGCACTCATGGGAATCAGGTTGTACCCCGTTTCTCCGGAACAGGTCACTCCCCCACAGGTGGAATGAAAGAAACATTCGAAGACAGCACCGCCGGTCATCAGAGCCTGGCCACGGGTTTCTTCGACCGCTTCCAGGATCTTCGGATCAATGCCCCCCACACCCTGGTAGACCTGACTGCGCGTCGAAGAGTGGACATGCCAGCGTCTACCGGGACGTGTCAGAATCTGGAAGAGGGCGTAGGTTCTCGCGGCAACCGCTTGAGCTTTCAGAGCCGCCATGGGAAAGGAGTTCGCCGAGACTTCTTTGTCGACAACACCCGGAAGATACTTTTCCAGCGAAGTCCGCTCGAACAGATCCCAACCTTCATTGGCATTCTTCCAGCACTCTATCTTTCCGGCGAGCTCCATCCCTTCACAAAAGAGAGCTCCCGACTCGGCATGGAACCGGATCTCCGTATCAAAACTCCGACCAGAAACCTTGATGACACCCTCACGGGCCTGAACAACGATGGGTGAAGGCAGGGACCACTGTTCGGTCTTGGTCTGCAGGCGAATCTTTTCCCCCGCTTTGGTGGCAAAGGTCATGTCCCATTGGCCGGTGGCAAATCGGATGCCGACCATCGGTCCATCTTCCCCCGTCTCCGCAAGGCCTGCTGTTGAGGAATTGAACGCTGTCTCTGAGTTGAGAGCTGGGGAAAGCCCCAAAGAGGGTTCGTTCGGGAACAGTCCCGAAAACATTCCCAGAAGAAGCATGAACCGGCACGCAGCAGTAACCCTCAAACGGAATCCTCCAGATCGAGGGAACCCTGCTGACGTCCGCCCGTGGCGCCGTCCACCACTTTGTCAGCCGCGGGACCGAGGACTCTTCCGCGGGTGGTTTTCTCAATGAAACCGGCACGGATCAGATAAGGCTCATGGACATCCTCGATGGTCCGCTCTTCCTCACCGACAGTGACAGCGATGGTTTTGACTCCGACAGGAGTTCCATCCGCTCTGGCCACCACTTCGAGGATCTTTCTGTCCACAGTATCGAGACCAAATGGATCCACACCCAGACGATCCAGTGCCGCACGGGCACACTCTTCATCGATCCTGTTGCTTCCATCGACGTCGGCGAAATCACGAACCCTGCGCAGATATCGATTGGCGATGCGTGGAGTTCCCCGACAACGACTGGCCAACACACGTGCGCCCTCTTGATCGATTTCAACACCCAGAATTCTCGCACTGCGTTCGAGGATCCGGATCAGATCCTCCACCTCGTAGGGTTCCAGCTTCTCATGGATGCCAAACCGGGCACGGAATGGAGAAGTGAGATTGCCTTCCCGGGTAGTCGCGGCGACCAGGGTGAATTTTGGCAGGTGAATCCGCATCGATCGGGCATTGGGGCCCGAGTCGATCAGAATATCGATCTGGAAATCCTCCATGGCGGTGTAGAGGTACTCTTCGACCACCCGGCTGACGCGGTGAACTTCATCGATAAAGAGGACATCCCCCTCCTGAAGCTCTGTCAAAAGACCGACGAGATCCTTGGCCTTGTCGAGTACCGGACCACTGGTCGCCCGGAAATTGACGCCCATTTGAGCGGCAATCAGACTCGAGAGTGTCGTCTTCCCCAATCCCGGCATTCCGGAGAAAAGGGTGTGATCCAGGGAATCGCCCCTCTTTTTGGCCGCCTCCAAATAGACCTTGAGATTATCCACCACGGCTCCCTGACCGACAAATTCCGTCAGGTCACCCGGGCGAATCTGCTCTTCCACCGCGGAGGAGTCTCCGGGAATGGCGGCAGGCTGGGTCTGGCGTGTGGGGTCCGAACCACTGCTCATCGGTTCATCCGTTTCCAATAAATCCCTCAGATCTCAAGGCGCACCTCCAGCATAGTCGAATCCCCGATCCGGTGAAATGATGCGGCGGGCGGAGAAGATTTTTTCCAGCTTCTTTTCGCCGGAACTGAATCCTCCGTGAAATTGCCGAATCATTGGTTAGGCTGTCGTCAACTCAAATGAAGAGCCGGGGGTCTCCACCCCCCCGGGAAGGGACGACGGGGATGCCATCTCAGGCAGGGGAAAACACTCCGCCACCGGAGCAGGGAAAATCAGCAGACTCTGCGGGGAATCGCCGTCCCCTCGGTGCTGTATTGCTGACCCTGTTTCTCGATCTGGTCGGATTCTCCATCATCTTCCCCCTGTTCCCTGCGATCCTCGACTCGTATCCCGATGATGATCTGCTCAAGGGCCTGCTCAGTTTCCTGCAGTCCCTTTCGCCGGAGATCGGGTTGGATGACCCGCGACTGATCACCCTCTTCGGCGGAGTGCTGGGATCCCTTTATTCCCTGTTACAGTTTTTGATGAGCCCTTTCTGGGGCAGTCTTTCCGACCGTATTGGTCGACGACCCGTCCTGCTGCTGACGATCGGCATCAATATGCTCGCAGCCCTGTTGTGGGCCTTCAGCGGTACTTTTCTGATACTGGTCCTGTCGCGCATACTCTCAGGAGCGGCCGGTGGCAACATCGCGACCGCCACCGCTGCGGTGGCGGATGTGACTCCCGGAAAAGAACGCGCACGGGGTATGGGTCTCGTCGGCGCTGCCTTTGGTCTCGGGTTCATTCTCGGTCCCGCAATCGGTGGATACCTGTCTCTCTTTGACCTCTCCCACCTCGGCTCACTCCCTCTCTTCGGTGGACTCGCCTTTACCCCCTTCACGGTGGCGGCACTGGGTGTGGTGTTGCTTCACTTCATCAACCTGTTGTGGGTTTTCAAGGCACTGCCTGAGACGCGTCCCCCGTCAACGGAACCCAGACCGATTCAATGGTCCGTCTCACTCGGAGGCCGCTGGGGCAACACCGTGCGCAACACCAACATGGCCAATCTTGTTTACCTGCTCGCATTCAGCGGCATGGAATTCACACTGGCATTTCTGGTGCGTCAAAGACTCGACTTTGGAACGACAGAAACCGCCACGATGTTTGTCGTCATCGGTCTCATCCTCGCCCTCGTTCAGGGGGGCCTGACCCGCAGACTCGCCCACTCCTGGGGACCGGAGAAGACGGCGATTCGGGGAATGGTTCTGGTGGCACTCGGCCTCGTCGGTATCGCCTGGACCCGCGAGGATTGGCACCTCTGGGCCTCACTCCTTCCCCTGAGTGCCGGTTCGGCGATGGCGATGCCGATGCTGTCGACCATTGTCAGCAGCAATGTTTCCAGTGGGGAACAGGGAGCCGCATTGGGGGTCTTCCGCTCGTTGGGCAGTCTTTCCCGGGCGATCGGCCCCTTCGCTGCCGCCATCCTCTATTGGCAAATGGGTTCTTCTGCGCCCTATTTGGCTTCAGCACTCCTGTTGTTGATCCCGATGGCCCTGCTCTCGGGTGCTCTTGCCAGAAAAGGCTGAATTTCCTAACATCTCCTTACGCCGCGCGATCCTGGCCCGGGAAGGGGCTTCGTCGTGCTTCACCAAAAACCAACCACCTCCCCCCGGGGGTGTGCTCATGCTTCAGCCTGCAGATCTGATGGCCCTCAGTTGCTGTCGTGGATCCCTGTGTCGCTGGCGTGGATTGCTGGGCTGCTCCTCCTGCCGATCATCGGTTGCAGCAGCGCTCCTGCTCCCCGTGGAGAAAGCATCTCCCAGGATGAATCGATGACCCCCGCGGATGTGGGCGCGATGATGACGGGCAGCTGGTATGTCGAAAATGAGGAACGAAGGGGAATGGCCACTCTGGGCGGACTCCTCTCCTATGATATGACCACCTCACAGCATGTCGGCGGTCAAAAGGTGGGCGAAGAAAGAGTCACGGCCGGACCACTGTGGATCGCAGGCAGAACCGAAAGCCGGGCAACCACTTCCCAGGGAAGCGAGGGCCGCAGCAATTGGTTCTTCCCCTTCTGGCGCTATCGAGAGGTGGACGGCCAGAAAACCCTCTACCCGCTGATGGTGATCCCGATTCCTCTGGGTTCGGTCGAAACGACAGATTTCGCACTGACGGATGATGAGTTCGATCCCTGGGCCGGTGTCAGTGACAACACCACTGTCACCGAGGTACTGGAAACTCCGGTGACAGATCCGGACCCCATCGAACCTGTCATTTCCGAAGCGATCGCACAGGCCCCCATGACTTACCAGATACGCAAGGGGGACACCCTGTGGTCATTGGCAGTGCGCTTTTATGGAGACGGTCATCGTTATCCTGACCTTCTCTCCGCCAACCGCGGAACCCTTGCGGACCCAAGCCAGATGACGGTTGGCAGCACCATCGTGATTCCGAACTAGGGATTTGTCTATCCTGCGGCGGGGGCCTCCACCAGGCTCCCGCCGCAGGAGGATCCCTGACCGGCGGTGCAGCCATAGCAGTGCTGTCCCGTGGCGATTTCCCGATCCCTCAGCTGTTCCTCGGTCACCGTCCACAAATCGGGAACCTCTCCACTCTCCGAATCTGCAGTCAGCCCCATCGACAGCATCTGATTGAAATCGCAATCATGTAATCTGCCGGTGTATTCGACGGACAGGGTGTCTCGACACATGAGGCCGGGAAGCGTGGCCTCATTGAAAGACTGTTCCAGCAACTGTCGGTACTCCTGCTCCTTGCCTTCCTTCCGCAGCTGACCCAGAAAACGGGAGATAGGCATGTTGGTGATGGTGATCAGTCGGTCGAAAACGATGCCCAGGTCCTGCTTCAGAACCCTGCGGTAGTCTTCTTCCAACACATGGGCTGCGGGTGGCAGAGTCGCCCCTCCGGGATTGAACACCAGATCGAGTTGCAGGTTGGATTCGTGATCTGATCTTCCCTCGGCGGCCCCATAGCCGAGGTGGTTCAGTCGTTTCAGGCCGCGAATGCTGGTCTCAAAAACACCTTCACCTCTTTGGCGATCCACATTGTCTCGGGAATAACAGGGCAAGCTGGCGACGACATGAACTCCCTGTTGAGCGAGGAATTCTGCCAGGGATTCCTGCCCCTTCTCTTCCAGAATTGTCAGATTGCAACGGTCGATCACTTCCAGACCACGGGCTCTCGCCTGAACGACCAGATCCCGAAATCTGGAATGCAACTCTGGCGCTCCCCCGGTCAAATCGACCACTTGCAAATGAGGCAGTCTGTCCATCAGCGACAGACAACCTTCGACCCCCTCTTCTGACAGCCTTTCAGATCTCGTCGGACCGGCACCGACATGACAGTGACGACACGACTGATTACAGACTCGGCCCAGATTGATCTGCAGAACCCGAGTCCTGCCCCGCGTCAGTGATCTGCCCAATTTTTGCCGAAAACAACCGGATTCGATGCTCTTCAAAAGGTGATGCCTCCCGTGGATGAATGTCATATCAGGCAATTTAGTCGGGTTTTGTCCCCAACGGAAACGCTTACAAAAATATTCCAACCTGAACACTACACAACACTTTGTTAATCAATAGAATGTATTTACATACAGGAAGACGACCCTGTCCCGATTTTTGATCGGGTCAGATTCAGGCCCAGTCCCACGGCTTGGCCCAACGGCGAGAAAGGAATCCCATCCATGTCCCTTCGTACCTATCTTGGTCTGTTCATGGCACTGCTTTGCGTGCTTGCCCCCACTGCGGATGCACAGACCAATTACAAACTGAGTGCTCCCAATACCAGCAGTCTCCCCGGTGGAACGCTGGCTGCGGACATTCTGATGGCCAACCAGCCGGATCCCGCACAGGGATTCCAGTTTGGTCTCACCTACGACCCGACCCTGCTGACTCTCAACACTGTCATTCAGGGTGCCAATCTTCAGGCCCTTCGCAATGGTCAGGGTGCGGAATACTTCTTCTCCTCCGAGCCTGCCGGTAGTGGCGGAGTGACGGTCGGCGCCATCGTCAGCCTTTCTCCTCCCCTGCTTTCGATTCCTGCCGGAGAAGACTTCAGCGTCGCTCGCCTCGAGCTTTCGGTCTTGCCGACCGCTCAGCCTTCCCAAATCTCAGGATTGACCTTCACCAACACTCTCGGATCTCCTCCGGTCCTCTGTGTGATCTCGGTCAGTGGTGTTTCCCAGAGTCCGATCCTTGAGCACGGATCCGTGACTATCGAAACCCCGGCTCCCTCCGGACTTCAGGTCGTCGTCGATGACGCCTGTACCTGCAGCGGAACGGTTTCCTGGACCAATGGTGGAAGCTACGACTCGGTGATTGTCACCGTCGACGGAATTTCGTCTTCTTACGCGGGCGACACCCAGAGTCTCGCTCTCAATCTGAATGACGGTGCTCCGACCAACGTCGAAGTGTACGGAACCAGCAATGGCCAGAACTCCTCTGCCACCTCGACTTCCTACACTTGCAACACCACTCCGGCGAACGCTCCGATCTCTGATCTGTCCTGTTCCATCGATCACGAGACCTGCACCGCGACCCTGAGCTGGATCAACAACAGCCCCAACTACCAGGCACTGGAACTGCGTGTGGACGGCCAGCTGGTGGCGACTCTCGCCGGAACTGATTCCACCACCACCTACGTCCTTCCCGCTGAAATGACCCCCTACACCCTCGAAATCTCCGGAATCGGTGAGTGTGGTGAGAGTCTTGCCGGAATGGGCTGCACCCTTGAGTGCCTTCCTGAGCGCTTCCGCAGAGGTGACGTCAACTCCGATACTCTGGTGGATATCTCCGACGCTATCGGAACCCTGTCATACCTTTTCCAGGGAATCCCCATGGTATGCCTGGACGCCATCGACACCAATGACGACGGCACCATCGACATTTCGGATGCGATCTCCACTCTCAGTTACATCTTCGGTGGCGGAACTCCTCCCGCCGCTCCGGGACCCACCACTTGTGGCGTCGATCCGGACAATGGCAATCCCGACAGTCTGGATTGCAGTGATTACAACACCGGTACCTGTAACTGATTCTCGCCAGAACAAAGCGAAATAAAAAGGGCCCGCAGGGTAATCCCCTGCGGGCCCGCTCCTTTGATTGAAGAGTTACGCGTGATCGGTCTCACCCATTTTCGAACGATCCTCTCGAATCAGATCGTTTCAAAGGTGTGACCAAATTTGGTCTTCTTCGTTTTCAAATAGTTGATGTTCACAGGTCCGACCCCCAACTCCAACGGGACTCTCTGGGTGACCTGAACACCATTCTCTTCCAATCCCTCGACCTTGCCGGGATTGTTGGTCAGCAGACGCACCTGCTTCACGGACAACGCCCTGAGGATCTTTGCCGCAGCTGAGTATTCGCGCAGGTCTGCCTCGAAGCCCATGTGTTCATTGGCTTCAACGGTGTCCATCCCCTCGGATTCCATCAGGTGGTAGGCCTCAATCTTTTTGGCGAGGCCGATTCCGCGTCCCTCCTGGGGAAGGTAGATCAAGGCGCCACGCTCTTTGGCACCGATCATCTTGAGGGAGTGATCCAACTGCATTCCACAGTCACAACGCAGGGATCCAAAAACATCCCCTGTCATGCATGCACTGTGCACCCGGACGAGAGGATCATTGTCCCCTTCACTCAGATCCCCCATGCGCAGCACGGTCACCGGGTCATCGTCAGCGGTCTTCCAGCACTCCAACTCAAAGACTCCATAGGGAGTGGGCAAGTGGGCAGCACTGAGCCTGACCGGAACTTCTGGTGCGGCTTCTTCAATCGTCTCACGCTCGCGGCGGTACTCCACAAGGCTGTCGATGGTCCCCAACAACAGTCCATGTTTCTCTGCAAAGACCTCCAGCTCGGGAAGACGGGCCATGGTGCCATCGTCATTCATCACCTCGCAGATGATGGCCGCGGGCTGCAAGCCGGCCATGCGCGCCAGATCGACCGAAGCCTCGGTGTGTCCTGTGCGGCGAAGTACTCCCCCAGGCTTGGCTTTGAGGGGGAAGAGGTGACCGGGACGATTGAACTGATCCGGCCGGGCGTTGGGATCGGCAAGAAGACGAGCCGTATGAGCACGGTCTGCAGCGCTGATCCCGGTAGTGATGCCTTCGGAAGCATCCACCGAAACAGTGAACGCACACTCCCCGGGCAGGGTCGGGCGGTCGCTCATCGGCGGAAGATCGAGTCTCTCACAGAACTCGGCGGCCATCGGTGCACAGATCAGGCCTCGCCCCTCGAGGGCGCAAAACTTGATGTGTTCGTCGGTGACCAACTCTGCCGCCATGACGATGTCACCCTCATTTTCGCGATCCGGGGCATCGATCAAAATGACCATGCGCCCCTTGGCGATCTCCTGTACCAATTCCTCGACTGTGGCAAATGCCATCGACGGCTCCCATCAAAACTCAGGTGTCCCGAAAGGTCGATCTGGACTGGATCTTCCCTCTTGATCACTCAGGGGTATGGACACCATTGTCCCTATTTTAGAACCGATTGGGGTCCCTTGGCACTGATTCCAGCCGTTATTGAGGAAGGAATTCCACACCTTCGAGTCGACCTCCCAAGCGCTCCCCTGCCTCCGAGACCTGTTTGAGGAGTCTCCGGGTGACCTCAGGGGCCTCCAGAGTGCCCCATAACTGGATCAGGCAACGACGGGTCTGGGGGGCAGTTTTCGTTCTCTGGGAGTCTTTGACGGCATTGGCACAGGGCCCCAGCGAATCCGCGAGGCAGATCAGGCCTGCGATATCGATCTCCTGGCCCGAAGCGTTGAAAACATATTTCTGCCCCGATTCCCCCATGCCGATGGAAAGCTCTCCTTCCACCCGGTCCAGATCGACCACGCTGAGTGGCAAGCCGGAGATTCTGGAGGCCGAATTACCGAGATCAACCAGAGGATAAATGGACGTCAGTTTGCCCTCGGCTGCTGCTTTCTGAAGCCACTCACTGGAAGGCTTGCCCCTTCCAGCCGGCCGATACCCCCCATGTCGAAGCAGGGAACGGACCGCCTTGCGCAACTCTTCCGTCATCGGATCACAGGGAAACTCGGCTGAAATCATCTCCTGCAACCAGGGAGGACTCTCTTCTCCTTGCGGACCGGGAAGCTCAATCACCACCCCCGCGGCATCGAGCAACGGATGCTCTTTGACATGGATCTGTAACATTCGCTTACCCCTCTTCAGTCAACGTCACTCAAAAGGGCAGGCTGTGGCCTCACTTGCCCGACTGAGGCTCCCCGATATCATCCCTGGGGAGATTGGATTTTAAAGTCACACCTTGGCAGGGGGCCAGATTGCCACGGGATACTTCACCCGTCCACGGGAACATCTTTGTTGCTCCCGATATCGATTCCCGACTGGCTCATCAACTGCTGGACACTCCTGCCCAGCGCGTCATTGCTGAGGGCCGACGGGGACGGTTGGAAGAGGTCCGATTCGAAGGGATCTCCTACGCCCGCAAAGTCTACCGTGTCACCAAAAAGTCGATTCACGGGACTGCTGTGAGCTGGCTGCCGGCTTTCATGCGCTGGGGGCGGGTTCGCAGATCATGGAAGGCGATGCTTGAGGGAAAAAAGAGAGCACTGCCTTTGCCCAGAGTCCTTTGCCGTAGCGAAAATCGTCGCCAGGCAAGGCTGATCACAACCTGGATTCCCGGAGAACCCCTTCACCATTGGCATGCCCGCCAACTGCAACAGTCCGATGACGATCGCTGGGAGCGGTCCTTTGCCGAGTGGATCGGTCCACAGTTGTATCAGTTGTTCGCTGCGGGCATGACCACCCGGGACCTGTCTCCCAACAATGTACTCATCACGGGTCCGACCCATGGTCCCTGGCAGTTCCATCTGGTCGATCTCGACGAAGCCCGGCTCCAGCGCTTTACCGAAGGGGATTCCTTCACCGATCAGGTGATCTATTCCCTCTCCCAGGTTGGACATTTGCCGTCAACGATTTCACCCAAGATAAAGTTGCGGGCTCTCATGGCATTTCTCGATGCTGGCGGTCAGCGTTGGGCTGATGGACAAGCCGAGTTCGCACCCCGCTCCACTTCCTTCACCGATCGCAGGGCCGCTCGCAAAAAATTCATGCGACAGGTGATCGATGGGGTTCTGCGATTCGACCGGCGGAAAGAGAAACATTTGAAGAAGGCCGGGAGAAACGGCCGCTATGCCGGGTGGGGTCTCGACGATAACGGTCTTCCGGTTCCCTTTGACGGAGCCAGAGACGAAACCTGAATCAGCTCTCCTGATCCGCAGATCTGCTCGACACTCCGGAACGGGGATTCAGCAGATCGAGTTCCACCGTCACCCCGTCCCGTCCCATTTTCCCAAACCGGAGAACATCCGTAGGGCAATCGTGGACACAGGCACCACAACGAACACATTGGGGGTCGGCCATGGGAAGTCCCTGGCGAGCAAAGGTCATGACGTCGATGCCTTGATGACATTGGGTGGTGCAAACGTTGCACGAGATACAGCGGGATTTGTCAGCGAAGATCCGAAAGCGGGAAAATCGGGCATAGATGTTCATGAGGGCGGCAAGCGGACAAACGAAGCGGCACCAGGTTCTGCCCGAAAAATGCCAATAAAGACCGACTCCCAGAATCCCCGAGAGAAACAGATCCACAAACCATTCATAATTGATCAGTGGAATGCCCTTTTGAATTCCGAGAGCCAAAGCTTGTCCCCACTGACCGATGGTCGACTCCGGAAGAGTCCATGACATGACTCTTCCCACCAACATCAACAGACACAGCAGGAGCATCCCCTGACCGATGAGATTCCAACTTTTCGGCCGATCCCCCCTTGGCATCTTGTGCCGGTGATCATCGCCGAGTGTTTCTGCCAGCGCACCGCAGGAACAAATCCAACCGCAGTAGACTCCCTTGCCCCACCGATGAATCGCCCAAGGCAACAGGACAAAGGTCTGAATCACTGAAATCACACACCAGACGATCAGTGGCTGGTCAGTAAAGATGTTCCAGAAGAAGAGAGGCCAGGCGAGGATCAAACCGAACGCACGCCAATACTCCCGACTATCCCCTGAGAACGGAAAGAGTGCGTCCGCCACGGATTGCCCAACCCCTGCATCGAAGATTCCCTGCGTGCCCAACCAGGGCAGAATCCAATACGGCAACAGAAACAGGGGGATCGCCTGAATCCAAAACAGGCACCAGGTCTGTCTGCGAATGTAGGGGGACGGCCTCTTGCGCATTCGGCGCAAACCGAAAATCAAAACCAGCAAAGTATAGAGAAGACTGTACCAGAACCCGGGCTGGTCCATCGCCGGAGTCAAAGACCCCAGAAGACTGCTTCCCTGCGGAAACCACTCACTCCACCAACGGTCCAGACCCGCGGGGAAGCCGCCGATGGATCGCCACTTCTCAGCGATGGGAATCGCCACTCCGGTGCGTTTCCAATGGTAGAGCAAAAAGAAGAAGACCATGCAGCCCACCAGGGAAGCCCACCAGAACGCACCCCGGTCTCCGTGCATCTTCAATCCGCAGCGTCGTAACAATTCGACGGGAGGTTTGCGCCCGATCAGGGTGAAGACGGAGGTGGCAGGAAGGGTAATTCGTTTTCTGTCTGTCCCCATCAACTCAACTTCTGATTCCCCGATTTTCTGGATGGTGGTCTCTGGCAAAACGGTGAGGGATCCCCTAGCTGTGACATTCGCCACCCGCTGCTGTTGTGTCGCAGAGGCGCTCTTGAGGGTCGGTGACCGATGGGAGAGATGAACTTTCGCTCCCCCTTCTGCCAAAGCGATTGCCACTTCACAGGCACTGTCCCCACCACCAACGACGAGAACATCCCGGTCCCGGTAAGCCCCCGGGTCATGGCAGATGGGACTGACGTGATCCAGGTCTTCACCGGGCACTTCCAGACGGCGGTGTTCACCACTGCGCCCGAGTGCAAGAACGACGCGATGTGCGCGAATTGATTCCCCATGACTCCAATTCAGTTGCAGGCTTTCGCCCTTCCGCTGAATCGAATCAAGAATTGCCAACTGCGGTTTCAGATCCCGATCCAGCGCCTGCTTTTGCAGAGATTCCAGCAGCCCTTCACGACTGAGTCCCGCCTCAGAAGGAAGTTCGAGGGTGGATTGGGGAGAATGCCCCGGAGGATCGGTGAAGATCGGCTTTCCGATGGGATAGTTCTCCACCGTCTCCAACATGCGGGCGGCTTCAAACCACTGAAAATCGATCCCGAGACGACGCGCTTCCACCGCCGCTGAAAGACCGGAGACACCTCCGCCGACGATCACCAGCGGAACGATTCCCTCCGGACTCTGTTCACACTCCGGGAGGAGACGACGGGCCACGCGGGCCCCCGAATCGACCGCATGTTTGAGCAGCGGGATTCCCGTCAGCTCACCCACCACGAAGAGACCGGGAACGTCGGTCGAGAAATCAGCCTCCACCCGGGGAAGCGGTTCTTCCGATCCCCCTGGCCATTGCAAGTGAAGCCAGTCGACATATCGATTCAGCAGCGACAGCAACGTGGATCAGACTCCATGGATGGATTGGACTTTACGATCGAGGTGATCCACAAAGATGGCGGGATCGAGTCCCTTGCCCACCGCTCTCTCGAGCAGGTCGAGGGGCATGAACTGCCGTCCCGGCCGGTGAATCCGCTCCCGCAGCCAGTCGAGGATTTCCCCGAAACGCCCGGCGGCCACTTCCTGATCGATGTCGATCTCTTCAGAAATCGCCTGATGGAACTGGGCAGAGTAGAGCGATCCCAAGAGGTAGGTGGGGAAATATCCAAAGGCACCGAAGCTCCAGTGGATATCCTGCAGCACACCATCCTTGAAATTGGGCGGAGTCAGTCCAAGGTACGACTCCATCTTTTCATTCCACGCGGAGGGCAGATCGGCCACTTGCAAATCCCCGCTGAAGAGGGCCTGTTCCACTTCAAAACGGAGTGCGATATGCAGACCATAGGTGACCTCATCCGCATCCACTCGAATCAGTGACGGCTTTACAGGATTTACCGCGAGAGCCATGTCATTCGCGCTCACGTCTTCGAGAATCCTTGGGAAGTACTTCTTCATCAGTGGCAGGAAGTGAACCCAGAATGCTTCTGTCCTGCCGATGTCATTTTCCCAAAATCGTGATTGCGATTCGTGGATTCCCAGTGAAATCGCGTCGCAGAGGGGCGTGTGTACCCACTTTTCTTCAAAACCCTGTTCGTACATGGCGTGACCGGCCTCATGAATCACTCCGTAAAGGTTACTCGTGAAGTTGTCTTCGTAGACCCGGGTCGTGATCCTTACATCAAAGGGTGCCACGGGGGAGGTACAGAAGGGGTGAGACGTCAGATCGAGCCCTCCCTTGTCGAGGTCATATCCCAATTGGGTGGCCACCTCTTTGGAGAACTCCAGCTGCTTGTTCTTTTCCCAGGGTCCTCGGAAAAACTCTGGCTCCGGCAGTGCACGAGCAACGACCCGATCGATGATCTCCTTGAGTCCGGGAACGACCTGACGACAAATCTCACTGAAGTTTGCACTGGTCATGCCACGCTCGTATTTGTTCATCAGTACGTCATAGAGACAGTCTTCATCATCGCGCAGGTATTCTGCTTCTGCTTTCTGAAGTTCAATCTGTCGCGACAGCATCGGTTCAAAGGCGGAGAAATCGTCCTGCTCCCGCGCCGCTTGCCAAGCCATGATGGACTTTGAATTCACTTCTGCAGATTCGGTTGCATGCTGCACAGGAATTCTCAGGGATCGCTCATAGTCATGGCGAACCTCACGCACCAGCGCCTGAAGAGTCTCGTCCCCGGAAGAAAAAGCCGCTTCCTCTGCTCTTTCGATACATTCTCCGAGGGCCGGTTGCTGGGATCGTTCATGGGCAATCCCCGCCAGCTCGCCGAGAGCTTCAGCCCGCACTCCCCCACCACTCGATGGCATATGGGTTTCCTGATCCCAGGAGAGCACCGTCGAGGCATGGCTGATGAGGGCAATCTTTCTCAGGTGCTCACGCAGATCGGTGATGGCTTCATGTTCGGTTTCGGTCACGTTTTCGGTGGTCATGCCAACTCCATGTCTTGCTCCCGTTGTGAATCGGAAGTTCCACTGCGGCCACCCAGTTCCTCATAGGATCCGAGTGACAATTGTTCCGTAAAGTGCACCGAACAAACGGGCTGGAAGGTTTCATCCCCTCCGACCTGCTGACTTGGTCCATCCAGATAGGCCACACCACCGATGGATTTGAGATTGAAGATGGCTTTGCTGTTGCACTGGTGGCAGGTCGTTTTGACTTCTTCGATGGAATCCGCCAACTCCAAAAGGCGACGACTCCCCGGGAACAGTTGGGTTCGGAAATCGCTGCGCAATCCGTAGCAGATCACCGGCACCCTTTTCTGGTCGACCACATCCCTGAGTTGGTCGATGTGCTGGGGATGGAAAAATTGGACCTCATCGACGAGGACACAGTGAACCCCATCGAAATCTTCGATTTCAATCCGATCGCCATCACCGATGACCATGTGGGCTTCACGGGTCAATCCCGCTCTGGAGGCAACGTCCTTTTCACCGTATCGATCATCAAAACCGGGTTTGATGACAACGATGCGTTTTCCCTGACGTTCATAGTTGTGGGCAACGGCAAGGAGATTGAGGGTCTTGGCGCTGCCAACCGTCCCATGCCTGAAATAGAGTTTTGCCAAAATGCCTCCATCCGGGATTTCCCTGACTCGCAGGGTAAACCCGGATGGAGGGTCATTCCATGCCCCTAGCCTTCTTCTGCAGGAATCGGCACTGGTATGGGGGTGGGAGCAACAGGGGTGGGAGCCGGAATCGTGGGCTCGACCGCCTTGAGTTCCTCAAGACCCTTGATCAGACCGTCGCGAACCCAGTCGCTACAGACCACAATCCGCTCATCCCCCCGTAGTCTGGCGGAGACACCCTCTCCTCCCAGAGGAAGGGGCTGAACCGCACCAAAATCGAGAATGATGCGCGAGTCATCGACCAAGACGACTTCGATGGAGGCAGACGGCTCCTCCAGACCCGCTCCTGCCGCATCCGCGGGATCCATCGGCGCTTCGCAACGGACGTTTTTCAGCGAAGAGAGCAGTCCCCGAACCGTGTTGGTATCCGCGCGGACATTTTCCGGTTCACGGATCCACCACTCGGGGTCGGTCCCCGACTTGACCAGTTCTCCCGACTCTCCCGTCGCCGTCTCAGCAGGAGCACCCGGCACCCACTCAAGAACGATGCGCTCGTCACCCCTGGTCAGGATCACTTCACGGGCTTCCGCATCCCCGGGCAGTTGAAAGAGCACCTTGTGAAACCATTGTTGGGCGGAAAAGGTGTCCCCCCCCAGGGCCGGTCTGCGCTTGAGATTCGGCAAAATGCTGAAGACCCGATCCTGATCCGCCATGCGGATGAAGTTGCGGCCGGTTCCATCCGCCTTGCCGACTACCAGATCGATAAAGGGAGCCATATCCATATCCTTGAGGGTGATACGAATTCCCTGTTCGGCATCGACTTCAAAAGTCTTGTGACTGGCGGCGCTTTCCCCGCGTTTCTCGGCTCCGGAAACCGTCTTGAGATCATCGAGAAAACGAATCACCTCATCCCGATCGGCAGCGGAATCCCACAGATTGGGCAGGAACCACTCACGTCCCTTGCGTCGGATCTGATAGGACTCCCCCCCTTTCTGAAACTCGATGGCATCAATCATCTCGGGATTGATCCCTGCAAAGCGGTTCAACTCAACCGGGGTTTCCTCGATCGCGGTGTAGTCCTCCTGCTGATTGACGAAGAGCAATCCTCCGGCTGCGAGGATCAACAGGACCATGACCGTGAGACTGTTGCCTTTCAACTGGCCTCCTTCTTCTCGCCTGCATCGGCAGGAACCTTGAGCATGTGCAACGCCTCGTGATGACGTGCACCGGAACGACGACTTGCAGAGATCAACCCATAGATCACCAGCAATAGCAGTGGGACACCGGCCATGTTGCCGTAGGTCACCAGAGTTCGTTCATCCCGGGTCGTCTCCCGAAGGGCACTCGCCAATTGAACCTTGCCACGGATCTTGGCCAGATCCGGGTCGAGGGCGAGCGCTTCGATGGAACCCATGAGGAAGCCCACATTCTGGCGATACATATTCAGGGAGGTGTACTTGGCCATGTCAGCTGAAGCGATCAGCAGAATCCGGGATTCGACCGACTCCGATGCTTCCACCAGGGGTGCTCCATCTTCTCCCCCTGCGACCTCGAGAGTCGGATCCCACGAAGGAATCTTTGAGCCGACTTCAAAGCTGGAAGGAAACTCAGCCTCTGCAACCAACGCCAGCACCCGGCTCTTCTGCATCCCCGGATCCTTAGGCGGGGTCACCATCGGTGCCGTGACTGCCGGCCCAAAGGGAGTCAGCCACGCATCGCTGTCCGACTTGGCCAGAGGTGTAATCTTGACTCCCGCCGCTTCTGCCACCGCTTCATTGATGATCAACGGACTGGCGAAGGGGAACACCAACGCTTGCAATCCGCGAGTGAAGGGAGAGGTGCCATCCAGGTTGTTTCCGGCGGCTCCCGGGCTGACCGGGAACGGCTGCGGGATGCGCATGCGCATGCCGAGTGGACCTTCGGTCACCGTTTCGATGCTTCCACACTGGCGTTGACTGGAAACGATCATGTTCGGCTGGATGTCGATGCCCCATTTTCCAAAGCTCTCGGAGAAGCCGGGATTCAACGGCGTCAGTTGGAAGCCGCGATCCATGCTGCCCGAGGTGGTCGAGGCGAGAATCATTGCCGGTCTGCCGGAACGAATCGAGCTCTCGATTTCATAACGCTGACGCGGAGTCGTCCCGTCCGGTTCAGCGATGATCAACAACTGGGCCTCATCGGGAATCAGGGACTCTTCCGTGAGCAAAATCTTGCGCACTTCAAAGCGGTCTCCCAATGCATCCAGCAAGGGGTCAAAACGACTCATGGGAGCCGGCAAGGGCGAGCCATCCGGCCCCTGGGTGATCATGTCATCCGCTCGGCCCTGATAGAAAGCCAGCACCGGTTTGCTTTCGAGGGTGAGCTTGGCGATGCGGCTGACCAGTTCGTACTCAAGACCCTCAAGGGTGGTATGGACCGGAATCCCCTCCGATTCACGATCGAGATATTTGAGCACGATGGCACTGAAGAAGGGCACGACTTCGATGCCGTCTTCCTTGATGGAACGTCCCTGAAGCTCAGGGATTCCCTGCTGGGCCAACTCCGCTTTCTTGGTGTCCGCCGGTGAAGTGGGGCCACCCATGAAGGCTGCCATCGGATCCGGCTCTTCTTCTTCCCCTTCTCCCGCTTGCTCCTTGACGTACTGCTCAATCACACGAGCGGGGTCGATCACCTTGACCTCGATGCGCCCACCGGCATCGGCAGCAGCCCGCTGGAACTCATCGAGATAATCCACGGTATCACGACGAAGATTTTGCAGCCCGGACGGCAATTTTTCACTGACCCAGTACTCAAGGATCACCGGCTCCTGAAGCCTCGACAGAATGTTGCCGGTCTCCGGGCTGATGGTGTGGGTGCCGGCGGCGGTCAGATCAAGACGTCGATCAAACTCCCGCGAGACACCATTAACGAGGACCAACAACACGACGAGCACGATGATGAAGATGATCCAGCGCACCAGAAATTGTCTTTTTCTTTCGACCATGTTTCCCCCTACTGCTTTCTCAACTCGACCTGAAACACGCACAGTGTCAGGAAGAGTGTGGTGCCAGAAAGGAAATAGACGACGTCGCTCAATGCGAGCACTCCCCGTTCTATGGCCTGGAAATGCGATTGAACTCCCAGAGATTCAATCACCCTTGCCAAGACTGGCTGTGAAGAGGAGACGTAGGACGCGAAATCAGGACTGAGGGCCAACACCAGCAGGATGCCGACCGTCACGCCCACCAAAAGGGAGACGACCTGATTGCTGGAAAGGGCAGAGACCCAACAGCCGAGTGCAAGAAACATCATGCCCGCGAGAACAGTGCCGATGTATCCGCCGATGATCGGTCCCCAATCGACAGGACTGGACGCAAGCCAACCCAGAGTCGCAGGAATACCGAGGCTTGCAGCGACACTGGCGAGCAGGACGATAACAGCGGCCAACCATTTCCCGATGACCAGATCACGGGACTCCACCGGCAATGACAGCAAGACTTCCGTACTGCCGGTTCGAATCTCCTCGGACCAGAGGCGCATCGTGACCGCCGGAGCGAACACCATCATCATGAAGGGGGTCAATCCGAACCAGACTCGCATGTCGGCACTCTCAATGATGAAGAAAGGCGAGTACTGGAAAAAGAAGAAGGACATGATCGCCATTTGCAGGGCGATAAAGATCCACGCGATGGGGGTGTGAAAGTAGGCTCCACATTCCCGTCGCATGACTACCAGAATCGAACTCATCGCTGACCTCCTCTCGCACCGGTCAGGCGCAGATACACTTGCTCCAGTGTTTCACGGGATCTCTCGACACTGATCAGCATGCCTCCTGCGGATTCAATCCCCGAAGTCAGCCCAGCAATGTCAGGAGTTCCCTCGCCATTCCATGCGTGCACCGTTTCTCCCGGTGCTCCGGAGATTCCCTGGCCGAGACCCAGATTTCCACAGGCGTCGTCGTCGAGGGCCTTGCCCGCAGTCACGACTTGCCAACCTCCCTGGTCATCTCCCGTCAACTCTTCAGGGGTGCCATCTGCGATGAGACGCCCTGAGTTGATGACGATGATGCGAGTACAGATGGCTGCGATCTCCTGAAGAATATGAGTACTGAAGATGATCGCCCTCTCCTTGGCGAGGTCCGTGATCAGATCCCTGACCTCGATGATCTGACGTGGATCCAGTCCATTCGTCGGCTCATCTAGAATCACCACTTCCGGATCATGGATCAGTGCCTGAGCAAGACCGACCCGCTGACGGAAACCCTTTGAAAGAGTTCCGCAGCGACGGCGCAACATCGGACTGAGACTGAGCCGATCAGCCAGGCTGGCGATCCGGTCTTCAAGATCCCGGCCCGACAACCCGCGGGCTCCGCCGATGAAGCGCAGGTAATCGATCACTTCCATCTCATCGTAGAGTGGAATGCTCTCGGGAAGGAAACCGAATCCCTGACGGGCACTCTGCGGATTCTCACTGATTTCAGTCCCCTTGATGCGGGCTTCACCGCGATCGGGGGCAATCAGTCCAGTGATCATTCTCAGGGTCGTACTCTTGCCGGCTCCATTGGGGCCGAGGAAACCGAGAATTTCTCCGCGGTGAACATTGAAGGAGACATCGTCCACCGCCAGGGTCGCACCAAAGGTGCGACGCAAGCCGTTGGCTTCGATGAGGGGTGCCAGATTTCCCGGCGAACGAGTCGGTGCCGGAGAATCGACTGGGAGTTCCGTCGACATGGAGGGACTCTTCCTTTCAGCAAAACAGACCCATCACAGGGCCTCTTCGAGTGCTACAGGATGAAAGAAAGAGTGGTCTAAAATCAAGTGTTCCCGAGTGTTACGTGACCCACTTCTGCAGTTCTGACAGGTTTCGGATATCACGACCGTAGAGCAGGGCCCGGGCCCCCACCCGTTTGGCCTCAACCAGATTGGCTACCGCGTCATCCACCAGAAGTACTTCTTTGGGTGAGATCACCACTCCAAGCCTCTTGTGAATCTCGGCAAGGATCTCGAGGATCGCTTCGCCCTTTTCCTGTAATCCATAGCGGGGATAAAAAAAGCGGTCGCGAATTCCGAAGATTTCGAGGACTTCGTTGCACGTCTCCTCCTGGGATCGGCAAACCAGAGAGACGAGACCTCCGCTTCGGTGGATCGCACGCAACAACCTGCGAATCCCCGGTCTGAGTTCAACCGTGGACTTCTCGCTGCGTGCAAGATGGGAGCCCTCGAGCTCAAAGGGGCCCTCGAAAGGATCGACTCCCACCTGATCGACGCACCACAGGGTTTCATCGAGATCGAAAACGAAGAGACGAAACGACATCGGATCCCCCTTCCGGCATGGCCGAAAAGGTCCTGCAAATCAGGGATCCTGAAAATCGCTGGCATGAAGGATGGTCTTCCGGCTTTATCCTGTGGAATCCGGATCAGGATTCCTGTCGGACCGGTTTTTTAAATCCGAAGGAAAGCCTAGAGGGTAAAGCCCTGGTCGTAGGTGTCATCTTCCTGAACAGATGCTTCTGACTGCTCGACCCAACTGCGGGTCCCCGGACTCAGGTAGACTTCGACATGCTCGAACACCTGGCCATGAAGCATTTCGGAAAGACGATTCTGTGCGCGCAGTTCACAGGACTGCTGACGCAGTTCATCGCGCAGGTAACGGAACCGCAGAGCCACATCTTCGTCCACGTGTGGAACCAGATCCTCTACCGTCCACTCGGAAGGCACATCGAGACCGAGAGCATCACCGAGTTCCTCACCGATGATCAGGCGCTGGCGCTCCTCATCGATCAAGCGCGAGAGAATACGGTACTCACGGTTCCCGTGCTGGGCGACGGCGTCGTAATCGGCCTGCATGCGGGCCTCGTCCAGATCGACCATCACCTGGCCCAACTCCTCGTGCAGCTGGTGCAAGCGATCCATGATCCCGGAGAGTTCACCCGCCAACTGACGGATTTCCACTTTCTGGCGCTGATCGTCGTTCAACATCGTCTTCCATGCCTTTCGGGGGCTCTTCTGATAGGGATGACATCGGCCGTTGAGGGGTCTGACTGGAGGATTCTCCGAAATTTCCCTGAAATTGGCTGAGGAAGGCGATCTGGAGGGATTCCGACGCCCCTGAGGCGGTGACGGGTCCGATTGCCGGGGATCCCGGAACGGGTTACGGTTCGACAGTATGGGCGGGTGGCGGAACTGGCAGACGCGCCAGATTTAGGTTCTGGTCCCGCAAGGGGTGGGGGTTCGATTCCCCCCTCGCTCATTCTCTTTCTTTCCCGCCCATTCTGTCGCGCGGGATGCCTACGACCCGTTTGCGGAAGCCAACTCCTCCAGCGCAGAACACACCGGGTCGATGACGTCCGCCTTCGTCTCCTCACCGGGAGCGATACGCAGCGTCCCCCCCGCTTCGAGGGTTCCCAGATGTTGATGAGCCAGTGGAGCACACTGTAATCCGGAACGGCAACGCACTCCCAGACGGGCATCCAATTCTGCGGCCAGCTCTTCAGGAGGCTTTCCGGAAACATGCAGGGGGATCACCGGAGTTCGGGGAGCAGTCCCCGTCTCGCCAGGGATCTCAACCCCTGGGATGTCTCGCAGTGCTTCGACCCACTTCTGTCGTTGGGCATGACCGGCACTGAAGCGATCACTGACGGCATGGTCATCGAAAAATTCGAGGGCTTTGGCGAGACCGGCGATACCGGGAAGATTCGGTGTCCCCGATTCAAAACGACCCGGGCCCGATTCGGGAACTTTGGGTAAGGCACTGTCGATGCCATTACCGCCAATCCACAACGGCTCCGGTTCATAACCGGGAGCCATCCAACAGGGACCGATGCCGGGAGGACCTCCCAGATGCTTGTGCCCGGCCATGGTGTAGGCCTTCAGTCCCGGACAACGGGAAACGGAAAAGGGAACCAGACCAGCAGCCTGTGCGCCATCGACGATGAAGGGGATGCCATGTTGGTGGCACCACGCCCCGACCTCTTCCACCGGTTGTAAAATGCCGGTGACATTGCTGGCGTGCTGGAGTACGACACCGAGAACTCTGGATGCATCGAGCTCCCCGAGTTTTTCCGGGATCACGCGGCCGTCGGCATCGGAGGGCAGAAAGCGCACCCGATCCTCTCCCCCACTTCTCACCGCGGGTCGCCAGACCGCGTTGTGCTCGAGGACTCCCATGTAGAGGTGGGAATCACTCTCCGAACCCCTCAACAGGTCGGAGATCAGCGTCGAGAGCGCCAGCGTGGAAGAAGGGAAGAGACTGATCCGTTGTTCATCGACAGCACCCAGCAAATCTGCCAGACGTCCGCGACAATCGCCGACCAGATCTCCGGCAACCCGAGCCCCGGCGTGCCCCCCGCGACCGACACTGCCGGCCACTTCCAATGCCTGCATCATCGCCTCGGCCACTCCGGGATGACGGGGATAGGCAGTGGCGGCATGGTCGAGATAGATCACGGGTCTTCCCTTTCAGGTTTCAGTTTCCATGCTATCGCCGACGACGGGAAGAGAAAGCGGTCACCTGCGGGAGAGGATTCCTTTTCCTCCTTGCCCCGGAACTCCTCTGAAGTCACCATCCGGATGGAGGAGGAGAGAAATCATGTCCCGATCGATGCGTCAGTGGCGACCGGAAGATCTCGACAAGGCGGGTCGCTATCACCTGATGACCGCTTGCGTCGTCCCGCGCCCCATCGCCTGGACTTCGACGATCTCTGCCGAGGGCGTCACCAATCTCGCACCCTTCAGCTTCTTTGGCGGAGTCAGCAGTGATCCCTGGACCGTCATGCTCAGTGTGGGCCGTCGCCGCGATGGCTCCCACAAGGATACTGCTCGCAACATTCTCGAATCGGGTGAAGCGGTGATCCACATCTCCACCCGGGAAAATGAACAGTGGATGGTCGCCAGCAGTGCAGGGCTCGATCCGGATCAAAGTGAAATTGATCACCTGCAAATCGCCACCGAGCCCGCCCTCGAAGTTGCTCCCCCCCGTGTTGCTGAAGCGGCCATCGCCCTTGAAGCCCGGCGGGTTCACCATCAGGAAGTGGGCCGCACTCCCGTGGACCTCTTCCTGCTGGAAGTGGTCCGCGTTCACGTTGCGGAAGATGTCCTTGAGGGTGATCTTCCCGACGCGGCCAAACTCGGTGCGGTGGGACGCCTGGGTGGAACCGGATACTGCACCACTGACCAGACCTACGAAATCGACCGGCCCCGGGAATGAAGCGCCGCTGTCCATCATCACGGATCGTGGGTCTTTTGACGATACTGGGTCTGTTGGTCCTGGTGTCTTGCCAACAGGGCAGTCGCTTTGAAGGTCCCGCTCCCGGTGAGGTGGTGCCCATCGAGGATCCCTGTGAAACTTCACCGGAGACGGTCTACCCCCCGCAGTACCCGCTGACCCTTCTCATCGCGGAAGCCGGAATCGTCATCGATCCGCTGATTCCGATCCTCCCCGAAGGCAACATCTGTCTTCCCTATCAGTACTCCATCGATCCACCCCTTCCGGATGGGCTCGTTCTCAATCCCGCGAGTGGTCGCCTCTATGGGGCTCCGCTCTATGCGGATTCCGTGACGAATCACACCATCACGACCCAGTTCCCCATCGAGTCATCATCTTCTTCCCTGCAAATCATCGTTCCCGCAGCCCCCCCGGCCTTTGAATACCCCAGTGCAAGCATCGAATTGGATCCCCTTGAACAATTCTGGATGGTGCCCCTGCAACTGCCCGGTTCCGGTGCAGTCGAGGTCTGGTCCAGTCCCACGGACGACGCTCCCATCGGTGCTTTCCAACTCAATGCACAGAATGGCACCCTGACCCTTCACGG